>DATLQK010000017.1:0-26473 GCA_035535195.1 Gaiellaceae bacterium | reverse complement strand
CCTCGGCCACAACTACATCGGCACGGAGCACATCCTGCTCGGCCTCGTCCGCGAGAACGAGGGCGTCGCGGCCCGCATCCTGCTCGACTTCGACGCCGACGCCGAGAAGATCCGCAACGAGATCATCCGCATGCTCTCCGGCCCCGGCCGCCGCCAGCAGGGCGGGGGCGCCGCCGGAGAGAAGGCGAAGAGCTCCAAGCTGCTCGACCAGTTCGGGCGCAACCTGACCAAGCTGGCCGCCGAGTCGAAGCTCGACCCGGTCGTCGGCCGCCAGACCGAGATCGAGCGCGTGATGCAGATCCTCTCGCGCAGGACGAAGAACAACCCGGTGCTGATCGGCGAGCCGGGCGTCGGCAAGACCGCCGTCGTCGAGGGTCTCGCGGCGCGCATCTCCTCGAACCAGGTGCCCGAGCTCCTGAAGGGCAAGCAGATCTACACCCTCGACCTCGCGGCGCTCGTCGCCGGGTCGAAGTACCGGGGTGAGTTCGAGGAGCGCCTGAAGAAGGTGATGAAGGAGATCACCCAGCGCGGCGACATCATCCTGTTCATCGACGAGCTCCACAACCTCGTCGGCGCCGGCGCCGCCGAGGGCGCGATCGACGCCGCTTCGATCCTGAAGCCGGCGCTCGCCCGCGGCGAGCTCCAGACGATCGGCGCCACGACGCTCGACGAGTACCGCAAGTACCTCGAGCGCGACGCCGCCCTCGAGCGCCGCTTCCAGCAGATCCGCGTGGACGAGCCGTCGGTGGACGACACCGTGGAGATTCTCCGCGGCCTGCGCGACCGCTACGAGGCGCACCACCGCTGCACGATCTCCGACGAGGCGCTGCGCGCAGCCGCGCTGCTCGCCGACCGCTACATCCAGGACCGGCACCTCCCCGACAAGGCGATCGACCTGATCGACGAGGCCGCTTCGCGCATGCGCATCAAGACGATGAGCGCGCCGCCGCGGCACCGCGAGCTCGAGGAGGAGATCGACAAGGTCCGCACGGAGAAGGAAGGCGCGATCGAGGCCCAGGAGTTCGAGAAGGCCGCGTCGCTCCGCGACAAGGAGCGGAAGCTCACGCAGAAGAAGCGGGAGCTCGAGGACAGCTGGCAGAACGAGGAGACCACCGAGAAGCCGGTGATCGCGGAGGACGAGATCGCCGACATCGTCTCGATGTGGACGGGCATCCCCGTCTTCAAGCTGACCGAGGCCGAGACCCAAAAGCTGATCCGCATGGAGGAGGAGCTCCACAAGCGGGTGATCGGCCAGGAGGAGGCGATCGTCGCCGTCTCGAAGTCGATCCGCCGCGCCCGCGCAGGGATCAAGGACCCGAAGCGGCCGACCGGCTCGTTCATCTTCCTCGGCCCGTCGGGCGTGGGGAAGACCGAGCTCGCCCGCACGCTCGCCGAGTTCCTATTCGGCGACGAGGACGCGATGATCCAGGTCGACATGTCGGAGTACATGGAGAAGCACTCCGTGTCCCGGCTCGTCGGCTCGCCCCCGGGCTACATCGGCTACGACGAGGGCGGCCAGCTCACCGAGGCAGTCCGCCGCAAGCCGTACTCGGTCGTCCTCCTCGACGAGATCGAGAAGGCGCACCCGGACGTGTTCAACATCCTCCTGCAGATCCTCGAGGACGGGAAGCTCACCGACGCCCAGGGGCGCAAGGTCGACTTCCGGAACACGATCGTGATCATGACCTCGAACATCGGCGCGGCCACGATCTCGAAGAACCAGACCCTGGGCTTCTCGCTCGGCGACGACACCGGCCTCTCCTACGAGGAGATGAAGGACCGGATCATGGGCGAGCTGAAGAAGGTCTTCCGGCCCGAGCTGCTCAACCGGATCGACGAGGTCAACGTCTTCCACAAGCTCACGCGCGAGGAGATCCTGACGATCGTCGACCTGCTGATGAAGCGGCTCGAGAACCAGATGGCTGAGCATGAGACCGACATCAAGCTCACGGACGAGGCGAAGGACCTGCTGGTCGAGAAGGGCTACGACCCGACCATGGGCGCCCGCCCGCTCAAGCGCGCGATCCAGCGCTACATCGAGGATCCGCTCGCGGACTTCGTCCTCGGGCGGTCGATCGAGCCCGGCTCGACGATCCTGGTCAACCGCAAGCCCGACTCGGATGACGAGGTCGACCTCACGATCATCCCGGGCGCTCCGCCCGCCGAGGACCGTGTGACCGTGCCCGCCGGCGACGAGCCGAAGGGCGAGTCCGGCGACGACGACCCCCCCTCGGACGACTCCGAGCGCTAGAGCCCGAAGCGCAGTAGCAGGACGGCCGGCGCTCTTCGCGCTCGCCGGGACGCTGCCAATCGCCTTCTCGGCGATCTTGTACCGGCTCGCCGATGTCTCGCCCGACACCGGGGCGTTCTTCCGTTGCGCCTACGCGCTGCCGCCGCTCCTCGTCCTCGCGTGGTGGGAGGACGGCCGCTTCGGACGGCGGCCGCTGCGGGCGCGGGCCTGGGCGTGGCTGGCCGGGGCCTTCCTGGCCGTCGACCTCGTGATCTGGCACCGGTCCGTGGAGTACGTAGGCGCTGGTCTTGCGACGGTGCTCGGGAACACGCAGGTCGTCCTCGTCGGGCTCGTCGCGTGGATGATGTTCCGGGAGCGACCGGCGAGGGAGATGCTGGTCGCGATTCCGCTCGCGATGGCCGGCGTCGTCCTGATCTCGGGTGCCTTCGAGCAGGGCGCCTACGGCGAGGACCCGACTCTCGGCGTGATCTTCGGCCTCCTGACGGGTGTCGCCTACACCGGGTTCCTGCTTGCCCTTCGCCACAGCTCGCGGCGTCGCGTCGCCGGCCCGCTGTTCGACGCCACGCTCGCGTCCGCACTCCTGACGATCCCGATCGGACTCGCGCTCGGCGACCTTGACTTCTGGCCCTCGGTCTCGGCCCAGGGCTGGCTCCTCCTGCTCGCCCTCTCCTCTCAGGTGCTCGGCTGGCTGCTGATCACGGTGTCGCTGCCACGGCTCCCGGCGGTCGTGACCTCGGTACTGCTGACCCTCCAGCCGGTCTGTTCGGTGCTCTTCGCCGCCCTGCTGCTCGGCGAGAGCCCGTCCCTGCTCCAGCTCGTCGGGGTCGTCGCGATCCTGGCTGGGCTGCTCCTGGCGTCAGCCGCCCGGCGGGGCCGCGACGACGTGGCCGCGGCCGACGGCGTCGGGGCTCGGGCAGCCGAGGAGCGCGAGCGCGAGCACGAGTTCGTCCCGCAGTAGCTCGAGAACGTGGCGCGCGCCGGGCTCGCCGCCCACCGCGAGGCCCCACGTCACCGCTCTTCCGACCAGCACGGCGCGGGCGCCAAGGGCGAGCGCAATCGCGACGTCAGTGCCGCGCCTGATCCCGCCGTCCATCAGCACCTCCACCCGTTCACCGACGGCCTCGACGACCTCGGGCAGCGCGTCGAGCGAGGCGACGGCCCGGTCCAGCTGCCGGCCGCCGTGGTTGGAGACGACGACGGCGGCGCAGCCGTGCTCCGCTGCGAGCAGTGCATCCTCGGCGGTCAGGATCCCCTTCGCCACCACCGGCAGGCCGGCTGCGTCGTGGAGCCACTCGAGGTCGCGCCAGGTCAGGTTCGGGTTCACGAGCCGCGCCGCCGAGGCGGGCGTGATCACGCCGAGGTCGCCGAGCGCGGAGGTGTAAACCTCCAGCCGGTACTCAGGCTTGAGCGAGAACCCGGTGCGCAGGTCGCGTTCGCGCTTCCCGAGCACCGGAAGATCGACGGTCAGCACCACGGCCGAGAACCCGGCGTCACGCGCCCGCTCGAGCATCTCGGTGGTGATGCCGCGGTCCGGGTGCCAGTAGAGCTGGAACCAGCGGTCGCCCGGACCGGCCGCCGCGACGTCGGCCGGGCCGGAGGTGGCGAAGGACGAGAGGCACATGAGCGTGCCGGCGGCGGCTGCGGCCCGCGCGACGGCGACCTCGCCGTCGGGATGCGCCATGCGCTGGTACGCCACGGGTGCGGTGAGGATCGGCATCGACAGCTCCGTGTCGAGCACGGTCGTCGCGGCGGAGACCTCGCCGACGTCGACGAGCACGCGCGGCCTCAGCCGCCAGCGGTCGAACGCGGCCAGGTTGCCGCGGACGGTGTGCTCGTCGCCGGCGCCGCCGGCGAAGTACCCGAACGAGCCGGCGTCGAGCTTCTGCTCCGCCAGTCGCTCGTAATCCCAGACGTTGAGAGGAGCTTCGCCGTCCGCCACCGGCGGGAGAATACGGCGTAGTGACCGAGCTCCCCTCGTACCCCGAGGAGGCGGCGGAGCGAGAGGCGCTCGCCGCGCCCACGACGGGAGAGGCTGCCTACGCGTCGTGGCTCTCGCGGGTCGGGGCCTACCTGCTCGACACCCTGATCCTCCTGATCCCGCTCGCGATCATCCTCGGCGTGATCTTCGCGATCGATCCCGACGACTCGAGCGGCGCGTGGGCGGTGCTCGGCATCGCGTACGTCGTCACCCTGCTGCTTCCGTTCGTCTACTTCACGGTGCTCCACGGCAACGAGCGCGGCCAGACGTACGGCAAGCGTGCGGCCAAGATCAGGGTCATCAGCGAGCAGACGGGCGGGTCGATCGGCTACGGCAGGGCGTTCGGCCGCTACGGAATCATGGTCGTCTTCGGATTCTTCTTCCTGCCGATTGTCCTGGACTACCTCTGGCCGCTCTGGGACTCGAAGAACCAGGCGCTGCACGACAAGGTCGTCGGCAGCATCGTCGTGCGCGCCGGCCGCTAGGGCAGAAACGCGCTCCGATCGTCGTCCAACGCTTGACGAGCCCCTCCGGTGTCGGCCTACCAGTCCGGCTCGCCGTTCGTTCCCCAGAGGGCGCGCGTGACGTAGCGGCGGTCGCGGCCGTCGGCGCGCATCGAGAGCACCTGGCCGCCGCGCTGGAACGTGATCCGCTTGCCGTCGGGCGACCACGCCGGGTCGTCGGCGCTGTTCGGGGAGCCGCTCGGGAGCGTGCGCCGGTGCCGCCCGTGGGCGTCCATGACTCCGATCCGCCCCCGGCTGGCGAACGCGATCCGTTTCCCGCTCGGCGACCAGTCCGGAGAGAACGACAGCGGGCCGTTCGTGAGCCTGCGGGCGTGCTTCGTGCGGATGTCGAGGACCCAGATCTGGATCGACCCGCCGCGCGAGCTCTGGAACGCGAGCCGCCTCCCGTCGGGCGACCAGTCCGGATCCAGCTCGTTGGCGACCGGCGTGGCGAGGAACGGCTTCGCGACTCCGCCGGCGGAGGGAACGATCCAGAGGTCGAAACTGGCGAGCCCCGAGCGGCGGAACATGATCTGTCGCCCGTCCGGGCTCCACGTCGGGCCGCCGTCGCCGGCCGCGCGCGTGAGGCGGCGCCGCCCGGTCCCGTCGGCGTTCGTCACCCAGATGCCCTCGCGGCCGAGGATGCCGGCGCCGCTGAAGGCGATCCGCTTTCGGCTCGGCGACCAGGCCGCCTGCTCGCCGCCGCGGACCAGCAGTCGCCGATCGGCCCCGGACGGGAGCACCGACCAGAGCTCGGGCGGCCGCTTGGGAGTCGTCAGGTGGACGATGCGGAAGACGATCCGCGGCGAGCTTGCCGCCGTTCCGGACGCGGTGAGCAGGAGCGCGGACACTGCCGCCAGGGCGCCGATCGTGACTGTAAGTCTCATGCTGCGATTCTCGGCGACAGTCATTACGGATTCGTTGCGGATTCGTGACGAAGACCGTCCGTCTACGGCCCTAGGGTGGAGGCGTGGCCCAGCCTGCCCTCAAGTTCGCCTGCTCCGAATGCGGTCGGTCCACCGGACGCTGGCTCGGCCGGTGCCCGGGCTGCGGCAGCTTCGGTACGCTCGTCGAGGAGTCCGCTCCGGCGCCGGCGAACGGGAAGGGAGCTGCGGCCCGCCCGCTCCTGAAGCTCGTCGAGGTCGAGGCCGAGGAGGCCGAGCGGATGCCGACGGGGGTGTCCGAGCTCGATCGCGTGCTGGGCGGCGGCCTTGTGCCGGCCTCACTCGTGCTGGTAGGCGGCGAGCCCGGCGTCGGGAAGTCCACCCTTCTGCTGATGGCGCTCGCAGCCATGTCGAAGGACCGGCGCGCGCTGCTCGTGACCGGTGAGGAGTCCGCGGCGCAGGTGAAGCTCCGTGCGGCGCGGCTGGGCGGAGCCGAGCGGGTGGAGATCCTGGCGGAGACCGATCTGGACGCAATCTGCGCCACGCTCGAGGCCGAGCGGCCCGCCGTCTGTGTGATCGACTCGGTGCAGACGCTCTGGTCGTCCGAGGTTGGCTCCGCGCCGGGCTCCGTCTCGCAGGTGAGGGAAGCGTCGGCGCGCCTGCTGCGCGTCGGGAAGGAGGCAGGCGTTGCGCTCTTCCTCGTCGGCCACGTGACGAAGGACGGCGCCGTCGCAGGGCCACGTGTGCTGGAGCACCTCGTGGACTGCGTGCTTCAGTTCGAGGGCGACCGCTACCACGCCCATCGCGTCCTGCGGGCCGCCAAGAACCGCTTCGGCTCGACCAACGAGCTCGGCGTCTTCGAGATGACGGGCACCGGCCTGGTAGGCGTTCCGGATCCCTCGCAGCTCTTCGGCGCCGCCAGAGAGGAGGAGATCGGCTCTGCCGTCGCCTGTGCGCTCGAGGGCACGCGGCCGCTGCTGCTCGAGATCCAGGCGCTCGTCTCGCCGACCGACCTGGCGATGCCGCGGCGCGTCGGCACGGGCGTCGACCCGAAGCGCCTCGCGATGATCGTGGCCGTCCTCGGTCGGCACGGCGGGATTCCGCTCGGGTCGGCCGACGTCTTCGTCAACGTCGCCGGCGGCCTCCGGATCGACGAGCCGGGCGCCGACCTGGCGGTCGCGCTCGCGATTGCGTCGGCCGCGAAGGACGCAGCGGTGCCGGCCGGGACCGCGGCCTTCGGCGAGATCGGCCTGACGGGCCGGCTCCGGCCGGCGACCCAGGCCGAGCGCCGACTCGAGGAGTGCGAGAAGCTCGGGCTCACCGACGTGATCGTCCCCGCCGCGACCAATGCGACGAGGCGTGCGAAGGCTCGGCCGGTCGAGACGCTGAGGGAGGCGATCGGGGCTGCGCTTGCGCAGAAGGCAGCCGCGCGAGAACCCCGGCGCTAGCAGGGATTTTTGGTTACCAACCCGTAAAACCCCTGGAAAAAGTGGCTTTTTCAGGCCGCTTTCGCTATACTGGCCCTACCTCGCCGGCGGTTTCGTCACCCGCCGGCGGTTGTGTGTAATCGATTGACCGGGGAGGTCGGGCTTGTACAAGGTCGGCGACAAGGTGGTGTATCCGCACCACGGGGCAGGCACGGTCGTCAAGAAGGAGTCGCGCGAGGTGCTGGGTGAGAAGCGCGAGTACCTGACGATCCAGATCCTTCACAACGACATGACGGTCAACGTGCCGGCCGACAACGCCGAGAAAGTCGGGTTGCGGAAGGTCATCAACGAGGACACCGTCAAAGAAGTCGTCAAGGCGCTGACCGGCAACGGCACGACGATGCCGAAGAACTGGAACCGCCGGTTCAAGCACAACCGCGACAAGATGAAGACGGGCGACATCTTCGAGCTGGCCGAGGTCGTGCGGAACCTCTCCCTGCGCGACCGGGACAAGGGGCTCTCGACGGGCGAGAAGCAGATGTTCGTCAAGGCCAAGAAGATCCTGATCAGCGAGCTGATGTACGCGAAGGGCATGGACGAGGAAGAGACCGCCGAGTGGCTCGACGACGTGCTCGTCTCCGACGTCGGCTCGAAGAAGAAGCGCGCGAAGGCCGGCGCCGCGGCGTAACGCCGCTCGCCGCCTGATGTCGGTCTGGGCCGTCATCGTCGCAGCGGGTCGCGGCGAGCGCTTGGGACTGGACCGGCCCAAAGCCTTTGCGCAGCTCAACGGACGTCCGCTGCTGGCGGAGAGCCTCGAGCGCCTCGAGTCGTCCGACTGGATCGACTCGATCGTCGTGGTTGCGCCGCCGGACTGGGAAGAGCCGGTGATCCTCCTCGCCGAGGAGCTCGCGTGCGGGAAGGTCGAGTCCGTCGTCACCGGCGGGGAGACGCGGGCCGCATCCGTCCGCGCCGGGCTCGCCGAGGTGCCGGACGATGCTGCGGTCGCCCTGGTCCACGACGCCGCGCGGCCGGTCCTCGCCGAGGAAGTGCTCGAGCGCCTACTAACGGCGCTGCCCGAGGGATGGGACGGCGCCGTGCCGGCCGTGCCCATCCCGGACACGGTGAAGCGGGTCGACGGCGACCGAGTGGTCGAGACGCTCGACCGCGACAGCCTCGTGGGCGCACAGACACCGCAGGCGTTCGTCTGGCCAATGCTGCGGGCGGCCGCCACGCAGGACGCGGAGGCGACCGACTGCGCCGCCCTCGTGGAGGCGAGGGGCGGCCGCGTCAAGGTCGTCGCGGGTGACCGGCGTCTGATCAAGGTGACGGAGCAGGCCGACCTGGATCTGGTGGCCGCCTGGCTCTGAAAGCGGTCGTCTTCGACGTCGGCGAGACTCTCGTCGACGAGACCGGGATGTGGGAGCGCGCCGCGGACGCTGCGGGCGTCCCCCGCTTTACGCTGATGGGCATCCTCGGCGGTCTCGCGGCGCGGGGCGAGCAGCACCGTCGAGTCTGGGAGCTCCTCGGCATCGAGCCTGCTGCCTCCACCTGGCTCGAGCCGGATTTCTACCCCGACGCCTTGCCGGCGATCGAGCGGCTGCGGTCGCGCGGTCTGCGGGTGGCGGCGGTCGGCAACACGCCGCGGGAGACCGAGGAGCTGCTCCGCGACCACGTCGAGGTGCTCGGATCCTCGGCGCGCTGGGGCGTCGAGAAGCCGGCGCAGGAGTTCTTCGAGCGGATCTCGGAGGCCGTCGACTTGAGCCCGACGGAGATCGCCTACGTCGGGGACCGCGTAGACAATGACGTCGAGCCCGCGCTCGCCGCCGGCATGACGGCCGTCCACGTGCGACGCGGCCCGTGGGGGTACCTGCACGAGCCTCCCTCGGAGGCGATCCGCATCAGGTCGCTGGAGGAGCTCGAGGAGGCCCTCGCTGTCTGAGCTCCGCATCGGCCTCGGGGTGGACGCCCACGCGTTTGCCGACGGGATCCCGCTCGTGCTCGGCGGGATCACGTTCGACGACGACCGCGGGCTCGCGGGCCACTCCGACGGCGACGTCGTCAGCCATGCCCTGATCGACGCGCTCCTCGGCGCAGCCGGCCTCGGGGACATCGGCTCGCTCTTCCCGTCCGACGACGAGATGCTGCGTGGCGTTTCGTCCCTGCTCCTGCTCCGGAACGCGTACGGAAAGGTCACGGCGTCCGGGTTCGAGCTCGTGAACGCCGACTGCATCCTGATCGGCGAGCAGCCGCGCATCGCCGACCGCCGCGAGGAGATGCGGGCCAGGCTGGCGGAGACGCTGGCCGTCGAGCCCGCGCGGATCTCCGTGCGGGCCACGACCACCGACCACCTTGGTTTCACCGGCCGGCGCGAAGGGCTCGTCGCGCAGGCGGTCGCGCTACTCCGGCAGGCGGGCTAGGCCGCTGCGAACCTCGACGAGCCCGTCCCGCTCGAGCGAGGCGACAGCGTCGGCGTCAAGACCGGAACTGTGACCCTCGGCAACCTGCCGCAGCGTCTCCGCGCGGCGCTGGCGAAACGACCCCTCGAAGCGCGACTGCTTGCGAAGCGGTTCGTAACGGCGTCCGACAGAAGGGCAGGCTGACGAGAGCGGGCAGACGTCGCAGCGCGGTATCCGCGCCAGGCAGACCTCTCGGCCCAGGTCCATCAGCGCCTCGGCGGCGGCCGGCGAAAAGCTCGCTCCGGTCCGCTCGATCACTCGGAGCACGTTGGTCTCGACCGGCAGGACATCGTCGCCGAAGGCAAACCTGCGGATCGCCGAAGCCGTGTACTCGCCCACGCCGGGAAGCTCGGTCAGGTCGTCCGGCCAGCCGCGCTCGGCGACGAGCACCGCCGCCCGGTGGAGGCTGACCGCGCGGCGGTTGTAGCCGAGCCCCTGCCACTCGCGGATCACCTCGTCGAGCCCGGCCGCGGCAAGCGCTTCGACCGTCGGCCAGCGCTCCAGCCACCGCTCGAACCGGGGCACGACGCGCGGCACCTGCGTTTGCTGGAGCATCACCTCGGAGACGAGGACGGCGTAGGGATCCCGCCGCCGGCGCCAGGGCAGGTCGTGGCCGTTCGCGCGGGACCAGGCCAGGAGCTCGGCTTCCACCGCTCCGGAGGTCAGCTCGCGTCCGGCGGCCACGGCAGGCGCACCGGGACGTACTCGCCGGGCCAGTCCGCGTAGGCCTCGTCCGGGTCCTCCGTGTCCTTCGTCGCTGAGGCGCCGTGGTGCGCCGCCGCCTCGCTCACCGGGTAGCGCAGCGTCTCGACCTCGGGCCGCGCTCCCAGCATGAGGATCGCGCACGGTCCCTCGCCGGCGCCGACGATCACGTGACTGGTCTCGGCCGGGCAGTGGAAGTAGTCCCACTGCCGGAGCGGACGCTCCTCCTCTTCCACGACCAGCGTGGCCTCGCCGGACAACACGAGGAACCCTTCCTGCACGCCCTCCGAGTGGTAGAGCGCGTTCGGCTCGCCCGGCGAGAGCACGGTCACGCGGACGCCGACGTCGCGAAACGGCCACTCGCGCGACTCGAGCGGGTACGTCGCGCCGCCCTTCTCGTCGTTGCGCACGGCGAGCGCGTCGCCAAGGTTGAGGACGAACCAACCGTCGGACGTGATGTAGCGGCCGTACGGGGTCTCTTGCGAGCTTGCTTCCTTCACGGGCACGACTTTAGTTCCCGCGCCGGCGCGCCGATGCAGGAGGGTCGATGGGAACCAGGGACACACTGCGGGCGCTTGTCATGCTCGCCTTCGTCGTGGCGGCGCCGATCCTGTCGGTGCTCTGGGCCTCGTCGGAATTGCGGAGCTAGCTCAGGAAGCCTCGGCCTCGAGCAGCCCAAGGAAGCGGGCGACGGCCGCGGTTCGCGTGCTGACGCCGAGCTTCGCGTAGACGTTCTCGAGGTGCTTGCGGACCGTTCCGGGCGAGACCCAGAGCAGTCGCGCGATCTCCGCGTTCGTCTTCCCACGCGCGACCCACGAGAGCACCTCCTGCTCTCGTTTCGTCAGCTCGACCTCCGGACGAGTCTCGGTCAGGAGCAGCCGATCACCCGACCGCTCGACGGTCAGCTTTCTCGGCGGTTGCGGCAGCACGAGCATGCTCGGCCCGTCGGCGAACCACGCCTGCAGTTCCGGCGGGAGGAGGGAGCCCAGCTCCGCGCCGAAGAAGTCACGGATGAGCCGGCGCGCCGGAGGTGAGGCGAACTCCACGTCGCCGAACGCGTCGAGGAACACGACACCGCGCGACTCGTTCTCCGTCCCTTGGGCCAGCTCCTCGAGCATCGACTCCAGGAGTCGACGCGTCTTTGCTTCCTGCCAGATCCGGGCGAGGTGCGGCTGCAGGAGATCCAGGATGAGCCGGTCGCGCTCGGTGAAGTCGCGCGTCCCCGTCCGGTCGAAGAGGAATGTCTTCGTGTGCCAGAGAGGTGAGGGGATCGGGACGGTCAGCTCGTGCTGGATCCCATTCGGGCGGAACCATTCGTTGTAGAGGCGCGAGCGGGTGAGCTCCCGGCGGCTCAAGAAGTCGGAGAGCTTCAGCGCGAGGAAGCTGCCTCGCTGGTGCTCGGCACACACGGGGTGCTCGTGAATCACGAACTCCCAGAAGGCGTTGCCCGTCTCCACCTCGTCGTCGGTGTCCCCCGTGCGTCGCACCCTTCGGAGGTCTCGGCAACGCACCCGGTCGAGCTCACAGAAGTTGATCCAGTCCGCCTCGACGAGCTGCCCGAGCTCGGCGAGGAAATCCCCGCTGAACGGATCGTCGCCGGCAACCGACTCGGCGTCGGCAACGAATCGCAGCAAGCGCTGCGCATCCCCTCTCACAAACTCCGTCACGGGCTCTAAAGATACGACGAATGTCGCATGGACTCCAAGGCGGCGACGTTCGAGGCTCTGGGCAATCAACAGGAGGTTGAGATGCTCAGAACGACGCTGGCCGCTGCGCTGGCGGCGCTCGCAGTGCTGACCGCTCCGGCGGTCGCTTGCGCAGACACCGTCACGCAGTGGAACCAGTATGCGGCGAACGCGCTCTACGTCACCGCCGCGCAGGCGCCCAACGTGTCCACGCTGCACATGGCGATGGTGCAGGGAGCCGTCTACGACGCCGTCAACGCGATCGACGGGGGCCACGAGGGCTACCTGCTCACGTCGCGGGTTGCGACGCCGACGGACTCGAAGGACGCAGCCGCTGCGGCCGCGGCCTACAAGGTGCTCCTCAACATCGTCCCGGGGCAGCAGTCCGCGCTCCAGGCGCTGTACGACGCCACGCTGCTCGGCATCCCGGCTGGGCCGGAGAAGACCCGCGGCGTCGCCGTCGGCGAGGCGGCCGCCGCCGCGATGATCGCCTCACGGACGGCCGACGGGCGCTTCGGCTCCTTCCGTTTCGTGGAGGGGTTCGCGCCGGGTGCCTGGCGGATCCCGCTGCCCGGCGGGACGAGCGACCCGAATGCCTGGGTCAAGGACGTGAAGCCGTTCCTGATCGAACGGGTGTCGCAGTTCCGGTCGTCCGGGCCGTACGACCTGACCAGCAAGAAGTACGCGCGTGACTTCGACGAGGTCAAGTCGCTCGGCTCGGTGAACAGCACGACGCGATCGGCCGACGAGGGGCAGGCAGCGCTGTACTGGATGGAGAACCCGCCGAGGACGTGGAACCGAATCCTCAACTCGCTCTCCGTCTCCCACGGCCTCACGATCGTGGACAACGCGCGCCTCTTCGCCGAGACCTACATGACCGCCGCCGACGCGTTCGTCGCGGTGTGGGACGAAAAGGCGCACTGGTCGTTCTGGCGGCCTACGACGGCGATCCGCGAGGCGGCGAGCGACGGCAACCCGCGGACCGACCCGGATCCGAACTGGCTGCCGTTCATCGCCAACCCGCCGTACCCGGAGCACCCGTCGGGCCACCTCGGCCTCAGCGGCTCGATGGGCAGGACGCTCCAGCAGTTCTTCGACACCGACTGCCTGTCCTGGACGGACACGAATGTGGCGGGCAGGACCCGCAGCTTCACCCGTGTCTCCGATGCGATCGACGAGATCGTCGGGGCGCGGATCTGGTCCGGAATCCACTTCCGCAACGCGGACGAGACGAGCGTCCGGATTGCGCGAAAGATCGCGAACTACCGCGAACACCACTACTTCCGCTCGACCGACGACTGAGCTCTGTGCATGAGGCGGCCGCCCGGCTCTGTGCCGGGCGGCCGTTACATTCGCGAGATGAAGCGCGTCCGCTTCGCGCCGAGCCCGACCGGGTCGCTCCACGTCGGGAACGCCCTCAGTGCCGTGATCAACCGGCGGGAGGGGGAGCACCTGCTCCTCCGGATCGACGACACGGATCCGGCGCGCAACGTCCCCGGTGGGGAAGACGAGATCCTCCGCGACCTCGAATGGCTCGGGCTCGCCTGGGACGAGGGCCCGGTGCGCCAGAGCGAGCGGCAGGAGAGCTACCGCCACGCCGCCGAGCAGCTCGGCGGCGAGCGCTTCGGCCGTACGACACTGCTGCGCGAGGACGGCACGGCCACCTACCACCTGGCGAGCGTCGTCAACGACGCTGAGTTCGGGATCACACACGTCTACCGCGGAAACGACCACCGCCCCAACGAGGAGCTCCACCGTCGGCTCCACGAGGCGCTCGGGACGACTCCGCCCGAGTACGTCCACCACGGCCTGATCCTCGGGGAGAACGGCAGGAAGCTCTCGAAGCGCGAGGCCGGGTCCACCGTGGCATCGCTGCGCGAGCTCGGCATCCCCGCTGAGGCCGTCCGAGCCTACCTCGAGGAGCTCGGGATCCCGCGCCACGACGTCCACTACGACCTGCCGCGCATCCGCCGGCTGGCGGTCGAGACGATCCAGGGTCTCGCCGACGACGAGCTGGCGGCGCGCGCGGGGATCCCGGTCGCGGCCGTGCCGGCGGCTCGCGGCGCGCGCGACCTGCGCGAAGCGGCGGATTACGCCGGGCAGGTCGTCCAACCGCCCGATCCGGCGCCGACTGAGTCGCCGGAGACGCTGGAACGGTTCAAGGAGCTCGCCGGCGCGGAGCCGCGAACGGTGGTGCGGGAACTGAAGGCGGTGGGCGGCGACCTTCGCGCCCTGCGCCTTGCCCTGACCGGGCGCGGCCGCGGCCCGGAGCTAACGGCGATACTGGCCGCGCTGCCCGAGGAGGAAGCGATTCGCCGTGTCGATCAGGCTCTACAACACACTCGGACGTAGGCTCGACGAGCTGCCGCCGCCGCCCGGCCCGGTGCGGATGTACATCTGCGGCCCGACCGTCTACGCGCGGGCGCACGTCGGCAACGCACGGCCGTTCGTCCTCGGAATGTGGCTCCGCAGCTGGCTGCGAGAGCGCGGCTACGACGTGACCTTCGTCCACAACATCACCGACGTGAACGACAAGATCTACGAAGCGGCACCGGGCGCCAGCGCGCAGCTGGCCGCGGAGGCGACGGACTGGTACCTCCAGGACACGGCCGACCTCGGCCTCGGCATGCCGGACCACCTCCCGAAGGCGACCGAGGTGATCCCGCAGATGATCCGGTTCATCGAGGAGCTGATCGAGCGCGGCTACGCGTACGAGGCGGGCGGCGACGTCTACTTCCGGGTCGGGGAGGACTCGGAGTACGGACGGCTCTCGGGCCAGCGGCCCGACCAGGTCGAGCAGGGCGAGGAGCCGAGCGAGCTGAAGGAGGATCCCCGCGACTTCGCACTCTGGAAGGCGAACAAGCCCGACGAAGACACGTGGTGGGACTCGCCCTGGGGGCGCGGCCGCCCCGGCTGGCACATCGAGTGCTCGGTGATGGCGGAGGAACTGCTCGGCCCGGTGTTCGAAATCCACGGCGGCGGGCTCGACCTCGTCTTCCCGCACCACGAGAACGAGCTCGCGCAGTCGCGGGCCGTCGGCCACGAGTTCGCCAAGCTGTGGGCGCACAACGGGATGCTCGAGTTCACGGGCGACAAGATGTCGAAGTCGCTCGGGAACGTCGTCACGCTTCGCGAGGGGATCGACGAGTGGGGGGCGGAGACGCTGCTGATGCTCTTCCTCGGCGCACACTGGCGGAAGCCGATGGACTTCTCCGAGGAGACGCTCGAACAGGCGTCGGCGCGGGCCGCCGGCTTCCGGGAGGTGTTCCGGAATCCCTCGGAGCCGGCGCCGGAGGGAGCATGGGAGCGCTTCGGCGCCGAGCTCGACGACGACTTCAACACGCCGGGTGCGCTGGCCGAGCTGCATGAGTGGCGGGACCACGAGCTCGTGGGCCGCGCGCTCGACCTCTTCGGGCTCGGCGGCCTCGCGCAAAGCCGGGAGGCGCCGCCGGAGGTGGCCGAGCTCGCCGAGCGGCGCCGGCAGGCGCGCGCAGATCGCGACTTCTTCGAGGCCGACCGGCTCCGGGACGCAATCGACGCCGCCGGCTGGGAGGTCCGCGACGTCGCGGACAGCTTCCAGCTCGTTCCGAAATGACGGCCGACCACGTCTACGGACGGAACGCGGTGCGCGAGGCGCTCCGCGGTCCGAGGGAGGTGCTCGAGCTCTGGGCGACCGAGCGGGCGGTCGCCGCCGCCCCGTGGCTCGGGAACGGTGACGGTCCGCGGGTGCAGGTGAAGCCGGAGCGTGCGTTGACGGACGAGGTGGGGACGCGCGACCACCAGGGCGTGGTCGCCAGAGTCGCGCCGTACCGCTACGCCGATGCCTACGAGCTCGCCGAGGCCGAGCGGCCGCTGCTCGTCTGCCTCGACCAGGTCACCGACCCGCACAACCTCGGCGCGGTCGCGCGGAGCGCCGAGGGCGCCGGTGCGACCGGTGTCGTCGTCCCCGCTCACGGCTCGGCGCGTGTCACGCCCGCAGTCGCCCGCGCCTCGGCCGGGGCCGTCGAGCACCTCCCGATCGCGGTCGTGCCGAACCTGGCTCGCTATCTGAACGAGGTGAAGGGACCCGACCTCTGGGTCTGGGGGGCCGACTCGGAGGGTGGTCAGTCGCTGTGGGAGGCCAACCTCGACGGCGGCCTGGCGTTCGTGCTCGGCGCCGAGGGACGGGGGGTGCGGCCCCTCGTCCGGCGGGCGTGCGACGGCATCGTCGCGATCCCGCTCGCCGGGCAGATCGAGTCGCTGAACGTCAGCGTCGCCTCGGCGCTGCTCGTGTACGAGGCACGGCGGCGGCGCGGTGGCTGACGCCACCCTGTACCTGTTCGACGGCTACAACGTCCTGCGCGCGGCGGGCCTGGAGGACCGGCGCGAGCTGATCGACGATCTCGCGAGCTTCGTCGCGATGAGCGGCGCGCGCGGCGTGGTCGTCTTCGACGGGGTGGGGGAGGAGGAGCGCTACGGTGCGCTCGAGGTTCGGTATGCGCCGCACGCGGACGCGCTGCTCGAGCGCCTGGCGGCCGAGCACCGCGATCGAGAGCAGGTTTGCCTCGTCTCGTCCGACGCCGCCGTCCGGGGCACGTCCGGCCTGAAGGTCGCGAAGGTCAGCTCGCGCGAGTTCGCGGCGACGCTCGAGGATGTCGCACACCGCGAAGACCGACCGAGCAGGGTTGGCGATCGGGTCGACGAAGAGACGAGGGCACGCCTCGAACAGCTGCGACGTGGTCCGAGCGCACAGGGACCACCGCAAAGGACCGATTGAGAGGGTCCTATGCAAACCCTTGTAATGTTGTAGTTTCAATGCTATTTTCCCGTTCAAGTTGACCTTGAGGCTGATCCGGGCGATCACCCGGTCCAGCTCGAAAACGGGAAATGGCCGCCAGACCTGCCACGAGGATGACCCCGGCCCAGCGGGCCGAGCGGGAGCTTGAAGACCTGCAGCTCGTGATCAAGGCCCGCAACGGCGACGGCGGCGCGATGGACACGCTGATCCGCCGCTACACCGGGTTCGTGCGCCTGAAGGCGAGCTCGTACTTCCTCGCCGGCGGAGACTCCGAGGACCTGATCCAGGAGGGCCTGATCGGGCTCTACAAGGCCGTGCGCGACTTCCGCTCCGACAAGGAGACCTCGTTTCGGAGCTTCGCCGAGCTGTGCATCACCCGTCAGATCATCACGGCGATCAAGACGGCGACGAGGTTCAAGCACGCGCCGCTCAACACCTACGTCTCCTTCAGCCAGACGCCCGCCGGCCAGGACTCCGAAGGCGACTGCACGTTGGGCGACGCGCTCCCGGGGCCAGGCGTGGACGAGCCGTCGGTGGTCGTGATCTCGACCGAGGAGCTTCAGAGCCTCGTCTTCTGCCTCGGGACCGGCCTTTCCGGGCTCGAGTCCGACGCCCTACGGCTCTACCTCGAGGGCTCGTCCTACGAGGAGATGGCCGAGCGCCTGGAAGTCGACACGAAGACGATCGACAACGCGCTCCAGCGCGTCAAGCGCAAAATCCTGCAGCACCAGGCCGGCCGCCAGGTCGTGCAGTAGTCAGATCTCGAGCGCCGCGGCGACGGGATCGCCGCCGAGCGAGTCCAGCTCGGTGACGTCGGCCGCGCCCGAGCCGGCCACCGCCACGCGCGTCTTACGTCCGAGCGCCTTCAGCGGCTCGTGGAGCGGCGTCAAGCGCCGCTTCGTCGTCGCGCTGACGACGACGAGCTCGGGCCTCAGTCGGGTTGCCGCGTCGACGAGACTGTCGACGGGGGTGTCTGGGCCGAGATAGGTGATGCGCCAGCCGCGCCGGCCGAGCGTGAGGCCGAAGGCGATCAGGCCGAGGTCGTGGAGCTCGCCTGGCGCACAGGCAAGGACAGCCCGTGGCCCTTCGCCGGCGTCCCAGCCGCGGCCGAGCCCAAGCAGCCGCCCCCGGATCAGGTTGCTCGCGAAATGTTCCTGCGCCACGGTCGCCTCGCCCGTCGACCACCGCTCGCCCAGTTCGACGAGGTAGGGAAGGATCACCCCGGCGAGCACGGTCTCGACCGTGAAGGCGCCGAAGAGGTCGTCCAGCGCCGCCTGCGCGCCGTTCTCGTCGAACTCATCGAGCGCGGAACGGAGCTTGATCGCGCCGGCTTCGAGCTCCGGCTTCGCTGCGGCAGGCCCGGGCTCGGGCGCGTCTCCCGCTGCGACGGCGAGGCGAGCCGCCTCGGCCGCCGCCAGCCCGCTGCGGAGATGCTGCCGCATCAGGAGGACGCGCCGCTCGTCGCCGCCGGAGTACAGCCGAAAGCCGCCCTCCGACCGCTCGGGGCGCAGAAGCCCGTAGCGCCGTTCCCAGGCGCGGAGGAGCTCCGGCGCCACGCCTGTGCGCCGACTTAGCTCGCCGATCCGAAGCTGCCCGTCGCTGCTCATGACTTCATTGTACGAAATTTGGACAAAGCCTTGACAACTCTCGGACAACCCTGTACCTTCCCTGGACAGAAGTAGGACAGAGAAAGGAGGAACAACGTGAAAGCACTCGACTTCACAACGTTGGGGCTGATCATCGTCGGAGGGCTGAACTGGGGGCTCGTGGCGATCGCGGAGTTCGACCTCGTCGCGGAGATCGCCGGCGAGGAGTTCGGCACCACGAACGCGCTCAGCCGGATCATCTACGGTCTCGTCGGCCTCTCGGCGGTCTACCAGGCGATCAGGCTGCCGGCGTTCGCGGCGCGCGAGCGGCGGGACCCGCGGGCGGTGGCGGCATGACCGCCCGCAAGCTGGTGGCGTGCGTCGCCGCCGCGTTGGCCACGGCGGTGGCAGTCGGCGGGGCAGCCGCCTCGCCGAGCTCGAGCACCGCGAGTGACAGGAACATCGTGCAGACCGCAAACGACGCCGGCCAGTTCAAGACGCTGGTCGCGCTGGTCAAGCGGGCCGGCCTCGCAGGTGCCCTCTCGGGCTCGACGAAGGTGACGGTGTTCGCGCCGACCGACAAGGCCTTCGCGAGGGTGCCGCAGGCGACGCTCCGCAAGCTCCAGCGCAACCGAGCGCTCCTGCGGGCGGTGCTCCTGTACCACGTCGCGAAGGGCGACGTGAAAGCGGCCCAGGTCGTGAAGCTCCGGACCGTGAAGACCCTGAACGGCGCCACGGTGCGTGTCGGCGTGAAGGGCAACCGGGTCTACCTGAACCGGAAGGTTCGGGTCGTGAAGACGGACATTGGGGCGTCGAACGGCACGATCCACGTGATCGACGGCGTCCTGATCCCGCCGGCGAGCTAGCAGTCCCGCTCCGGCGCTCCGCCTACCATGTGCGGAGCGCCGGAGTAGCTCAGTTGGTAGAGCGCGCGCCTTGTAAGCGCGTGGTCGTCGGTTCGAGTCCGACCTCCGGCTCTACGAGGGGAGCGCGAGCAGGACGTACGCGTCCACCGCGTCGTCCTTGCCCTTGACCCGCAGGCCGGAGCGCTGCTCCACGATCGAGCCGTCGGGCAGCTGGTCGTACGTGTCGGCGCCGATCAGCACGCCGCCGGCCGGCGCAAGCGCCTCCAGGCGCGAGCCGGTGTTGACGGTGTCGCCGACGAGTGGGTACGCCACATGACCGTCGCCGCCGATCTCGCGGAGGACCGCCTCCCCGCTGTTGACACCCACGCGCATCCGCGGCCACTCCGGATGCTCCAACACGAGGTGCGCGACCTCTCGCTGCAGCGCCAGGGCGGCCCGTGAGGCGCGCACAGCGTGGTCTCGCTGGTCGCCGCGGCTGTTGAAGACCGCGACGAGGCCGTCGCCGATGAACTTCTCGAGCTCCCCGCCGAACCGACGCGTAATCAGCGGCGCTGCGACGCCCCAGTAGGCCTCGAGCACTTCGACCGCCTGGTCCGGCGAGGATCGCTCGGCGAAGCCGGTGAAGCCGACGAGGTCTCCGAAGAGGACGGTGATGTCCTGGCGGCGCCCGCGCGTGCTCGACAGGTAGAGGCGCCGGAATCGCTCCTCGCGCCACTCGCGGCGGGCGGCGAGGCCGATCAGGAGATAGGCCGTGACGATCAGCCCGTGCCACTCCCACCAGCTCGCGTGCCATTTCCGCTCGCCCGTCAGCGCGACGCCGACCAGCGCCTCCGAGAGGAGGACGAAGCAGGCGATCACGGCCGCCTGCAGCAGGTTCGGCCGGTGGCGGAAGATGTGCCAGTAGCGAGCGGCGCTGAGGGCGTACACGAAGGTGCCGACGGCCGCCATCGACGCGATCAGGATGCCGCGCGCCGCTTCGCTCTCCGGGCCGTGCAGCGGCGGCAGCTTGCTGAGCGTCCACACGGACCACAGTCCGATCGAGACGAGCACACCGACCCGCAGGAGCTGCCGCCGGCGGATCAGCAGCGGTGCGATCTCCGGACGAACGTCGACGAAGGCCGATGCCGCCGCGAAGAACGAGCTGACGAGCAGGCCGACGGTGATCGCAACCTGGAAGCCGGCGTACTCGCTCGAGAACAAGACGCCCGGTGTCCCGAGCGCATGGAGCCCCATGAACCCGCCGGTGGCCATGAACGCGAGGGAAAGGAGCAGCACCCGCGCGTCCCTGCGCCGGTTCGCCGCCTCGCCTGCGGCGTACCCGAGGATGAAGGCGACGGAGCCCGTGACGCCGAAGACGAGGAAGTGCACCTGGTAGTTCTCCAGATGCGGATCCAGGCGGGACCGAAGCAGCAGCGAGACGAGTCCGACGAGCGGCAGCGCCGCCGCGACGACCGCGACGACGAGCGCAACGGCGCGACCTCTCCCGTGGAAGAGCGCCAGCGGGCGAAGTCGGAGCCTGTGCGTTTCTTCGAGCTGCGGGGTGTCCGGGACCGAGGCCATTCGGAACCCAACGTCCGGCGGGGGTCCGGATATTCCCGGGCGCGCTAGTTCCAGCGCATGCCGGCGAGCTGGTCGAGCTTGATGTTGCCGCCGCTCAGGACACAGACCACGCTCGAGCCGGGGTCGGCGTCCACCAGGCCGTTCAGCAGCGCCGCCACCGGCGCGGCGGCCGCGCCCTCGACGACGATCTTCGTCCTGGAGAGCGTCCAGACCAGGGCCTCGAAGATCTGCTCGTCCGGAAGCGCGACGATCTCGTCCACGTTCCGGCGCACGATCTCCAGCGTCTTCTCGCCGACGCGCTTGACCGTCAGCCCGTCGATCGCGCAGTCGACCTCGTCGAGCTGCACCCGCTGACCCTCTTCGACGCTGCGCTTCATCGCGGGCGCGCCGGACGATTCGACTCCGATCACGCGGATCTTCGGGTTCAGAGCATTCAGCGCCGTCGAGACGCCCGAGATGAGCCCGCCGCCGCCGATCGGGACGACCACTGTGTCGACCGTCGGCAGGTCGTCGTAGAGCTCGAGGCCGAGCGTGCCCTGCCCGGTGATCAGATCGAGGTCGTCGAACGGATGGACGTACGTCAGCCCCTGCTCCTCGACGAGCTCGAGGGCCTTCTCGTTCGCCTCGTCCCAGATGCTCCCGTGCAGCACGACCTCGGCGCCGTATGCACGCGTCGCCTCGACCTTCGAGGGCGTTGCGTTCTCCGCCATCACGACGACGGCCCTGATCCCGTGGAGGGCGGCGGCGAGCGCCACCCCCTGCGCGTGGTTGCCTGCCGACGAGCAGATGACGCCGGCCTGCTTCTCCGCTTCGTCGAGGTGAGCGAACTTGTTCAGCGGCCCGCGGATCTTGTAGGAGCCGGTCTTCTGAAACGACTCCGCCTTGAGGGAGACGTCGAAGCCGGTCGCCTCGCTCAGCGACCGTGAGCCGACGAGGGGTGTGTGGTGCGCGTGCTGCTTGACGTGCTCGTGGGCCTGCCTGAACGCGTCGAGTGAGATGTCGGTGGTGATCATTTGCTCCTCTCTTCCAGCGCTTGCCCGAGGTCGGACCAGAGGGCCTCGACGTCCTCGAGCCCGACGCTGAGCCGCACGAGGTTCTCCGGCACCCGGTCGCCCTCCCAGCGCGCTCGCGTCTCCAGGACCGAGTCCGCGCCTCCCAGCGAGGTCGCGTTCTTGATCAGTTCCGTGCCGGTCTCCACGCGCCGTGCGGCCTCCGCGCCCCCGGCGACGTCGAACGACATCAGACCGCCGAAGCCCGGATACCGGACGCGCTCGACGGCGGGATGCGCCTCCAGCCGCCGGGCGAGCTCGGTCGCCGTCGCGGTCTGGCGCTCCACGCGCAGCTGGAGCGTCTTCAGGCTGCGGCTGAGCAGCCACGCGGCGTCCGGCGCCGCGACGATGCCGCTCCGCGTTCGAAACTCGAGCAGCCGGTCGTAGTCGGCCCGCTCCTTCGTGATCACCGCTCCCAGCAGTACGTCGTGGTGGCCGCCGAGGAACTTCGTGGCGCTGTGCAGGACGAAGTCCGCGCCGCGCTCCAGCGGCCGGACGTAGACGGGGGTCGCGGCCGTGGAGTCGCAGACGACGGGTGCGGGGTGCGCCGCGGCAGCCTCGAAGTCCGGCATCGAGAGCAGCGGGTTCGACGGCGCCTCGATCCAGACGAGGTCGACACCGTCGGGCGGCGGGCCGGTCTGGTCGAACTCGAGAAGGCGGATCCCCCACCGCTCGAGTGCGCGCACGAGCGTCGGCGTGCCGTAGTACGCGCCGTCCGCGACGGCGATCGTCCGGCCGGGCTCGAGGAGAGTCAGGAGCAGCGACGTCGTCGCGCCGGAACCGGAGGGGTACAGCAGCGCGTGTCCGCCCTCGAGCTCACCGAGCGCCCGCTCCGCCGCGACGCCGGCCGGGTGCGCGTAGCGTTGGTAGTAGAACTCGCCGGGCTCCGCGTTCTCGTACGGCCAGATCGTCGAGCGGTCGAGCATCTGCCGCGATGCTAGTTAGGCTCACGGCGTGGCAGCGACGGACGACCGCACCGAGTCGACGAGCGACAAGCTCGACCTCCTACGCCGGCTGCGCGAGGAGGCGCTGAACCCGGCGACCGAGCAGGCGGTCGAGCGCCAGAGATCACAGGGGAAGCTCCTCGCGCACGAACGGATCGAGAAGCTGCTCGACCCCGGCTCGTTCGTGGAGCTCGACCGCTTCGTGCGCCACCGGAACCCCTACTTCGGCATGATGGAACGGAGGCCGTACGGCGACGCGGTCGTCACCGGCTACGGGACGATCTTCGGCCGTAAGGTCTTCGTCTTCTCGCAGGACTTCACGATCTTCGGCGGCAGCCTCTCCGAGTCGTTCGCCGAGAAGATCTGCAAGGTCATGGACCTGGCGCTCAAGTTCGGGTGCCCGCTGATCGGGATCAACGACTCGGGCGGTGCCCGGATCCAGGAAGGCGTCGTCTCGCTGGCCGGGTACGCGGAGATCTTCTGGCGGAACGTGCAGGCGTCGGGCGTGATCCCGCAGATCAGCCTCGTGATGGGCCCGACCGCGGGCGGCGCCGTCTACTCGCCGGCCATGACCGACTTCATCTTCATGGTCGAGGACAGCTCGTACATGTTCATCACCGGCCCCGACGTGGTGAAGACGGTGACCGGGGAGGAAGTGACGTTCGAGGAGCTCGGCGGCGCGGCGACCCACGCGTCGAAGTCGGGCGTGGCGCACTTCACCGCCGCGGACGAGGAGATCTGCCTCGAGGACGTGCGCTACCTCCTCTCGTTCCTGCCGCAGAACAACCTCGACCCGACGCCGCACTTCCCGCCGACCGACGCCCCCGACCGGGAGGATGCGGAGCTCGACACGTTGATTCCGGACGAGCCGACCAAGCCGTACGACATGAAGGACGTGATCCGGAGGGTGGTGGACGAGGGCGAGTTCCTCGAGGTGCACGAGCACTACGCGGAGAACATCGTCTGCGGCTTGGCACGCCTCGGCGGCCACTCTGTCGGCGTGGTGGGGAACCAACCGCAGTCGCTCGCCGGCGTCCTCGACATCGAGTCGTCCTCGAAGGCGGCGCGGTTCGTGCGCACCTGCGACGCGTTCAACATCCCGCTCGTCACGTTTGTCGACGTGCCCGGCTTCTTGCCGGGAACCGACCAGGAGTGGCACGGGATCATCCGCCACGGCGCGAAGCTCCTCTACGCGTACTGCGAGGCGACCGTGCCGAAGCTGACCGTGATCACGCGCAAGGCATACGGCGGGGCGTACGACGTCATGAGCTCGAAGCACATCCGGGCGGACTTCAACTTCGCCTGGCCGACGGCGGAGGTCGCCGTGATGGGGCCCGAAGGCGCCGTCAACATCGTCTTTCGGAAGGAGCTCGAGGAGGCGGACGACCCCGAGGGCCGCCGCCAAGCGCTGATCGCCGACTACCGCGAGCAGTTCGCGAACCCGTACGTCGCGGCGGAACGGGGCTACGTGGACGACGTGATCGAGCCGAGGCGGACGAGACCGGTGCTCGTGAACGCGCTCGAGACGGCGCTCACGAAGCGGGAGCCTCGCCCGCGCCGCAAGCACGGGAACATTCCGCTCTAATCGCTGAAAGTATCGCGACTTTCAGCGAGGAAATCAGTCGCCGGCGCCACGCACCGTGACTACCCAGGACTTCACCGCCGCTCCTGTCTCTATCCGGCGCAGTGAGCGGAACGGGCAAAGCCCGTTCCGCGGCGCTTTTACCTCGCGGCCGCGGCGGTGAACGGCGCGTAGCCGAGCTCGCGGGCGAAGACCCCGACAATCTGCGGGTCGAACTGGGTGCCGGCGCAGCGCTGGAGCTCTTCGACCGCGTCGTGGGGGGTCAGCCGTCCCCGGTAGGCTCGGTCCGACGTCATTGCGTCGTACGCGTCGGCGACGAAGATGATGCGTGCCCCGAGCGGGATCTGCTCGCCCCGGAGGCGGTCGGGGTAGCCGGTGCCGTCCCAGCGCTCGTGGTGGTGGAGCACCCAGTCGGCGACGGGGTCGACGCCGAGGCTCTCGAGCATCCGGAAGCCGATCTGCGGGTGCCGCTCGAGCACGAGGCGCTCGGGCGGGGTGAGCGGGCCGGGCTTGCGCAGGATCTCCTCCGGGATCGCCAGCTTGCCCAGGTCGTGCAGGCTCCCGGCCAGCCGCGTCAGCTCGACCTGCTCGACGTCGAGCCCGAGGTGCGCCGCGATCCAGGCGCCGAGCTCCGCTACGCGCGTGGAGTGGCTGCCGGTGTAGGTGTCACGCGCATCCACGGCCTTGGCGAGGCTGGCGGCGGCGCGGAAGCGGGCGGCGCGGTCCGGGCCCTGGGCGAGGCGGCGGAGCTCCGCGAGCTCCACGACCTCCGGCCGGTAGAGGTGCACGCGGTTCTTGCCGTGCTCCTTCGCCCAGTAAAGGGCGCTGTCGGCGAGCCGGATCAGCTCCCCGCGGCCGATCGCCTGGGTTGGGAAGCTCGCGATCCCCGCGCTGGCGGTGACCGAGCCGACCTCGTCGAGGTCGAGCGACGCGATCCGGGCCAGCACGGTCTCGGCCAGCGGCAGCGCCGCCTCGGCGCTGCGGGCCGGCAGGAGCAGAGCGAACTCGTCACCGCCGAGGCGGAACGCCTCGCCGTTCTGACGCAGCCGGGATCCGACTTCGGCAAGGACCTTGTCGCCCATCGGATGGCCGAAGAGGTCGTTCACGCGCTTGAAGTCGTCGATGTCGATCAGGCAGAGCGTGAAGGGGATCGCGCGCGCCTCGGCCCCGATCAGCTCCCGCTGCACGCGCTCCTGGAACGAGCGGTGGTTCCCGAGCCCGGTCAGGGGGTCGGTCAGCGCGAGCCGCATCGCACGCAGCGCCTGGTACGCGGAGCGCTGGTAGAGCGAGATCGCGAGGAGCGGACCGACGAGCGCAGCCGAGAGCAACGGCGAGCGCTGCCACAGCACGACGAGCATCAGTGCTGCGGAGGCCATCAGCGCAAACGGGACCACCGTCGACCGAGCCGAGGACTCGACGAGCGGCGCGAACGCGCGCCGCGCCGACCTCGCCACCGCGGCGGAGACGAGGACGAGGTTGATCGTGTACTGGGCGGCCGCGGAAAGCAGAACCATGGCGACGAGGGCGCCCGTGCCCTCGCCGTGGACGAGAGACACGAGCCCGGCGGCGACCGCCGCGCCGATCGCGAAGACCGAGGCGTTGTAGGCGACGCGCTCCAGCGGACGGTGCTCGAAGAGCTGCATCGCGGCCGGCGCGGCGAAGGCGATGATGATCCCGGCATCCCAGCCGAACAGGACGATCCCGCTCGTCCCGAACACGAACGAGAGCGTGACGCCGCCGCTCTCGGCTCCCTCGATCGGCACGGGGTAGCGGCTGGCGACGGTGGAGGCGACGAGCAGCGCCAGCGGCCCTACGAGCTCACCGAGCCCGACCGGAGTCGTCGCGAACGAGATCGCGGCGGCGAGCGCGATCGCAAGTCCGGCGCCGCAAACCGGAACGACCAGCAGAAGCAGTCGCGGCGGCAGGCGTTTCATGGCCTGAGCCGCGCTACCAGTTCCAGTTGTTGTCGATCTGGGCGCCGAACAGATCCCAGATGACGGCCGCCGAGACCAACACCGTCAGAATCCTTGCCTTCCACTCCAGCATCTGGCTCCCTTTCCCGCGAAGACGGGATCGATTTTCCGCCTCGCCAGGGGCCGTGCCATCACCCGATCGGGGGGTTCGCCTGATCCGTCTGGACTAGGAAAGCCCTGCTTCTGCCAGGGGCCGACGGCCCCACGCGAAGCGGTCGGCGTACCAGTTCTGCAGCGGCGCGAGGGCGAC
>DATLQK010000016.1:0-2609 GCA_035535195.1 Gaiellaceae bacterium | reverse complement strand
AGAAAGAAGTTCGCGAGCAGCAGGACGAGCAGGCTCGCGTAGCTGTCCAGGACGCGGACGACGCGCCTGCGCGTGAAGAGATCGTGTCTCAGCGCTGGCTGAAGCGAAGTGACGGGCCGAGCTTCACGGCGCGGGTCATCGGCGGAATGCTCCCATAACGGCCCGAGGGAGCCGCCGCCGTGAAGTTGCCAGCGCCTTCTGCAGTGCGCCCGGGGTGTCGGGGCCGTGCACGCCGGCCCCGTGGCCGACGAGGATGTGCCGCGGAGTGAAGCGCGCGAGCTGCTTCGGCGGCGTCAGGCGCAGGAGCGGGTGGACGCCGACGGGCTCGTCGCCGGCGCAGAAGTAGCCCACCGTCCCGAGTGCGTCCCCGCAGACGAGCGCCTGCCGGCGCGGGATCCAAACTGCGATCTCCTGCCAGAGGCGATTGCTCACGACCACGGCGACCTCGAGCCCGGACGCCGGGACGCCCTGGATCGGAACCTCGTAGTGCGGGACGCCGAAGCTCGCCGCGACCTCGGCGCAATCCCGGGCGTGCCGGTCGAGCAGCTGGACGACGCCGGCCACCTCGCCGAGCTCCGGGATCCGCTCGAGCGCCGGCTCCCACGCAACCGGGTCGAAGATCCAGACGCCGTCCTGCGCGGCCACGGCGTGTGAGGCTCGCTGGAGGCGCTCGTCCATCTTCCAGCCGAAGCCGCCGTCGAGCTCGTCGCAGAACTGCGCCTCGCTGCCGGGGTCGTTGCGGCTCAAGAACCGCTCGGTGTACGTGGGTCGTTCGGGGTGGAAGTGTCCGATGACGGCAGTCGCATAAGGCCCACCTACCCGCCGCCCGTACGCGGCGAACCCCTCGTCGCGCACCGGCTGCCAGTCCTCGTGGTACGGCGCCACGAGGTGGAGGCGGGAGACGTTCCGCGCCGAGAGCAGAAACGCGAGGCCGATCCCACTCGAGACCTCGAGCAGCGACCCGCGCTCGAGCTCGGCCTCCTGCCGGAGCCCGTCGTAGACCTGGGCGAGCTCCCGCTGCGAGGGCAGCTGGGAGGCCTCCGAGCGCAGCTCCGACAACGTGTTGCGGAGCTCCGCCAGTTCGAGCGGGGGCATGTCGATCAGCCGCGCCGTCGTGCCCGACGTCCCCTCGAGCACTCCGAGGAGGTCGTCCACGGACTTCGCGTCGACGTCGGCGGCGATCACGCCCGCCGCTTTCAGCTCGTCCTCGAGCGCCCGCAGGTAGACGCGGGAGCCGTGGGTGACGTCGGAGGCAGCGGCGAGGATCCAGAGCGGCGAGAAGCCGAAGGCGAGGATCGAGCCGAGCTCGACGACGTTGCCGGCCCCCTTCCGCAGCGCGAGCTGGCCGGGGTTCGGCGCGGCAGCCTCAGCGGTCGGCCTCGTCGACGAGTCCTGGACGGCGCCGACGCCCTCGACCAGGATCCGCAGCAGGTTCTTCGCGCTCACTTCGTACAGGCGCGAGCGCCGCATCAGGCGCGGGAGCAGGAGCTCCGCCGTCTCGTGGACGGTGCCGCCGACGACGGCCGCGACGGACCGCACGAGGCGCTCCGGCAGGGAGGCGAGGTAGCGGCGGGCGCTCACGCGAGGAACTCCAGCAGCTCGCGGTTCAGCTGCTCCGGGGCGTCGAGCATCGGAACGTGGCCGCAGTCCGGGATCACGACCAGGCGCGCGTCCGGAATCCGCTCGACGAAGAGCTCGCCCGCGGCGGGAGCGAGCAAGGGATCGTCGGCGCCCCAGAGGACGAGCGTCCGCGCCCGGACGCCCGGGAGCTCAGGAAGGAGATCGACCCGAAGGAGGTCGGAGGAGATCAGCCACAGGCGCCACGGGCCGACCCGCCACGTGTCGTGGATCATCCGCGGCAGACGGCTCGGCCCGTGGAGCACCTGCCTCGTCAGCGGCGCGGCGAACGCGAGGCGCGAGCGGGTCGCGAACACGCCGGCGGGAGCAATCAGCGCCAGACGCTTCACCGCCGTCGAGGCGGCGGCGGCGGCGAGCACCGCCGTGGCCCCGCCCGACGAGTGGCCGATCAGCGCCGTCGGCTGGGCGGCGGCGTTCTGAAGCCGTTCGGCGAGCGACTCCGCCGCCTCCGGGATGCGGAGTCGCGGCACCTCAAGCACCTCCACGTCGTGGTGCGGCCGGAGCGCCTCGATCGTCGATTCCCACCACTCGACCGACGCAGTGAGGCCGTGGATCAGCATCACCTTCACCGGAAGAGGTCGCGGTCGGCAGGCATCACGAGGTCGGCGGCTGCGCCGTCTCCCTTCAGCTCGAGGCCGCGGACGATTGCGGCGGGCACGCCGTTCGTCTTCCCCATCACGAGCTCGGCGGCTCCGGCGATCTCGTCGGCGACCGCGATCGCCGTCGTGCGGAGCTCGTAGCCCGTCGAGTCGCGCGTGCCGCGCAGGTCGAGCAGCGGCGGGAGGCCGGCGACGCCGATCGCGACGTCGATCGTCCCCTGCCGGAAGGGTCGGCCGAAGGAGTCGCTGACGATCAGGCCGACGCCGAGGCGGTCGGCGAGCGCGCGGGCCGAGGCGTCCGGATCGAGCGGCAGGAGGACGAGGGTGTCGGCCTCACCCGCGTTCGACTGGTCGACACCGGCCGAGGCGCAG
>DATLQK010000015.1:0-7116 GCA_035535195.1 Gaiellaceae bacterium | reverse complement strand
CGTGGCCTCGTGAATCACGCCGACTCCGGCCCGTCGGACGAGCAGCGGCCCCTCGTCCGTCTCGACCGCCCAGGCCTCCTTCGACGCGCCGCCGGGGAGGAGGTGCATCGACGTGACGCGGCGACCGAGCGCCTCCTCGAGCTCGCCCGCCCAGGGGGCGGTTTCGCTCAAGCCGATTGGCCTCCGTCGACGACGAGGGTGTGGCCGGTGACGTAGGCCGAGGCGTCGGAGGCGAGGAACACCACCGGCCCCTTCAGGTCCTCCGGTCCGCCGAAGCGCCGTAGCGGGACGTCCTCCACGAGGCGCTCGCCGTGTCGCTCGAGGACGAAGTTGGCCATGTCCGAGGGGAACCAGCCCGGCGCGATCGCGTTGACGCGAATGCCGTGCTCGGCCCACTTGCAGGCGAGGTCGCGCGTGAAGGCGATCACCCCGCCCTTGGTGGCGTGGTAGACGACCGAGTTCGTGATCTCGGTCGGCGAGCCGTGGAGGCCGGCCACCGACGCGATGTTCACGATCGACCCGCCGCCGTTCGAGATCATCGCCCGGCCGGCCGCCTGCGAAAAGAGGAAGACGCCGGTCAGGTTGACGTCGACCACCTTCTGCCAGCCCTCGAGCGGCATCTCCTCCGGCGGCGCCCCCCAGACGGTCCCGGCGTTGTTCACCAGCACGTCCACGCCGCCGAAGTCTGCGACCGTCCGCGCCACGACGGCCTGCACCTGATCCGGGTCGCGGACGTCGCAGCCGAGCCCGAGCGTCTTGACGCCGTGCTCGGCGAGCTCGGCGGCCGCTTCCTCGCAGCGCTCGGCCTGGCGGGCGCAGACGAGGATGTTCGCGCCGGCCTCGGCCAGGCCGTCGGCCATCTGGCGCCCGATGCCCTTGCCGCCGCCGGTGACGATCGCGGTCTTCCCTGACAGATCGAACAGCTTCATGAGGCAGCCTCCGAGACGACGCGGAGCGTCGCCGGGTCGCGGGTCGAGATCAGGAGCGTGGTCGCACCGGAATCCTCCCAGGCGGCAAGGCGGTCCTTGATCCGGTCGGCGGGGCCGACGAGCGCCATCTCGTCGATCAGCGTGTCCGGAACGGCGGCCGCGGCGTCGCGCTGCTTGCCGTCGAGGAACAAATCCTGGATCTCCTTCGCCTCCTGCTCCCAGCCGTAGCTCGAGACGAGGTCGTTGTAGAAGTTCTTGCCGCGCGCGCCCATGCCGCCCACGTAGAGCGCGTAGTAGGGGCGAAGCGCGTCCCGGGCGGTCTCGACGTCGTCGGCGGCGAGCGCCGGCACCGATGGCGCGATGTCGAGGTCGCCGCGCGCGAACGGCGCCGGGAAGGTGTCGCGGGCGCGCTCGGGAGAAAAGAAGATCGGCAGCCAGCCGTCGGCGATCTCGGCGGCGAGCTCGACCGCCTTCGGCTTGAAGACCGCGAGGTAGATCGGGATGTCGGGCCGCAGCGGCCGCGCCATCAGCTTGAGGGGCTTGCCGAGACCGGTTGCGCCGTCGCCGGTGTACGGCACCTGGAAGTGCTTCCCGTCGTACTCGAGCGTCTGCCGCCGGAGCACGATCCGCACGATCTCGACGTACTCGCGGATCTTCGTCAGCGGCTTGCCCCAGGGCTCGCCGTGCCAGCCTTCGACCACCTGCGGGCCGGAGAGGCCGAGCCCGAGCAGGAACCGGCCACCGGACATCAGGTCGAGGGTGGCCGCGGTCATCGCCGTCGCCGCCGGCGTCCGCGCCGGGATCTGGAAGATCGCCGAGCCGACCTTGAGCGTGGTCGTCGTGGCGGCGAGCCACGAGAGCACGGTCGCGGCGTCCACGCCCCAGGCCTCGGCGGCCCAGGCGGAGTCGTAGCCGAGGCGCTCCGCTTCGCGGGCGAGCTCGATCAGCTCCGTCGGGTTCGTCCCGGGCGGCGCGTACCCCATGTAGAACCCGAGTCGCACGACCTGCGATGCTAAACGGGTGGCGGTGACCGAACTCGCTCCGACTGCCGAGGTCGAGGAGCTTCGAGGGCGCTACCGCGCCTTCATGGAGGAGCACGTCTACCCGAACGAGCGCGGCCTGCAGGCGGACGACCTCGAGCTGATCCGCTCCCTGCAGGCGAAGACGAAGGAGGAGGGGTTGTGGGCGCCGCACGTCCCGCCGGAGGCAGGCGGCACGGGCCGGGGCTTCCTCGCCTACGCGTTCCTGAACGAGGAGATCGGCCGGTCGTCCTACGCCCAGCTCGTCTTCGGCTGCCAGGCGCCCGATGCCGGGAACGCCGAGATCCTGCACATGTTCGGGACGGAGGAGCAGAAGGAGCGCTGGCTGGCGCCGCTCGTCGCCGGCGAGATCCGCTCGTTCTTCTCGATGACGGAGCCCGAGGTGCCGGGGTCGGATCCGACGACGCTGCGCACACTCGCCGTCCGCGATGGCGACGACTGGGTGGTCGACGGCCACAAGTGGTTCTCGTCCGGGGCCGACGGCGCGGCGTTCGGGATCGTGATGGCCGTGACCGATCCGGACGCGGAGCCGCATAGGCGTGCCTCACAGATCATCGTTCCGGCGGACACGCCCGGTGTGGACGTCGTCCGGTCGATCCCGGTGCTCGGGCATGCCGGCCGGGGCTGGTCGACGCACTGCGAGGTCTGGTACCGCGGCGTTCGGGTTCCGGTCGAGAACACGCTCGGCTCGCCGGGCGACGGGTTCCGGATCGCACAGAAGCGCCTCGGACCGGGTCGGATCCACCACGTGATGCGCTGGCTCGGGCAGATGCAGCGCGCGTTCGAGCTGCTCTGCCGGTATGCGCTCGAGCGGGAGGCGTTCGGTTCGCGGCTCGCGGACAAGCAGACCGTGCAGAACTGGATCGCCGACTCGGCCGCCGAGATCCACGCCTGCCGCCTGATGACGCTCGACGCGGCGCAGAAGATCGACGAGGGCGAGGAGGCCCGCGTCGAGGTCTCGGTGATCAAGTTCTACGCGGCGCGGGTGCTCCACGACGTGATCGACCGCGCGATCCAGGTACACGGGGCGCGCGGGCTGACGGACGAGACGCCGCTGGCGGAGATGTACGCGAACGCGCGCGCAGCGCGGATCTACGACGGCCCGGATGAGGTGCACCGGATGGTCGTGAGCCGGCGGATCCTGAAGGAGTTCGAGCGGGGAGGCACATGGCGGTTCTCGTGAAGACCAACCGGCGGGTGACGATGGCCGCGCGGCCGGAAGGCTTTCCGCGGGACACGGACTTCGCACTGGACGAGGCGGAGGTCGGCGAGCCGCGGCCGGGGGAGGTGCTCGTGCGCGTCCTGTGGGTGTCGGTCGATCCGTACCAGCGGGGCCGCATGAGCGACGCGCGGTCGTACGCGAAGTCGCTCGAGCCCGGGGACGTGATCACGTCGCAGTCGCTCGGCGAGGTGGTCGAGAGTCAGGACGGGCGCTACAAGCCGGGCGATCTCGTGGTCGGTCAGCTGGGCTGGCAGGCGTACGCGGTCGCGCGAGGCGGGGCACTGCGGAAGATCCCGGAGATCCTCGACCCGCCGACGCTCGCGCTGCACGTTGTGGGGATGACCGGCTTGACGGCCTACTTCGGGCTGCTGGACGTGGGCCGGCCGAAGCCGGGCGACACGGTGCTGGTCTCGGGCGCCGCCGGTGCGGTTGGGCAGGTCGTGGGTCAGATCGCGAAGCTCATGGGCTGCCGCACGGTCGGCATCGCCGGCGGCCCGGACAAGTGCACCGACTGCACGCTGTACGGCTACGACGTCGCGCTCGACTACAAGGGCGAGACGTTCCGCGACGAGCTTAAGGTCGCGACGCCGGACGGCGTGGACGTCTACTTCGACAACGTCGGCGGCGACGTCTCCGCCGCCGTCCACCGGCGGCTGAACGTCGGCGCGCGGATCCCGATCTGCGGGCAGATCTCCCAGTACAACCTCGACCGGCCGGAGCCGACGTTCGCGCCGCAGCTCCTGATCGTCTACCGGGCACGGATGGAGGGCTTCCTCGTCACCGACTACGCGCACCGGTACGAGGAGGGAGCGATGCGGCTCGCCCGCTGGGTCGCGGAGGGCAAGCTCCGCTGGCGCGAGGACGTCACGGAGGGCCTGGAGAACGCCCCGGCGGCGTTCATGGGCATGCTCCGCGGCGAAAATCGCGGTAAGGCGCTCGTCAAGGTCGCGAACCGAGGCGGCTAGCCGTGGCTCGCTGGGCCGCGCTGGCCGGCGTGCTCCTCCTCCACGCGTTCGGCGCGCTGACCTGGGTGACGGCGCTGGGCTTCGGCGCCGACATCGGCACGGATCGCCAGCTCTACGCGGCGCTGGCGTTCGGCGCCGTGACGTGGCTGGCCGCAACCGTCGCCGTCGTTTGGCTCTGGCGGACGCGGAACGCGACGATCCCGATCCCGTTCCTGTGGTGGATGCCGTCGTACCTTCTGATGGTCGGCCTCGTCTACGGCTGGGACTAGGCGCCGGGCACGCCGGGCCGAACCAGCGCTAGTAACAACTTGTTACTTGGCGTTTGCGCCGCTCAGCGGCGAGGCGCCGGCGGAAGATCGCCGGCGAGGTGGTCGATGATCGCGGTCGGAGGATGGACCCGAAAGGTCACGTCGAGGAGCACTGTGCTCGTGCTCGGGCCGCGGGCCTGTTTCCAGCGGCGCGACTGGTGCACCAGCGTCCTGATGCGCTCGTAACTGGGCCGAACCAGGCCCCACTGCTCGGCCTGCGTCGCGATCCGTCGGTACGTCTCGGCGATCGGCACCGTCCGGTCGTCGAGCTTGTCGAGCCGCCGGTAGAGCCGTTCGGGAATGTGCGCCGCCGATCTCCTCACGGCCTCGACTATCGCTGCCGGCGGAGCTGAGAATCGTGCCGTTTCTGTGCCAAGTAACAAGTTGTTACTTGGCTAGAGCGGTGGGGGAGCGACCCCCTCCCGGCCTTGGACGCGCGGCCCCGGGATGCCCCGGAAGCGGTACGGCTCGGGGTCTCGGCCCGGCTGTACGACCCACGCCTCGCCGCTGCTCTCGCTCCGCGCCGCGCGCAGGACCGCGTCCGCGACGTCCTCCGGTCGAAGGAGTGGGAAGTCCGCGGCCTCGAGGGACTCCCGCAGACCGCCTCGCACCATGGGCGTGTCGGCGAAACCTGGGCACACGGCGTTGAGGCGGATTCCGCGCTCGGCGAGTTGAGGCGCGACGGAGCGAACGAGCCCGATCACCGCGTGCTTCGTCAGCGAGTAGATCGGGTCGCCCTCGACGCCGGTCAGGCCGGCGAGCGAGGCGGTGACCACGATCGCATCCCCCTCCTCCATGACGCGCGCGAACCGGCGCACGCCCCAGACGACGCCGTCGACGTTGACCGAGACGATCCGCCGGTACTTCTCGTCGGACAGATCGGCGATCGACGGCTGGTCGATTGCTACCCCCGCGTTCAGGCAGGCGAGCTCCGCCCGCTCGACCGACTCCCAAGCCGCCGGGTCCGTGACGTCGAACCCGTCGACGATGTCGAGCCCGCGCACCTCGGCGCCCTCCGACTCGAGCCGTGCCACGATCGCCCGCCCGAACCCGCCCGCGGCGCCCGTGACGACGGCCGTCCTAGGGAACAAGGACGACCTTCCCGACGTGGCCGCGCGCCTCGATCAGCGCGTGCGCGTCGGCTGCGCGCTCCAAGGAAAACGTCGCGCCGACCAGCGGCTTCACCGCGCCGGAGCTCCACAGCTCGAGCAGTTCGCCGACCGCCTCCCTCACCAGCCCCGGCTCGTGCCGCATCAGCCGGCCGAGATAGAAGCCGTGCATCGAGAGGTTCCGGCCCACGAGCGGCGCGGGATCCAGCGGCTCCCACCAGCCCCCCGCGTACCCGAGCGCGACCACCGACCCCAGCGGCTTCAGCACCCCGAAGCTCCGCGCGAAGACCTCGCCGCCCACCGGATCGAGTACGACGTCCGCGCGCACCTCCTCGGTGAAGTCCTCGTAGCCGACCGCGCGCTCCGCGCCCTGCTCCAGAGCAACCGCTCGCTTCGCCTCGGTGCTCGCCGTCGCCACGACCGCCGCCCCGAGGTGCTTCGCCAGCTGGATCGCCGCAGCGCCGACCCCGCCCGACCCGGCATGGACGAGCACGACGGATCCCGGCCCGACTCGCACCTGCCGCGTCAGCGGGATCCACGCCGTGAGGTACGTGAGCAGGAAACCGGCGCCCTCTACGAACGACGCGCCGTCCGGCAGCGGCACCACAAGCTGCTCGTCCACCGCGACGGCCTCCGCATAGCCTCCGCCGCGCGGCAGCGCCATCACGCGCCGCCCGTCGACCTCACCGGCGACCTCCGATCCAGGCACCGTCGGCAGCTCCGGAGGCTGCGGATAGCGTCCCTGGCGCACGAGCACGTCGGCGAAGTTCACCCCCGCCGCCCGCACCCGCACGACGACCTGGCCGTCGCCGGCCTCGGGCTCAGGCGCCTCCTCGAGGGCGAGCTGCTCCGGCCCGCCCGTCTCGCGGAGGACGACCGCCCTCAAGAAGCCGTGACGTGCTCTTCTGCGAACTGCTCGCGCAGCGCGATCTTCTTGAACTTCCCAACGCTCGTCTTCGGGATCTCGTCGACGAACTCGTAGCGGTCGGGCAGCCACCACTTCGCGAACTTCGGCGCCAGGTGCTCGTGCAGCTCTTCGGGGGTGACGGACGCGCCCTCCTTGAGCACGATTGCCGCCAGCGGCCGCTCGGCCCACTTCTCGTCCGGGATCGCGATCACGGCCGCCTCGGACACCGCCGGGTGCGCCATCAGGGCATTCTCGAGCTCGACGGACGAGATCCACTCGCCGCCGGACTTGATCACGTCCTTCGACCGGTCCTTGATCTGGATGAAGCCGCGCGGGTGCATGGCGACGATGTCGCCCGTCTTGAACCAGCCGTCGTCGGTCCAGCGACCCGCCTGCGACTCGTCCTCGTAGTAGGCGGCGGCGACCCACGGCCCGCGCACCTCCAGCTCGCCCATCGACTCGCCGTCCCACGGCACCTCCTGGTCGCCCGCCCGTGCGCGAAGCTCGACGAAGGGCAGCGGGATCCCCGCCATCGCCACGTAGTCGAACTGCGTCTCCTCGTCGGCGTCCGCGATGTCCCCGATGAAGTCGGTGACCGAGGCCACGGGCGAGGTCTCGGTCATGCCCCAGCCCTGA
>DATLQK010000014.1:0-26032 GCA_035535195.1 Gaiellaceae bacterium | reverse complement strand
GCCTGCCGGCCCTACGACGGCCCCGCGCTCGTCCACGTCGTCACCGCCTGCAAGGCGCCGGACGGCTCCTACTGGGCACTCCAGCAGTGGCAGCGCGGCCTGCCGAACCTCGGCTTCACGCCCTGGCTCGCCGAGCAGCGGGCGTGGGCGCTCCACCTCTCACATTGGACCGGCCCGCTGGCCGTCCTCGAGGGCTGGACGGACTGGTCGTGGAGCGGCCGCTACCACTCGATCTTCGGCCGCCTGACCTACCTCGGCAAGCCGGTCTACGGCTTCAAGACCAACCGCTTCGGCGCCCGGCAGGACAAGTACGGCCGACTCGTCTACCTCGACACCTTCGGCTCGAAGTACGGCCAGGGCTGGCACCGCGAGAACTCGTTCGTCACGCACGGCGGCACCGGTGTCTTCTGTTACAACTTCCGCCCCCGGAACCCGCTCCACGGCGGCTACGTCCACCCGCAGGGGTACCGGGGCGGGATCCGCGGCCCCGGCAACGGCCAGGCCTACCGGATGACCGTCGAGGGCCCCGGCGTGACCCCGGACGTGAAGTGGGAAGGCAAGGGCCTGGACGCCTTCAACGCCCGGAACGCCGACCACATGGCGTACGAGACGCAGATGAACTCGATTCTCGACGGCCTGAACGACCGGCTCTGCAGCCACCACTAACGCGTTCCTTACAACGGCGTCCGCTCACACGTCTAAGGTCGGCGCCCAGGGGGCCCTGTGCGCCGACTGCTACTCGTCGCCCTAGCCGCAGCTGCTGTCCCGGCGCCCGCAGCCGCGTCGCAACTGATCGACCGCAACGCCACGGGCGTGCGGTTGGAGGTCGGGCGCGACGGGAAGGCGCTCCTGACCTACCGCGCACATGAACGCATGTGGCGCGTCCGGGCCTGGGGAGCGATCAACGCACGGCATCCGAACCCGTATGTCCCGCAGGTGCAGTTCCGGATCCGCCGCGACGGGAAGCGGGTCGGCAACGTGTGCCGCCCCTACACCGGGCCGCCTCTCCCCTGGCTCGTGAAGGCCTGCACCGCGCCGGACGGATCGCACTGGGCCGTCCAGCGCTTCAACCGAAACGGCCCCTGGGCGCTCCACCTGTCGCACTGGAACTCGCCGCTCGCGAGGCTCGAGGCCTGGTCGGACTGGTCCTGGCGCGGGCGCTTCCACCATCTGTTCGGACGGCTCACGTATCTCGGCCGACCCGTGCACGGGTTCCGGACCACCCGCACCGGAGCACGGCTCGACAAGTACGGGCGCCTCGTCTACGTGGACACGCTCGACTCGAGACTCGGTCGGGGCTGGCGGCGCGACAACTCCTTCGTGACGCACAAGCCGACGGGCGTCTTCTGTTACACGTTCCGCCCGCGCTACGGCCGCCCGTCCGGGCACGGCCGCCGCTATCGGCTGACCGTGGAGGGGCCCGGGGTGACGCCCGACGTGACGACATATCTCGACGGGCTCCCGAACTACAACCCGCGCAACCTCGAACTCGTTCGTCACGAGCAGTCGATGAACGCGCTCCAAGACCAGGTCACCGCCGGCGACCGGCTCTGTCACAAGCACTAAGTTCCAGGCGTGGTCACCGGTGACGAGCTGCGCTCGGTCCTCCGTGCGTTCCCGTCCGGGATCTGCGTCGTCACGATCGACCTCGAGGGACAGCAGACCGGCCTGACGGTCGGCTCGCTCGCCTCGCTCTCTCTCGAGCCTCCGCTCGTCGGCTTCGCGCTCGGACACCAGGCTTCGCTGCACGAGCTGCTCCGCGGGGCGGGCGAGTTCGGCGTCAGCCTGTTGGGCGGCGAGCATGAGTCGCTCGCGCAGCATTTCGCGCGGAGCGTCCCCCCGATCGCGCTCTGGACCGGGATCGAGCTGCGGGACGACGTCGACGGGCCGCCGCTGCTTGCCGAGGCACGCGGCTGGCTGCGCTGCTCCGTGGAGGCAGAGCATCCGACCGGCGACCACACGTTCTTCGTCGGCCGGGTCGTCTGGGCCGAGCTGGGCCCGCCGGGGCCCGGGCTCGTCTACGTCAGGCATGGGTACCACGCGGTTTGACCGAGGCCGTCGTCTTCGACCTCGACGGCCTGCTGCTCGACACCGAGCAGGTCTGGGACGAGGTGCGCGAGGCGTTGACGCGCGAGCGCGGCGGGCGCTGGCACGACCGCGCCCAGGCAGACATGATGGGCATGAGCTCCAGCGAGTGGTCCCGCTACATGCACGACGAGCTCGGCCTCGCGGAGCCGCCGGAGGAGCTCAACCGGCTCGTCGTCGAGCGGATGCGCGAGCGGTATGCGGAGCGGCTGCCGCTGATCGACGGAGCCGTCGATGCGGTGCGCCGGCTTGCCGAGCACTGGCCGCTCGGGCTCGCCTCCTCCTCGAACCGCCCGCTAATCGACCTGGCACTCGAGGAGATGGGAGTCGCGCCGCTTTTCTCCGCGACGGTCTCGTCCGAAGAGGTCGAGCGCGGAAAGCCGGCGCCGGACGTCTACCTGGAGGCTGCGCGCCGGCTAGGGGTCAGACCCGATGACGCGACCGCCGTGGAGGACTCGGCCAACGGGATCCGGGCCGCACGCGCCGCCGGCATGAGCGTGGTCGCGATCCCGAACGCTCATTTCCCGCCGCCGCCCGAGGTGCTCGACGTCGCCGACCTGGTGCTCGACTCGCTGGCGGAGCTCAGTCCCGGCGCGGTCGAATCAGCGTCATCCCGTCGCGAACCGTGAGCATCACGCAGACGACGCGATCGTCGTTCGCGACATGGTCGTTGAAGCGCTTGATCGCCTTCGTGCTCTCCCCGCCATCGTCCTCAAGCACCCGGCCAGACCAGAGGACGTTGTCCGCGACCATGAAGCCGCGCTCCGAGAGCTTCGGTAGCACGGCCTCGTAGTAGTCGACGTAACTCTCCTTGTCGGCGTCGATGAAGACCAGGTCGAACGGGCCCTCGAGCTGCTGCAGCACCTCGATCGCGGGGCCCACTCGGTAGTCGATCCGGTCGGCGACGCCTGCCTCCTCGGCGTAGCGGCGGGCGGCGGCCGTCGTCTCCTCGTTCACGTCGAGGCTCGTGATCCGGCCGTCCTCGGGCAGGCTGATCGCGATCGAGACCGAGGAGTAGCCCGTGAAGGTGCCGATCTCGAGCACGTTCCGGGCCTGGGAGAGCCAAACGAGCCAGCCGAGGAACTGCCCCTCAAGCGGCCCGACCATCATCCCCGGCGCAGTCGTCGTGGCACGAGTCTCATCCTCGAGCCGTCGGAAGAGCTCCGGCTCGTGGGTCGAGTGCTCAACGGCGTAGCGCTCGAGTGCGGGATCGACGACGTCGCTCACTCAACCCTCCCTACGAGGACGCAGGCATTGTGGCCGCCGAGGCCCATCGCGTTCGAGAGCGCGACGTCGAGCTCGGCTTCCCGTGACTGGTTCGGCACGTAGTCCAGGTCGCACGCCGGGTCCGGGTGCTCGTAGTTGATCGTCGGCGGGATCACGCCCTTGTGGACCGCAAGCGCAGCCATCTGCGCCTCCAGCGCGCCGGCGGCGCCGAAGCAGTGCCCCATCATCGACTTCGTCGACGAGACGGCGAGCTCGTACGCGTGGTCGCCGAAGACGTCCTTGATCGCCTTCGTCTCGGCAGCGTCGCCGAGCGGCGTCGACGTGCCGTGCGCATTGATGTAGCCGACGCGCTTCGGCTCGACCCCGGCGCGCTCGAGCGCGCTGCGCATCATCAGCGCGACCCCCGTGGCCGCCGGTTCGGGCGCGGCGAGGTGGTAGGCGTCGTTGGAGGTGCCGTAGCCGAGCACCTCGGCGTAGATCGTCGCGCCACGCTCCTTCGCCGCCTCGAGCTCCTCGAGCATGACGGCGCCGGCGCCCTCGCCGATCACGAACCCCGCCCGGGTGGCGTCGAACGGCCGCGAGGCGCGAGGCGGGTATTCCTCCTCGGCCGCGAGGCCGCGCATCGCGCAGAACCCGGCGAGGATCAGCGGGTGCATGCAGGCCTCGGTTCCGCCGGCGAGCACGGCGTCGGCGTCACCGCGCCGGACGATCTCGGCGCCTTCGCCGATCGAGTGCGAGCCGGTCGCGCAGGCGGAGACCGGCGCGTAGTTGGGGCCGCGCAGCCCGAGCGAGATCGCGAGCTGGCCGCTCGCCGAGTCGACGAGCACGCTCGGGAGGAAGTACGGCGAGACGCGTTCCGGCCCCCGCTCTTGCAGCACCTCGTGCTGCTGCATGATCCCGAGGAACCCTCCGATTGCGGAGCCGAACGTGATTCCGACGCGCTCCGGCTCGTACTGGGAGTCAAGCTTCGCGTCGTCGAGCGCCTCGCGGCCGGCGGCGAGAGCGAGCAGCACGTTGCGGTCCAGGCGACGGGCCTCCTTCGGCGAGACGATGTCCGGCGCCTCGAAGTCCTTCACCTCGGCTGCGACGCGGACCGGGAAGCCGCTCGCGTCGAACGACTTGATGAAGTCGATCCCGCTCCGGCCGGCCACCGCGGCGTCCCACGTGGAGGGCAGGTCGTTGCCCAGGGGGCTGACCGCGCCCATGCCGGTGATCACCACGCGTCGCATCGGGCAAGCTTAGGCGCATGCCTGGGCCCGCCGTCCCCTTCCCGCCGATGGAGGCGGAGCTCGTGAAGGAGCTCCCGGACGGCGACGGCTGGCAGTACGAGCCGAAGTGGGACGGCTTCCGCGGCGTGCTCGAGAACGACGGCGGCGAGCTTGCGCTCTGGTCGCGGAAGGAGCGCCCGCTGCTGCGCTACTTCCCGGAGCTCCGCGAGGTCGGCGAGCGCCTGCCGCCCCACTCGGCGCTCGACGGCGAGATCGTGATCGCGCGAGACGGCGTGCTCGACTTCGACTCAATGCAGATGCGCCTCCATCCGGCCGACAGCCGGGTGCAGCGGCTCTCGAAGGAGACCCCGGCGGAGTTCATCGCGTTCGACGTCCTGCTCTGGAAGGGCAAGGCGATCCACGAGCTGCCGCTGGCGAAGCGGCGGAAGGAGCTCGAGAAGCTCGGGAAAGACTTCACGCTCTCGCCCGCGACGAGCGATCCGGAGGTGGCGGGCGAGTGGCTCGAGACGTTCGAGGCCGCGGGTCTCGACGGCGTGATCGCGAAGCGGCTCGACCTGCGCTACCTGCCGGGCTCGCGCGAGGCGGTGATGAAGGTGAAGCCGTACAAGACGGCCGACGCCGTCGTCGTCGGCGTGCGGTGGAAGTCGAAGCCCGACCGGCTGGCGACCCTGCTCCTCGGCCTCTACCGCGACGACGGCGGGCTCGACTACGTCGGGTCGGCGGCGGTGGCGGCCTCGAAGCACGACGCAATCCTCGAGCGCGTGCTCCCGCTCCTCGACGAGCGGTCCGAGCGACGCTTCTCCGAGCCGAACCGCTGGGGCACCGGCGACCTGGAGGAGACGCCGGTGAAGCCGGAACTCGTGGCGGAGGTGCGCTACGACAAGGTGCAGGGGAACCGCTTCCGCCACGGCACGCGCTTCCTTCGCTTCCGCGAGGACAAGGAGCCGGCCGACTGCACCTGGCGGGAGCTCCGGCCGCCACGGAGCCCGAACGACCCGACCTTCGAGAGCCTGCTCGCGAGCTAGCTCTTCTTGGCGCGCGAGGGTTGCACGCGCTTCGGCTCGCCCGGCATCTTCGGGAACTGCGGCGGGTAGGGCGCCTCGCCGACGCCCTCCTGCTCGTCCCGCTCGACCCACTCGAAGAGCTTGCGGAGGTCGCAGACCCTCTCGTCGATCGCGGCCTGCACGTCGCCGAGCTTCGCGAACCGCCCGGGCATCGTCCGGAGCGTGAAGTCCTCCGTCTCCACGTCCGGGAGCTCGTCCCACGTGACGGGCGCCGAGACCGTCGCGTCCGGCCGGGCCCGCACCGAGTAGGCAGAGGCGATCGTCCGGTCGCGCGCGTTCTGGTTGTAGTCGATGAAGACCCGACGTCCGCGCTCCTCTTTCCACCAGGCCGTCGTCACCTTCTTCGGCATGCGGCGCTCCACCTCACGTGCGAACGCCAGCGCGCAACGCCGTACCTCCGGGAAGGTCCAGTTCGGCTCGATCCGGCACGCGATGTGGATCCCGCGGTTCCCCGAGGTCTTCGGCCAGCCGGTGTAGCCGAGCTCATCCAGCACCTCGCGGACGACGGCGGCGACCTTCTGCGCGTCCTTGAACGTCGTCCCGGGCTGCGGGTCGACGTCGATGCGTAGCTCGTCCGGGTTGTCGACGTGCGCGCGCCGCGACGGCCACGGATGGAAGTCGATCGTGGCGAGGTTCGCCGCCCAGGCGACGTGCGCGACCTCCGTCACGCAGAGCTCGTCGGCGTGCCGTCCGGAGGGGAAGGTGACGCGCGCCGTCTCGATCCACTCGGGCCGCTTCTCGGGCACCCGCTTCTGGTAGATCGCCTCACCCTCGGCGCCGTCCGGGTGGCGCTTCAGCTGCGTCGGCCGCTCGTACAGCGCCCGGACGATTCCCTCGCCGACAGCGATGTAGTACTGGACGTGGTCCAGCTTCGTCGCCTTCAGCTTCCGATAGAAGATCTTGTCCGGATTGGTCACCTTGACCGTCCGGCCGCCGACCTCCAGCTCGACGAAGGGGGACGCCATTCCCCTATTTCACCGTTTTGCGCGTCAGCGACGTGGGATCGCCAGTCGGACGCGATATCCGACGCCCGACAGCCGGCGTTCTCCCGCACGTGTCGTGACCGAGCGGAGCCAGAGGCCGGCGCGGCCGGACTTCGGGCGGACAAGCCCGAATCGGGCGCGGAGCCTGCCGTCCGCGTTGCTCAACCCGTACAGGTAGAAGCCCAACGGCCGCCCGAGCGCGCTGCCGTCACCGGTGATCACGTCGAGCACGAGCACGTCTTTCGCCCGCAACCGGAGCGGCGTGTTCCACTCGACGACTGCCAGCGCGCCGCAGCCGAGCAGCCGCAGCGCTCCGGTCCTTCGGGCGCAGCTCTCGGCCGTGGGCTCGCCGAACCTGAGCTGCGCGAAGGCAGTGCCGCCGCGCACGACGGCCACGTTCGACGGAGCCGTCGGCGGATAGAGGAGGTAGTTGATCCACCCGGACGGTGTTTTCACGAGCGATCCACCGGCCGCGCGGTACGACCGGCCGCCCGCCTGGAGCGTCGGGAGGCTCCGCGGCAGCGCCGGTGTCGGCTGGCAGACGCCGACGAGGGTCGCCGTGCGGTCGCGATAGGCGACGGCAACGGCTCCTTCGCCGCGCTCGACCTCCCCGCGCTGGTGGTCCGAGAAGAGCGCCTGGAGCTCCGATCGCGATTCCGGTCTGCACCCTCCCGACGCGGTGCTCTTGTCGTCTCCGCCACAGGCCGCGGCGAGGCAGACGGCGCCGCCCGCGAGGATCGCCGACAGCGCCGTCCACGCTCGTCGCGAGAGCCTCAGCAGGGGCCGTCGCCGACGAGGTAGTACTGGTTGCATACGCTCGCGACTTGCTGGCCGGTGCTGGTCACCGTGACCGGGAAGTCAACCCAGGCGCCGACGTAGCCCGGGGGTCCGGCGTAGGGCCAGTTGTAGGGCCAGAAGAGGTACGACGGCGTCCAGTTCGGCGACGTCGAGCTGCCGCATCCGAAGCACGGGTGGAGCGTGTCCGTGCCGTGGGAATGCGACCCTGAGCCGGAAGTGCAGCCGACTCCGAGCTCGCCGAAGTTGAAGCGCGCGGACGGAACGCGCCGCGTCGTCGTCGACCTGTACCAGCGGTACTCCACGTTCGTGATCTTGAAGCGGTTCGCACCGCTGCAGTACTGAACGTTGTAGGCGATCGAGAGGTAGTTCGTCACGCTGCTCGCACTCTTCTGGCTCGTGACCGACCCGGAGGCGGAGAACGCTGTCGCTGCCACCGCTCCCGAAGCGACGATTGCGGCGACCAGAACGAGTCCTCGTTTCATCGCTACACCCTCCTAGCAACCGTCGATGCCGGCGACGTAGACCTGGTGGCATTGTGTGGTGAGCGCGGTGCCCGACGCGTTGCGCACCGTGTACTTCGTCCACGCGCCGACGATCACTGGATACGGACCCGGGCCCACCCAGCCCCACGTACGAGGGGACTGGTAGTAGTAGAAGTCGTTCGACCAATACGTCGACGTCGAGTTGCCGCACGCCCAGCAGAGCGTGCCGAGGTTCTCGCCCGCGGAGCCGTTGCCGCCGACGAGCCCCGTGCACGGAAAGCCCGTCTGCCCGAAGTGGACGACGGCGTTCGTGATCCTCCGAGCGGTCGTGTTGCGGTGCCAGCGATACTCGACGCTCGTGATGTGGAACAGGTTCCACTTCCGCAGGGAGCAATACTGCGTGTTGTAGGAGACGCTGACATAGGACGTCGTGTCGTGCGCGTTGCGAGTGCCCGACACGACGGCTCCGCCAGCGACGCCGGCCGTGACGGCCAAGCCCACGACGAAGGCAGCCGCGACAGCGAGCCATCTCTTCATTCCCTACCTCCTCCCTGACGACCTGGATTCGGCTGGGCCCACGTCGAATCTCCCACCCTCGACCGCTCTTGTCAATCGTCCGAAAACGACACCCAGGCGAGGTTCACCCTTCCGGGGCATGCCCGCCGCGTCCGGAGCTGGCAAGACATGACTTGCCGGCTCCCCCCTCAAATACCCCGGCATTGCGGCGCCCGTCTTCGACCCCTCGAGACGGGCATCGCACTTTGTAGGGGAGGTTGCACCTCAGACGATCGCGGGCTTGACCTTCCCGACGAGGAGTACGACACTTCACTCGGCTTCCCGTTGGCACGAATCGCCCAACGCACGACGCGGGCTGGCCACAGTGTTGGGGGATTCGGGAAGGAGGGTCATGCGGCAATTGGGAGCGGTTCTCGCGCTAGCCGTCATCGCTCTGATGACAACGGCGACGGCTTCGAGCGCACAAAGGGTGGTTCACATCAAAGGCGTGGACGCGGGCTTCTCGTTCGACAACGATTTCTTCAGCGAGGCGTGCGGGTTCGAGGTCACCGGGAATGTTTCGGGAACTGCGAACGTCACGCTGTTCCTCGAAGGGAGCGGGTCGATCATCAGGGAGACCGACACAGTCCCGGCGACGCGCGTCACCTTTACCGGCAATGGCAACTCGTTCAGCTTCCCGGGCGCCTTCTTCATGACGTTCAAGACCGTCTACCCGGAAGGCGCGACGATCGGGGCACCGGCGACGGTGACGGTCACAGGCCTGTTCGGCCACGTGAAGGGCCTCGGCGCCGATGCCGGACAAGACGTGTTGATGGCCACCGTCGTCGACTCTTCGCCCGAGGGAATCCCGATCGTGGACAACCTCGAGCTCGTCCTTTCGCACGGCAATCGTGAGTCGGGCGAGGCCGTCGCGCAGGCGGTCTGCGCCGTTCTAGGGGCCCCGTAAACCTCGAGGCAACGCGGGTTCTCTACCTCTTGAAAACGGTATTCCATGGTGGCACGCTGTGTAGGAAGGGGTTACCTGTCCTCTTTCCCCTGGCTTCCCTCTGTCCGCGACGGTGCGGCGTTAGCGAGCAAGGGGAAGTCGACGAGGCGCCGGGGCTAACGGCAGATTCCCGGCGGTATGAGAGGGGAGCCGCCGGCCGCAGGCGGCTCCCCCTCTCCGTTTCTTTCGGCTAGTGGAAGCGGATATCGGGTTGGGCGGAAAGGGTTGACAGATCGCGGATCGCCTGAACGCATGATTCCTTATCGCCGTACCCGCCTCCGGAGACGGCGATCAGTTGGTGGCCAGGCCCGAACATTCGCCAGCGCCATTCGTGTTTGGCGTTCGGCGATTGACGGATCGAGAAGAAGACGTGCGGCACGGGAACTCGGACGGAATCAGCGGTGGCCTTCATGGTCTCTCCTCAACGGAGCTTCTGTTTGACCGAGCCGTCTACAAGTGAGCGGAAAGACGGCTGCGTCCGGCGTCACGCTGGCCCGGTAGGCGAGGACACTCTTCCAACAGGGAGACCAGGTTAGCGATTTTGTGTCGAATCGCGCAAAGTCGATGAACGTCAGGCCACGCAGAGGTTTGCCGCGATGCAAGGTAATCGGAAACGCTACGCGAACCGCCCGTCTCGGGCTGGCGGGGCGGGGCGCTCAGGTGACCACGAATCCGACGGCCTAGTTCAGTCATCGGGGAGAGCCACCCGGAGCGGGCAGAGAAAAGCGGGAGCGGGGATAGAACGGATGGGGAAGGTTGGTCCGCGGTTGCGTAAGCCTTTTGTAAATGAGGCTCAAGGAATCTTCCAAGCTTGCCCTTGCACGCGAGTGGGAGTGGTCGAGTCGAGATGTCCCGCAAACTCCGACTAGTCCTGGGCGGCAACAAGGTAAATCGCATGCGTCGGCAGTACGGTGGGTGTGCTCGAACTTGAATGGCCGCGCGTCGGCCTCTCCTCCCCGAAAAGCAGCCAAGGCGCGCGGCCTTTCTCGTGCGCTCGTACCCACTTAGCGCGATTGGTTCGCTATAAGAAACGCGACGCGCCGGCGACCCGGCCGGGTGTGTCGGCCCGCCGTTTCCGCCACGTCCTGAACGACGAGCCGCGGCATCTGATCGGCGGCTCGTGCGGGCGAAGATCACCGACTACGTGCGGCCGTTCCACGACGGCCGGCATACGTCGATCACGAACGCGGCCGCGGCAGGAGTCGCGCCGGCGGCGCTGATGGCGCGGGCCGGGCACTCCGACTTCAAGACGACGCAGGGCTACATCGACCTGGCCGGCGAGACGTTCCGCGAGGAGGCGGACCTGCTCGACGCGAGGCTGTTCGGGCAGAAGTCGGGGCTGAAGTAGCGGCCGCGTCGCCGCATCGGACAACGGGGAGAGCCCCGCTACGGCGGGGCTCTCCCCTGCAAAGGGGCCGGTATCGAACGGAGGGGGAGGGATTTGAACCCTCGAGGGGCTTGCACCCCTAACGGTTTTCGAGACCGCCCCGTTCGACCGCTCCGGCACCCCTCCTAGCGGAGAAGGAGGGATTCGAACCCTCGAGGCAGGGATTTCCCCACCTAACGCCTTAGCAGGGCGCCGCCTTCAGCCACTCGGCCACTTCTCCGTTCGGCCCAGGATAGCCGCGGTTCCCGCGGGCCTAGGCCTTCTTGAAGTCCGCTAGGGCATGAGCTCCCTCCCCGATCGGTGCTGGATCATGCGCCGCCGGGGCGGGGCAAACAAGATCTAGGCGGGAGGCGATCCAGGATCGGAGAAGACGATCCGCGAGCGGCCGAGCTCGAGGGTGCCCTTCCGCTCCTGCTCCCGCAGCACACGGTTGACGGTGGCGCGCGAGGTCCCGGCGAGCTCCGCGATCGCCTCCTGTGGCAGCGTCACGCAGCCGTTGTAGAGCTCGGCGAGTTCGGCGAGCCTACGGAGCACGCGCCGCTCGGCCGAGAGGTAGTAGGCATCGGTGACCTGGTCGGAGAGCCGCCGTACGCTCTCCGCGAGGACCGCGGTCAGGACAGCGTCGATGCGCGGGTGCTCGCGTCGCAGCCGCGCAAAGTCGTTCTGGTGTACGCAGCGCGTCTCCCCCGGCTCCAGCGCGGAGACGGTGGCCGAGCGCTCGGCCTGCCCGCCCGAGACGAGCGCGAGCTCGCCGAACGCCTCGCCCGGGCCGCGGACACCGAGCATCGCCGTGTCGCCGAGCGGCGTAATGATCGCGACGCCGAAGCGGCCCGAGGCGATCAGATGGAGCGAGTTGGCGGGATCGCCCCGGTGGAAGACGACCTCGTTCCGGGCAAACGTCCGACGGCGCGCGATCGCCAGGAGTCGCCGCACATCCTCCTCGGGGACCCCGGCGAAGAGTTGCCACTCCATCGCGTCTGTGACAAGTTTGACACTTCTTGTGTCGCGCGTGCGAACGACGGACGCGCAGCGCGGCTCTACGGTCAGCGCATGGAGGCAAGGAAGCGCAGGAAACGGGTCCAGATCAAGCTCCTGGCGCTCGGGCTCGCCGCGACCGCGATCGCAGCCCCGGCGGCCCAGGCGATGCCGGACGGCCTCGACGGGATGGAGGCGCGGATCCTCCAGGAATCCCGCCACGTCGCCGTCGCCGACCGCGCACCGGCGGTTTCAACCGCGCAGCCTCCGACGGTCTTCAGCCCCGACGACCGACCCCTCAACCGCGCGTCGTACCAGCCGAAGGCGTCGCCTCCCGTCGTGTCCGATAGCGGCGGATTCGAGCTCGGCACGGTGGCCACCAGCGTCCTCGTGCTCCTCGTGGCGGCCGGCGGTCTGACCGCCCTCGCGATCCACCAGAACGGACACGGCGGCCTCGCGAACGCCTGACGCACGGCCATGCGGCCTCCCGGCGGGCCCTCAGGGGCCCGCTTCCATGTCGGGCTACGCTGTGCCGGCCCGGAGAGGTGTCCGAGCGGTCTAAGGAGCGCGACTGGAAATCGCGTACGGGCTGAAAGGTCCGTCGCGGGTTCAAATCCCGCCCTCTCCGCTGATTATTCGAGGGTTTCTGCCTCCCCCGCCCGGGGGAGGCACCCGTTTCGTGCCGCTCCTAGCCTGAGTTTGGATCCCTGCGGCCCCGCGCGGAACCGCGCGGAGAAGGACGAACGTGGCAGCACGAAGCGGCAACGGCGGTCAGTCGAGACGGAGCGCCCTCTGGCGCCGGCGAGGCGGCGACGCCCCTCGCCTCGCAGCGCTGCTCGTGCTCGCGACGGCGGCGCTGACCGTCCCGCTGACGGCGATCGCGGACAACCACGATCGCGACGCGTACGTGGAGAGCAGCCTGCTCGCGAATGCGCGACGCAATCCGTCGGCGCTCTTCCGCGTGATCGTCCAGGGCGACGACGGCGCGGATACGGCGAGCGTGGCCGGCGAGGTCACGTCAAGGCTCGACGACAACGGCACCTCCGGCGACCGGCTGACGGGCCGCTTCGCGTCGATCACGGGCGTCGCTGCGACCCTGACGGGAAAGCAGGTGCTCGAGCTCGCGGGCGACGGCTCGATCGAGGCGATCACGCGCGACGTTCGGATGGCGCCCGCCGCGACCACGGAGGAGCAGCCCACGCTGTCCCCGGCGACGTGGCTGGAGGAGACGGGGATCGTCGCCACGATCCCGGCGACGCTCTTCAGCAGATCCGCGCCTCCCGCGATCGCGATCGTCGACTCGGGCGTCGAGCCTCGCGCGCTCTACGAGCGGCGCCTGGTGGCGCAGGTCAACCTGACCCAGCTCTCGCCGAACAGCGCCGGCGACGGCCGAGGACACGGCACCTTCGTCGCCGGCCTCGCGGCGTCGGCGGCCCCGAGCGCACGCCTGATCTCGCTCGACGTGATGGACGACGCCGGCAAGGCGATGACGAGCGACGTGATCGCAGCGGCGGACTGGATCCTCGCGAACAAGGAGCGCTACCGGATCCGCGTCGCCAACTTCTCCCTCCATGCGGCCCGGCCGTCCAGCTTCCGCACCGACCCGCTGAACCGCGCGGTCGAGCGGCTTTGGAACGGCGGCGTGGTCGTGGTCGCCTCGGCCGGGAACTACCGGACTGGGGCCGGGCCGAGCGGAGTGCCGCTCTCGCCGGCGAACGATCCGTTCGTGATCACCGTCGGCGCCGCGGACCTCGGCCTGCGCCCGGGCGGCGCAGACGATTTCAATGCCCCGTGGTCGGCCTACGGACGGACGTCCGACGGGTTCCTGAAGCCCGAGCTCGGCGCTCCGGGCCGGAAGCTCCTCGGGCTCGCGCCCGCCGCCTCCACGATGGCGCTCGAGCACCCAGAGCGCGTCGTCGGCGGTCTGATGCGGATGTCCGGCACGTCCTTCGCGGCGCCGATCGTCGCGGGTGCCGCGGCACAGCTCTCGATCGCTCACCCGGACTGGACGCCCGACGACGTCAAGGGCGCGCTGATGGTCACGGCACGGCCGGCCCAGCTGGCCGACCGCTACTCGCTCGGCGCCGGGCTGATCGACGCCCGCGCTGCGATCCGAGTGACCCGGCCGCCGAACCCGAACCGCGCGCTGCTCCGCTTTTTGATCGACGATCCGGCGGGCGGCCCGGTTCCGGTCTTCGATGCCGCGAGCTGGGACAGCGCCTCGCGCTCGGACGCCTCCTGGGACTCGGCCTCGTGGGCCGACGCCTCCTGGGCTGACGCGTCCCGGGCCGATGTTTCCTGGGCCGATGCTTCCTGGGCGGACGCCTCTTGGGCCGACGCCTCCTGGACTGACGCTTCCTGGGCGGACTAGCCGGATGAGCCCGAAGACAAGAACGCCACGAGGTCGTCGAGTTGCTTGGGCGTGAGCTGATCTTTGTAGGTCTGCGGCATTACGCCAGCGGGGTACCCGGCCGCAACCTCGGCATTCGGGTTGACGATCGACTCCCGAATGAACTCGGGGCTCTTCCCCTTCAGCACCTCGCCGAGGTTCGGCCCGACAGTGCCGGTGGAGCCGGCGGGAGCGAAGGTGTGACAGTTCCCGCACCCCTGGGCCGCGAAGACGGCCTTCCCCGCCGTCGGCGACCCTGACGGGGCCTCGGCCGCGGTCGTTGTCGGGGCGGCCGGCGGCGGCGGGGTCGGAGTGGTCGGTGTCGTCTCGGTCGTGGTCGCGCCGGTCTCGGCCCCGGGGGCCGCCTCACCTTCGTGCGACTCCTTCGCGAACACCTCGACGGCGCCGAGCATCGCGATCGTGAGGATCACCGTGACGATGATGAAGAGCGGCAGCCCTTTCCTCCCGGGGAAGTCGGGGCGCCCGCGCGGGATCAGAAGCGCGGAGATGAGCGCGAACGCGATGAAGACGGCAGCGGTGCCGCCAAGGCCGAGCTTCTGATTCGTCGTCAGCGCGACGAGCACGGCGGGGAACCTATCCGACCGCGCGGCTGCCCGGCTCAGTGCTTCACGGCGACAAGCCGGAACTCCTCGTGGTGGCCCTTGACCACGCGCTCCAGCACCTCCCCAACCTCTGCGACGTAGAACTTCTGCTCGGTTTGCGGCTCGAGCGGGCTGTACTCGCTCGTGACGAGCGTGTGATCGAAGGTGCCGTACGGCACAGTCACCGGGCCGCGCTCGCCGAGCACCGTCGCCTCGTCGAGCGCCTCGCCCGGCGGGTAGTACTCCTGGCGGTACCTGTCGCCCGGCTGCGGATCGGCGGGCATGATGATGCCCGGTTTCGCACCATCGACGCCCGAACGCCACGAGTCGCTCGCCTTGACGAAGCGACCGCGTTTTCGTTCGAACGAGTCCTCGCCGAGGTACCAGACGTTTCCGGCGCGATCCTGGGCGTAGAAGTCGAGCGTCCGCTCGATCGGCCTGCCGCGCTCAGAGACGGTATCGCGGACGACCGTGCAGGCAATCCCGAGGATCTCCTCCGTCCGGTGAGTGACGACCTCCTCGTCCACCTGCGGCATGCGCCCCCGTGCGCCGCGGTAGAGAAAGGTTGTCCCGCGCCGAAGCGGGAAGAGCGGGTTGTCGATCGTCGTGACGAAGTCAGCCGGGTCGACCTTGGGCGAGTAGGGACGCCGAACTGGCGCCAGATCGGACGCCGAGGGCGGGTTGTTTTTCGAGGATCGGCACCCGGCAAGGAGCACCGCAACGAGCGCCAAAACCACGACCCGCATGCGGGCCGTCTTAAAGGGGGCGAATGAGACGGCGATGAGAGCGTCGCCGATGCCGGCGTTGCCGGCGTCGGCTCAGCACCCTCACGAGCGACACGTGATTCGGACGAAGTCGTTATGGCTTCGGCGGAGCCGAAGCCGGGGGCACGCCGGGTAGCTGGGGGAACCTCCGGGTTTCCCCAGACCCCTTCCACAGCGCGTGCCGAGGCTTCGCCCCGCCACGCGCATCGCTCCGCGATGGGCGTGACTGGGATCGAACCAGTGACCTCCCGCGTGTGAAGCGGGCGCTCTCCCGCTGAGCTACACGCCCTCTGGGCGCACAGTAGCGGAGCGGCAGTCCGAAGCTAGGGGCGCGAACCGCCGAGCGCGGCGGCGAGCGACGCGACGCCGAAGAAGACCTGCCGGAGCTCGTCGACGCCCTGCTCCTTGCGGAGGAATCCGCTGGCCCCCGCAGCCGCGGCGTCGTCCGACCCGACTGGCGTCTCGGTCCCCGTGAGGATCAGGATCTGCACGTCGTTTCCGGCCTCGCGGATCCGTCGGGTCGCCTCGAGACCGTCCATCACGGGCATGTTCAGGTCCATCAGGATCACGTCCGGCTGAAGAGCCTCGGCGAGCTCGACCGCTTCCGCACCGTTCTCGGCGATCCCGACCACGTCGACGCGCTCGTCCTCCGTGAGGACGGTCATGAGCGCTTCGGAGAAGAGCCGTTGGTCGTCCGCGATCAGCAGCCGAACGGCCCTCGGAGGCGGCGACGAGCCCATGACGGAAGCGTAAGACCGCCGCCCGCGGCAGAACAGTCCAGGCCTCCAGTCCTAGCCGGAAGTCCGGCTGCGACGCCGCGCGCTTACGGCTGTGGAGCCGAGTCGTTCGTGGCGTGACCGCTTTTCAACCGGGCGATCCTCGGGTATATGAAAGACAGCGACCCGCGGCAATCGCATGACCTCCGAAACTGCAGCGCTACGAGCGGTCCTGCTGGATCCACACCCGATCTGGCTCGACGCGGTTCAGCTCGTCCTCGACCGGGTGGGCATGCAGGTCGTCGCCAAGACGACATCGGGCTCCGAGGCGGCGACGCTGGTCGTGGAGCACCGCCCGGACTTGCTCACGGTCGAGATCGACGCGCTGCCGGGCGAGCCCGACGGGCTCGACGTCCTCCGCCAGGGATGCACCGCCGTCCCCGAGCTCCGGGCGATCGTGCTCTCCGCTCACCACGACCCGGCGCACATCGACGGCGCGCTCGCCGCGGGCGCCGCGGCGTACGTGGTCAAGACTGCGCACCCCGACGACGTCGCCTCCGCCGTCCGGCAGGCCTTCGACCACTCGGTCTTCATGCCCAGCGGCCAGCCGGCCCCCGGGGTGCCGGCCGAGCCGGCCCGGCGCGGGCGCCCCGGAGGCCTCACCCGCCGCGAGCTCGAGATCCTGAAGCTCGTGGCCGAGGGGCAATCGAACGCGGCCGTCGCTCGCCTGCTCTGGGTCACCGAGCAGACCGTGAAGTTCCACCTCTCCAACGTCTACAGGAAGCTCGACGTCGCGAACCGCACGGAGGCCAGCCGCTGGGCACAGCTCAACGGGGTACTCCCCTCCGACGAGGCGTCGGTGGCCTGATCGGCACGCGGGGCCCGGCTACCATGTCGGGTGCCCGGCCGCGCTAGGTGGGGAGCTAGCGGTTCCCTCTCGCCCGCAATCCGCTCTAGCGGGGCTGAATCCCCTCCCGAGGGGGTCACGCTCGAGACACGGGCCTCGGGTGCAAGTGTTGACGGTCAGGTCCCGCGCACTGGGAGACTGCGAACCGCGTCAGGTCCGGGAGGAAGCAGCGCTAAGCAATCCCTCTCAGGTGCCGCGGATCGGCCTGACCCGAGCGAGCACCCCCTGCACCGGCTCGAGTCGCGGCCTTCGATCGAGGGTGCGCGGCCGGGCTTTTCCGTCGCGCAAAGTCTTCGACTTTGCGCGAGAGGCTTGGGCCGAGCGGGCTCGGCGATGAGGCCGTCGCTCGGTAGCGTCGTGGGCGGGCCGGGCAAAGCCCGCTCCGCCGCGCTCTTTGATCTAATCGCTGGAGACGCCCGGTGACCGCCCTTTATCGCAAATACCGCCCGCAGGACTTCGATGAGGTTGTCGGGCAGAACGCGGTCGTCCAGACGCTCCGGAACGCGATCGACGCCGGGCAGGTTCGCCAGGCATACCTGTTCGCGGGCCCGCGCGGCACCGGAAAGACGTCCCTCGCGAGGATCCTCGCGAAGGCACTGAACTGCGCGCACGGGCCGACGACGACGCCGGACAAGACATGTCCGTCCTGCGTCGCGATCGCGAACGGCACGTCGCTCGACGTCGTCGAGATGGACGCCGCCTCGCAGCGCGGGATCGACGACATCCGCGAGATCCGCGAGCGCGTCGTCCTCCAGCCCGTCGAGGGCAGCTACAAGGTCTACATCCTCGACGAGGCGCACCAGCTCACGGACGCGGCCTTCAACGCGCTGCTGAAGCTGATCGAGGAGCCTCCGCCTCATCTCGTCTTCGTCTTCTGCACCACCGACCTCTCGAAGATGCTCCCGACGGTCCGGTCGCGCTGCCAGACGTTCGTCTTCTCGCGGCCGCGCCTACCCGATCTCGTCTCGAAGCTGCGCCGGATCGCCGACGGCGAGGGCATCGACGTCCCGGACGCGGCGCTCGCCCTGATCGCCCGCGGCGCGCGCGGCGCCTACCGCGACGCCGAGTCCACCCTCGACCAGCTCTCCGCGGCCACCGAGGGCAAGGTGACGGTGCAGGCCGTGCTGGAGCTCCTCGGCGCGGTCGAGGAGGAGGCGCTCTTCCGCCTCTGCGACCTCGTCGTCGACAGGGATACGGCGGGTGCGCTCCAGTTCCTCGAGGAGCTCGCGGAGCAGGGCCAGGACCTCGGGCGCCTCGTCACGGATCTGCTCGAGCACCTCCGCCAACTGCTCCTCGTCCAGCACATGGGCGAGGTGCCGGACTCGCTCCCGGTGACCGAGGAGACGCGCGAGCGATTGCGCGCGCAGGCGAACCAGCTCTCCGAGGCGACGGTGATCAGACTGTGCGACCTGCTGGCGGTCGCGGTCGACGACATGCGCCAGGGAGGAGATCCGCGGCTGCCGCTCGAGCTGGCGCTGATCAAGGTGACTCGCCCGGGGGCGGATCTCGAGCGCGAGTCGCTCGCGTTCCGCCTCGAGCAGCTCGAGCGGCGCGAGGGACCGCGTCAGGCAGCCGAGCCGGAAGCCTCAGGCGCGCCGCCCGAGGTCGCGACGCCGGAACCGCCTCCCGCGGTGCCGCCGCTCGAGCTCGAGCAGCTCCAGGACGCCTGGCAGCGCGCGGTGATCCCGGCGGTCGAGCAGCGCTCGATCCCGACGGCGTCGGTCCTGCGCGAGGCGCATCCGTCGGAGCTGGCCGGCGACACGCTCACCCTCGAGTTCCCGGCCACCGCCTCCTTCCACAGGAATCTGGCGGAGGAGCCGAAGCACGCACGCCCCCTCGCCGAGGCGCTGCACGAGGTCACGGGGCGCCGCTTTGCGCTCGCCTTCGTCGTCGGCGAGAACGGCGAACCGGAGCGGGAGGAGCAACGACCCCTGAGCGAGGAGGAGCTCGTGGAGGAGCTCAAGCAGACCTTCGACGCTCGCGAGGTCGGCCCCGAATGACCGGCTCGACCGAGGCTCGTGCCGACAACCGGCACCCCGGCGAACCTCCTCGCTAGCGGCGCCGGCGGCCGCCGCGCCGACCTCCTCCAGACACGTCGAGTCCGGCTCCGCGGATGCCCCATGAGGGCCATAAGGATCGACTAGAAAAACTGAGAAATTCTGTCATAGTTGGTCTCGGGCTCAACTGAGAGAGGCACCTCAGGGGGAGGGAAAATTGCGGCAGCGTCGTCACGGCGAGAAGCTGGCACGTCGGAGGCAGGGGAACGCACGTCTGGAACACCGCAAGCTGCGGGTTTCGGTCGGTGCGAACGTGGTCCGGCCACAGGCCTCGCATGGATTAGACGGGGGCTATGAGCAGCGGCGCAACTGACCTCGGGCGGCTGGCGCCGACGCCGCCGCCGTCGATCGCCGAAGAGGGGCAGTCGCTCTTCACGGCGATCCTGCGCAGGAGGAAGCGCTACGTCGTCGTGACGACGGCGGTTGCCGTCCTCGCGACGGTCGCGCTGACGCTGTCCCAGACGAAGATCTACTCGGCCACTGCGACCGCCGTCATCCAGGCTCCGCCGCAGCAGACGGTCTCCGGGGGCCCGAACATGGCGACCGAGGCCCAGATCGCGCGCTCGCTCGCCGTGGCGGACAGGGTGGCCCGCAACCTGCGCCTGAACGTGCCTCCGGAGGAGCTGCTCGCGCAGCTGGGAATTCGGGTCCCCGCCGACAGCGAGGTGCTGAAGTTCACGTACTCGAGCCCGGAGCCGAAGATTGCACAGAAGCGGGCCCAGGCGTTCGCCGAAGCGTTCGCCGACGTGCGCCGGCGGCAGTTCCAAACTGACGTGCTCGCCTCGACTACCTCGATCAACGAGCAGGTCCAGTCGCTGACCGAGCAGGGGGCTGTGCTCGATCGTCGCATCCAGAACGCTGACCCGGGCAAGCAGGGGGTCCTGCGCATCCAGCGGGGCGCGCTGACCACGGAGATCGCGCTGCTCCAGCAGAAGCTCAATGGCCTGAACGACCAGGCCGCGTCCCACGCGCCAGTGACGGTTCTCGGCAAGGCGTCGCTGCCGACGGCGCCGGCCAAGCCGAAGCTTCCGCTGAACATCTTCCTGGGCCTGCTCGGAGGGCTCCTGCTCGGCTTCGCGATTGCCGCGGTCGCCGAGTACGTCGACACCCGGATCCGGGGTACCTCCGATCTGGCCAAGCGGCTCGGAGCTCCCGTCCTCGGCCTGATTCCCAGGGACGACGACGGCTCGGCCACCCCGGGCGTTCTCACCCTTGTCGCGATCGATGCACCCGCGTCGAGCACCGCCGACGCCTATCGCCGGCTACGAACGAACTTCATCGCCGCAGCGTCCCACGCGCGAACGAAATCGGTCGCGGTGATCAGCGTCGATCACACCGATTCCACGATGGAGCTGCACGCGAACCTGGCGGCAGCGCTCGCGGACATGGGGAAGCGAGTCGTGCTCGTCTCGACGCGGCAGCGGCATCCGGCGCTCGAAGAATTGGTGGGAGCGCCGCCCGGGCCCGGCTTCCTCGATGCGCTCCGGGGCGAGGTGCCGCTGGAGCATGCGATCTCCGATACCGGGATCGAGAATCTCCTGCTGTGCCGCGCCGGTTCGTCTGAGCCGAACGACATCGGTGCTGTGTTCGCCTCGGAGGAGCGCCATGTCGCCGCGATTCCATCGCCGGCGCGCGCCCACCGTCTCGGCTCGGAACGGACTGCCCGCCTGATCGAAGAGCTCGCCGGACGTGCCGATTTCGTCCTCGTCGATGCACCGCCCCTCCTTGCAGACGCGGACGGGGCCGCGCTCGCGAGGGCGTGCGACGGCGTATTGGCGGCGGCAACGCCAAGCGCCACGCGCGAGGAGATCGCGCGCTCACGCGAGCAGTTCGAGCGGGTGGGGGCAACCGTGCTCGGAAGTGTCCTCGTCGACCCGTACCACCCGACAAGAAAGGAGCGTCATAAACCCGCCAGATCAGCGGCTGCAGCCGAAGATGAAGCTGAGCGGCGGATGAGGGTTTCGTCAGCGGATCGTCGCCAAGACATCATGCTGGCGAAAGCCTCTATTTCTGCGGAATTGGGGGAGAAAGGGTAGAGAAAATGCGGCTAGCAGTAGTAGGTTGTGGATATTGGGGATCCAAGCACGTTCGCGTGCTCCATTCGATCTCAGATGTGGAGCATGTCGCCGTCGTTGATCCCCGCACGGAGCGGCTGAAGGAGCTCAAGCGGGACTTCCCCGCGATCGGGACCTTCGAGCGGCTCGAGGAGGCCCTGGACCACGTCGACGCGGTCATCGTCGCGACTCCGCCGGACACTCACGCGCGGCTTGCGATGACCGCAATGCACGCGGGGAAGAGCGTCCTGGTCGAGAAGCCATTGGCGACGTCGACGCTCGACGCGCGTCGGATCGTCGATACCGCCGAACAACTCGGCCTCGTTCTCGCCGTTGGGCACACGTTCGAGTACAACGCGGCCGTTTGGAAGCTGCGTGACCTTCTCGACGCGGGCGAGCTCGGGAGGATCCATTACATCGATTCGGCCCGACTGAACCTGGGCCTGTATCAGTCCGACGTCAACGTGATCTGGGACCTCGCCCCGCACGACGTTTCGATCTGCAACTTCGTGCTCAGGTCGAAGCCGTCGCGCGTGACGGCGTGGGGCTCGCATCACGCACACAGCTACCTCGAAGACGTCGCACACATTCAGCTCGTGTACGACGATCCCGAGGTTACGGCGAATATCCGGGTCAGCTGGCTCGACCCGTGCAAGGTTCGGCGGACGACCGTCGTCGGCAGCGAGAAGATGGCCGTCTACAACGACATGCTGCCGGACGAGCGGGTCCGGGTGTACGACAAGGGCGTCGTGCTCGCCGACCCGCCGGCACTCGCGCAGATGCCGATGTCCTACCGGGTCGGCGACATTCATGCGCCGTATCTGCGGTTCGAAGAGCCGTTGCTCGTTCAGGACCGCGAATTCGCGTCGTGCATCGCGACGGGTGAGCGCCCGTCGACGGACGGAGAGAACGGGTTCGCCGTCGTGCAGGCGTTGGAGGCCGCGCAGATCTCGCTCCGCGCCGGCCGGCCGGTCCATCTGTCCGAGACCGAGTTCCGAATGGTGCTCGAGTCCGAGCCTGCGGAGCTGACGGCGTGACGGTCCTGCAGACACGCGAGGTCGTCCCGTTGAACGACCTCAACGCGATGACGGCGGAGCTCCGCCCCGAGCTGGACGCGGCCTGGGATCAGACCGTGACGACGTCGGCGTTCATCGGCGGGGAAGCGGTCGACAGCTTCGAAGAGGAGTGGAGCGCCTACTGCGGCACGCGCCATGCAATCGGCGTGGCGAACGGGACGGATGCGATCGAGCTGACGCTGCGCGCGCTCGGAATCGGCGCGGGCGACGAGGTGCTCATTCCATCCAACACGTTCGTCGCGACCGTCGAGGGTGTCCTCCTGGCGGAGGCGACCCCCCGGCTCGTGGACGTCGACGAGGAGACCCTGCTGCTGACGCCCGAGATCGCCGCCGATGCGATCTCGGACAAGACGGCAGCGATCATCGCCGTCAACCTCTACGGCAACATGCCGAGGCTCGACGAGCTCGCCGCGCTTGCGCAGCGATCGAACGTCGCGCTCCTCGAGGATGCCGCCCAGGCGCAGGGAGCCACCTGGAAGGGGAAGGCCGCCGGATCGTTCGGCGTCGCCGGGACCTTCAGCTTCTATCCGGGCAAGAACCTGGGCGCGTTCGGCGACGCCGGCGCGGTGGTGACCGACGACGAGGCACTGGCCGAGTCGATCCGGATGCTCGCGAATCACGGGCGGCCGCCCCATGCCTCGCACATCCACTCGGTGCTCGCGCGCAACAGCAGACTCGATGCGTTGCAAGCCTCGGTCCTCTCGATCAGGCTGACCCGGCTCGACGCCTGGAACACCGCTCGTCGCGAGGCCATTCGCAAATACGCGGAGCGGCTCCCTCTGGACGTCCGTGTCCTGACGATCGAACCGGACGCTGTGAGCGCTCACCACCAGCACGTCGTCCGTCTGAATCGGCGCGACGCCGCGATGGAGAGGCTGCGTGCTGACGGCATCCAGTCGGGCATCCACTACCCGATCCCGTGCCATCTGCAGCCGCCGTACGAGCCGTACGCAACGACGACCCTTCCGGTCGCCGAGCAAGCCGCGGGCGAGATCCTGTCGCTGCCGCTCTTCCCGCACATCACGGAGGACCAGATCGATCGTGTCTGCACGAGTCTCGAGGAGCACCTCGATGGCTGAGCCAATCACCAGCTTGAGCCCGGTCGAGCTCGGCCCTGGAGCGATGATCGACGAGTCCGTAATCCTCGGTTACGCCTCGGACCGTGGCGGGCCGATGGCGCTCTCGATCGGCGCCGAGGCTCGCCTGCGGAGCGGGACGATCATCTACGGCGGTTCCACGGCCGGCGCCCGCCTGCAGACGGGCCACAACGTGATCGTCCGCGAAGAGGTGCAGCTGGGGGACGACGTCTCGATCTGGTCGAACACCGTCGTCGATTACGGCTGTGTGATCGGCGACCGCGTGAAGATCCATTCGAACTGCTACGTCGCGCAGTTCACGGAGCTCGAGGACGACGTCTTCATGGCGCCGGGCGTGACGATCGCCAACGACCTGTACCCGGGGAGCGTCGACTCCGGCAAGGCGATGGCGGGGCCGCTGATCCGCGAGGGCGCCCAGATCGGCGTCAACGTCACGCTGCTCCCGTACATCACCGTCGGCCGCGGCGCGATCATCGGCGCAGGCGCGGTGGTCACTCGCGACATCCCCGATGGCATGCTCGCCTACGGTTCGCCGGCGGTGCCGGTGCGGCCGGTGCCGGACGCCGACTACATCGAGGCTCGCGTGCAGCCGGCACGCGAGGTGCGTTTCTCGAACATGGGGTGACCTCCTCGATGACGAACCCCGACTACATCCACTCGCTCTCGTCGATCAGCTCGGTCCGAGCGGAGCACGCGTTCGAGCAGAAACAGCCGTCCCGCCTGTACCGCGGGGCCAAGCGCACGTTCGACCTCGCGGTCGGCCTGCTCGCGCTGATGCTCGCGACGCCGTTCCTGATCTGCGCGGCAGTCGCGATCGCGGCCACGAGCAGCGGGCCGGTCTTCTTCCGACAGGAACGGATCGGCTACCGCGGACGGACCTTCAGGATCTGGAAGCTCCGGACCATGTATGCGAACACAGACGATTCCGAGCACCGCGCGTACGTGCGCGCGATGTTCACGGAGGATCGTCCGCTCGAGGGGGGCCGCAACGGACTGCACAAGCTCGACGACCACCGTGTGACCCCGGTCGGAAGACTGCTCCGCCGGGCGAGCATCGACGAGCTCCCGCAGCTCTTCAACGTCCTCCGGGGTGAGATGTCACTCGTCGGTCCCCGACCGGCCCTGGCCTGGGAGGTCGAGCTCTTCGGCCCGTCGGAAGATCTCCGGTGCCAGGTCAAGCCCGGGATCACCGGTCTCTGGCAGGTCAGCGGGCGAAGTCGGCTGACGATGCGCGAGGCGCTCGACCTGGATTGCACCTACGCCCAGAAGCCGAGCCTGCTCCTCGATCTGAAGATCCTGCTCAAGACGATCCCCGTCGTTTTCGCGCGTCGAGACGCAGCATGAGCGTCGCCGAGGCGGCACCCGCCGCCCCGGACGACCCTGTCGACGACCAGAAACCCGGGACGGACGCCGAGTCGGGGCTCGTCCGGAACTCGCTGACTGGCTCCGCGTGGACGCTGGTCAGCCGGATCACCGGCCTCGTGCGCGTGGTCGTGATCGGAGCCGTCCTCGGTGCGACGTTCCTCGGCAACACCTACCAGGCCGTCTACGCACTGCCGAGCCTCGTCTACTACCAGCTGCTGGCCGGCTCCCTGTTCATGTCGCTGCTCGTGCCGCCGCTCGTGGCGCATATTCGGGAGCGCGACGGAGCCCGGGCGGACTCGTTCGTTCGAGGCTTTCTCGGCTCGCTCATCGCGATCGCGCTCGTAGCGATCGGCGTCATCGTCGTCGCGTCCCCGCTGATCCTCAGCCTGCTCTCGCTCGGCGTGGCGAACGAAGAGGTGGCGTCTGCGCAGCGGCGGGTCGGGATGTTGCTGCTCATTCTGTTCGCGCCGCAGATCCTGCTCTACGTCATCGCCGGCACCGGAGGAGCGGTCATGAACGCCTACGGCCGGTTCGGCCTCGCAGCCGCCGCGCCAACGGCGGAGAACCTCGGGATCATCGTGACCCTCCTGGCCGCGGCCGTCATCTTCGGAACGAACGTGGAGATCACGACCGTGAGCACCTCCGAGGTCTTATTGATCGGGATCGGAACGACGGCAGCGGTCGCCGTCCATGCAGCGCTTCAGTGGTTCGGCGCCCGCCGTCAGAACATCTCCATGTATGCCCGAGCCGGGTGGCGCGATCCGGAGATTCGCATGCTCCTCCGCCGCATCCGGTCCGTGCTCACCTACACGGGTCTCGAGGCGGCTCTCCTGCTCGCGACGATCATCGTTGCGAATCGCGTGGCCGGCGGCCTGGTCGCCTTTCAGCTGGCGCTCAATTTCTTCTACCTGCCCGCCGCGATCGTCACGTGGCCGGTGGCGCGGGCGCTCATGCCGCGACTCGCGAGCTCTCACCAGACCGGCCAGACGAAGGCGTTCCGCGACGAGTTCTTTCAGGCGATCGCGCTCGTCTCGTTCGCCACCATCCCGCTCGCCGTCGCCTACGCAGTCGCAGCCCCGGCGATCGCCGACATCATCGCCTTCGGTCGCCTCAACACGAGCGACGGGATCGAGTACGTCACGGTCTCGATCCTGGCGCTGAGCCCGGCCGTGATCGCGCACGCGTGGTTCACTCTGGGGAGCCATGCGTTGTACTCGAAACAGAACGTCGCCGCGCCGCTCCGGGCGATGGTTCTCCGCGTCGCCGCGACGCTC
>DATLQK010000013.1:0-2081 GCA_035535195.1 Gaiellaceae bacterium | reverse complement strand
ACCCCGGAGTCGCTCTTCCTGATGCTGACCTCCCGGGCGCGCGAGACGCTGACCGGGGTGCACACGCTGATCCTGGACGAGGTGCACGCCGTCGCCGGGACGAAGCGCGGCGCGCATCTGGCGCTGACGGTGGAGCGGCTGGAGCGCCTGACGCAGGGGCCGTTCCAGCGGATCGCCCTTTCGGCGACGCAGCGGCCGCTCGAGGAGATCGGGAAGTTCGTCTCCGGCGGCCGGCCGATCGAGCTGGTGGATGCCGGCCGCTCCAAGGAGCTCGACCTGAAGGTCGTCGTCCCGCTCGAAGACATGCGCGAGCCGGGCGTCAATGCCGAGGTCACCGACATCCTCGGCACCGGCGGCGAGGCGCCGAGCCAGTCGATCTGGCCGTCGATCTACCCGAAGATCCTCGAGCTCGTCGAGCAACACCGGTCGACGATCGTCTTCGTCAACAACCGCCGCCTTGCCGAGCGGCTCGCGCTGCGGCTGAACGAGCTCGCGTCGGACAGGCGCGCCGACGAAGCCGGCACGTCCTCTGACGCGGCGTCGCAAGCGACGCCGCGGGAAATCGCGCGCGCCCACCACGGGTCGCTGGCCCGCGAGCAGCGGCTCGAGGTCGAGGAGCTGCTGAAGCGGGGTGAGATCCCGTGCCTCGTCGCGACCTCCTCGCTCGAGCTCGGCATCGACATGGGCGCGGTCGACCTCGTGATTCAGGTCGAGTCGCCGAAGTCGGTGGCTCGTGGGCTCCAGCGCGTGGGGCGCGCAGGCCACGACCTGGCGTCGGTATCGCGCGGCCGGGTCTTTCCGAAGTTCCGCGCAGACCTCCTGGAGTCCGCGGTCGTCGTGCAGCGGATGAAGGAAGGCGCGATCGAGGAGACGCAGATCCCGCGAAACCCGCTCGACGTTCTCGCCCAGCAGATCGTCGGGATCTCGTCGCAGGAGGAGATCGAGGTCGACGAGCTTCACGCGCTCGTTCGGCGGGCCTATCCGTTCGCCGACCTGTCGCGCGTCCAGCTCGAGAACGTCCTCGACATGCTCGCCGGGCGGTACCCGTCGGACGAGTTCGCGGAGCTGCGCCCGCGGATCGTCTGGGACCGGACCGGCGGCGTCGTCCGCGGCCGTGCCGGTGCGGGGCGGCTCGCAGTGACGAACGCCGGCACGATCCCCGACCGCGGCCTCTTCGGCGTCCACCTCGTGGACGGCGGCGGCCGGGTCGGAGAGCTCGACGAGGAGATGGTCTACGAGGCCCGTGCCGGGCAGACGTTCATGCTCGGCGCCTCCACCTGGCGGATCGAGGAGATCACGCGAGACCGTGTGATCGTCTCGCCGGCGCCGGGGGTGCCCGGGGCGATCCCGTTCTGGAAGGGCGAGGGTCCGGGACGCCCGTACGAGCTCGGCGAGGCGATCGGGAAGGCGTCGCGCGAGCTGGCGGCGTTGAGCGATGAGAAGGCGCTCGAGCGGCTGAGCGGCGACTACTCGCTCGACGAGCTGGCGGCGCGAAACCTCCTGACGTTCATCCGCGAGCAGGAGGCAGCGACCGGCGCGGTTCCCTCCGACCGGACGGTGGTCGTCGAACGGTTCCGCGACGAGATCGGCGACTGGCGGGTCTGCGTGCTCACGCCGTTCGGGGCGCGAGTGCACGCGCCGTGGGCGCTGGCGGTCTCGGCGCGGCTGCAGGAGTCGCTCGGCGTCAACGCCTCCGTGCTCTGGTCGGACGACGGCATCGCGCTGCACTTCCCCGACTCGGACGCACCGCCACCGACCGAGCAGCTCCTGCTCGACCCCGACGAACTGGACGACCTGATCATGGGCGAGCTCGCCGGCACTGCCCTCTTCGGCTCGCGCTTCCGCGAGAACGCGGCGCGCGCCCTGCTGATCCCGCGCCGCCGCCCCGGCGAGCGGACGCCGCTCTGGCAGCAGCGGCTGAAGGCCCAGAGCCTGCTCCAGGTGGCACGGAAGTACGGGTCGTTCCCGGTCATGCTCGAGACCTTCCGCGAGTGCCTCCAGGACGTGTTCGACTTGGCGGCGCTGAAGCGGCTCCTCCAGGGCCTCAGGACGCGGCAGATCGACCTCGTGGACGTCGAGTC
>DATLQK010000012.1:0-19424 GCA_035535195.1 Gaiellaceae bacterium | reverse complement strand
ACTTGACCAACGCCGTGTGGTGTCCACACGAGACGAGACCGAGCACCACTGTCGCGAGAACGATCGTTTTCAAGTCACTTTCTAGGACGTCGGCGCGAACTCGGCCGTTTGACGCCGTCCGTAGCGGCCGCTACCGTGATCGAACACATGTTCGCGGAAGGAGACCAAGTGCTCACGGAGCGGCAGCGCCAGATTCTCGACTTCTTGACGAAGTACGCGGACGCGCACGGGTATCCGCCGACCGTCCGCGAGATCGGCGAGGCAGTCGGCCTCGCGTCCCCTTCGACCGTTCACGCGCACCTGGCGAACCTCGAGCGCGCGGGCATGCTCAAGCGCGACCCCACGAAGCCGCGCGCGATCGAGCTGCGCCGCGAGCCCAAGGCGCCGGCGGCTGCGGAGACGGACGTCCACAAGCTTCCGCTCGTCGGCGAGGTCGCCGCAGGTAGGCCGCTGCTCGCCGAGGACAACATCGAGGAGTACCTGGCCGTTCCGGAGCCGCTCTCGCGGGGAGGCGAGGAGTTCCTGCTCCGCGTCAAGGGCGATTCGATGATCAACGCGGGCATCCTCGACGGCGACATCGCGGTCGTCGAGCGGGCACAGGACGCCAGGGACGGCGACATCGTCGTGGCTCTCGTCGGTGACGACGAAACAGCCGAGGAGGCCACGATGAAGCGCCTCTTCAGAGAGAACGGCCGCGTCCGCCTCCAGCCCGAGAACGATGCTCTCGAGCCCATCTACGCGCAGCACGTCGAGCTCATCGGCAAGGTGATCGGAGTCTTCCGTCAGCTATGAGCGTCGAGTCCCTGAACCGCACGCTCGAGCAGGAGCTCCACGCACTTCTGCGCGGGGCGAGCCTGGAGTGCCTCGTCTGCGGCGAGTTCGTGCTGCGGCGCGCCGGAACGCTCTCGTGCCCGGAGTGCGGCACCGAGTTCCGAAGCTCCGGAGAGACGCGGCTACAATTGACGATGCAGGCCGGGTGACCGCGAGCCGTTCGCGGCTCGAGGAAAGTCCGGACACCGAAGGGCAGGACGCTGGGGAAATCCCAGGCGGCGAAAGCCGACGGAAAGTGGCACAGAAAGGAGACCGCCGGCAGCGAAAAGCTCTCGCGAGACGCTGACGGTAAGGGTGAAAAGGTGGGGTAAGAGCCCACCAGCGTCGTGGCGACACGACGGCTTCCAAACCCCGTCCGGTGCAAGGTGAAGCAGGCTCCGTCGACGCGGCCCGCCGAGGAGCCGGGTACACCGCTCGAGCCACCGGGAGACCGAGGGCCTAGAGAGATGGTCACCCTCGACAGAATCCGGCTTACAGGCCTGCTACCGAAGAGCCCCGCCAGGGGCTCTTCCATTTGACGGAACGAAATACCCGAATGGGCGATTCGCGGGCGGCGCCGACGCTAGACGATCGAGTGGTCCGGCGGTTCCGGCCTTGGTCGGGGCCGCTTGACCGCGTACATTCGATGCCGATCGTCGGGAGGTTCGTTGAAGCTGCAGGGGTTTGTGATGGGGGCGCTCATCCTCCTTGTCGCGGTCCTGATCGGGGCGAACGCAGCCGCCGCTCCGGCACCGCCGGCGTCCCGCTGGCAGGTCGTCCCCGGCGGCCAGGTCGACAACGCGGCCGTCCTCTGGAGCGCCGGCCGCCTGTGGTTCGTTTCGCCCGGCCGCGGCGGTGCCTACACCGTCCGTAGCGGTCGGGTCAAGAAGGGGCGGCTCGGCGACTGGAAGACCGCGAGACCCGCGCTGCCGAGCGGCGACTGGGTCTACCAGAGCGGCCCCGGCAAGGATCTACTCTTCACGACCTCCGGGGCGAGCGCCGGCTCGCCCTTGCTGGCCTTCAGGCTGATGCCGAACGGCACGCTCGGTCCCCCCGGGTCGCTCGGAGGGGCGCCGGTGCCCGACTCGTCGGGCGGATCGCAGGTGATTCAGCTCGCGGACCGGGCGGTCAGACTCGTGAGCATCCCGGGCCGGCGCAAGGAACCGGTCCCGCACCTCGGAGCCTGCTGCGACGTGGGCGCGGCACCGGTGGACTTCGCCTCCTTCATCCCGCCCAAATCCGCCGCGCGGGCCGTGCTCGGCGTCGACCGGCGCGGGCGCGTCTGGCTCGCCTGGGCGCCCGGGAAGCGGAACCCCAAGCAGCAGGGCCCGAAGCAGCAGGCCCAGATCGTCGAGCTCTACCCGGCAACGCTCAAGCCGCGCGGCCGACCGGCAAAGGTGCCCGGCGTCGGCGGCTTCGTGAGCATCCGGTCGCTCGTCTGCAGCGACACGTGCCGCGTTCTCGCCGAAGGCACGGCCGGCCGCGGCACGAGGGCCGTCCTCTGGGGCGTCGGCGAGCGGCCCATGCCGATCGCTCCTTCGGTCAAGAAGAAGAAGTGCGCGGATGCTTGCGGGAGCATCGTCGACGCGCGGCAAGTGAACGGCCACCTGCTCGTCGCCTACTGGGCGGACCCCGCCAACGCCGCGCTGACGGTTGGGGTCGCGCGCGCCGACGCACGCGGGCGCCGTTTGAAGGGCGTCCGGTCGATCCAGCAGCCGAGGAGGCTGGGCAGCGCGACCCTCAGCTCGATGCCGTTCGGCGCTTTCGGCGCCGACGGCTTCGCCGCCGCCGCCGTCTACAGCGGCGGCACGCGCACCGTGGTGCGGGTCGCGATCCTTCGGGCGCGCTAACGCTGTATCGACGCGGCGATCCGGCGGAGCTCGGCGCCGGAGAGATTGCCGGCGATCGTCACCACGAGCGGCCCTGCGATCGCCCAGACGTGTGGAACGCTGTTCGGGTCGATCACGAGTCGACCCTGGTGGCCTGCGAGCGATACGCCATCGGGCTGGCGAACCTGCAGGCTTGACCCGGTCACGGGATCCGCCCAGCGCGAGGGGTCGGAGCCGGTGCGCCGCGTTGTCACGACGAGCTGGTCGAGACCGCGGTCATAGCGGAGCGACACGACCTTCCGCGACTCGGGGTTCTGCCGCTGCTCGCTGCCGGTGGGGCGCGAGCTCGAGGCGACCGCGACCTCTGCGAGCCGGTAGCCGTCGGGAACCCAGGTCGGCAGGAGCGGCTCGTACCCGGCGGCGCCCTCGACCTCTGCCGGCCGAACGCGGCGGAAGCCCATGTCGTAGGTCTTCTGCTGGCGGCCCGCTTTCGGCCGGAGGCGGAAGACGCCCGTTGCGCCGGCCGAGCTCACCTGGAGGTCGTCGATCCGCCACTCGCCGGCGAACCTGCCGTTCCGCAGCCGCTCGTCGCGAACCGGAATCCCGGTCTCGCGGTCGACGGTGATCAGCTGCTGCTCCCCTGCGTTTCCCGTCGGCGCGCGCAACCGCCAGGCGGCTCGACCCGAGTACGTGATCTCCTCGACGGCGGCGTCCGGCGCGGCCAGAAGCGCGGCGACCACGGCGCCGAGACCGCGCTGGACGACCCACGATGCGGGCGCTGAGTCGGGGATCCCGGGGGCGAGGCCCGTTCGCCGAGTGAAGATCCCGAGGTCGGACCACGTCTCGACGTTCGACTTCGAGTCGTAGGCGAGGACGGTCGGGTTGTTGGGCCCCAGCCCCTCGATCCGGAACGAGCCGGACTCGTCAACCACGAAGCGCCAGCGGTTCTCCGCGTTCGCCTCCTCGCGGTTGACGAAGACCCCCGAGACGCTCCCGGCCGAGCCCATCCCGTCGGAGACCGCCTCGCGCACCTCGGCGGCCGACGCGACGTTCGACTCGCCGGGGAAGGCGAGGACAGCGACGGCGGTCGCGATTGCGGCCAGGGCGCCTGCGGCCGCAAGCGCCCAGACGCGCGGCCGGATCCGCCGGTGCCTGAGGCGCCGCTCGAGCTCCGCCGCGAACTCGGGCCGGTGCTCGGGCACGTCGAGGCCGCGAAGGGCGGCGCCGAGGTCGCGGTCGCGGTGCTCCGTCACCGCAAAGCTCCTTTCAGGGCGTCGCGCGCGCGGCTCAGCCGCGAGGCCACCGTTCCGGGCGGAATTCCGAGCACTGCGGCCGCCTCCTCGTACGAGAGCTCGTCCGCGTCGACGAGCAGCACGACCGCGCGGAGGTCCGGCGACAGCGCAGCGAGCGCAGCCTCGAGGTCGAGGCGCTGCTCGACGTCGTCCCTCCGCCCGCCACGCTCACGCCACTCCTCGAGCGAGACCTCCCGGCGCGAGCCCGACCGGCGCAGCTCGTCGATGCAGGTGTTGTAGACGATGCGGTAGAGCCAGGTCGCGAGCCCGGACGTGCCACGGAAGCGCGGCAGCGCGCGGAAGGCTCGGGCGTACGCCTCCTGGAGCACGTCGTCCATGCGGTCGCGGTCGCCGAGCAGCCGGTACGCCAGGCGCCGGTGCCGCAGGTCGTACTCCCGAACGAGCGCCAGGAATTCTTCAGTGTCCGGCTGGTCGGCTGGGCGGATCTGTTCGGTCACGACTGCCTGCACGCCGCGTTAGACGGGCGCGCCAGGCCACTTCTTCGCTACGCGCGCAGAACGACCTGTAGCGCCGTGCCGCGGCCCGGCTTGGAGACCAGCCCGAAGGCGCCGCCGATCGAGGCGGCGCGCGTCTTCATGTTCTTGAGCCCCTGGCCGGCGCCGTTGTCGCCCGGCTCGAACCCTTCGCCGTCGTCGCGGATCTGGACGAGGCGCTGCGGGCCGTTCCTCCCGATCCAGACCTCCGCCGTGCGGGCCCCCGCGTGCTTCCGGACATTGGCGAGACCTTCCTGGACGATGCGGAAGACCTCGATCTGCTCGTCCGGCGCAAGCTGGATCTCCGGGTCGACGTCGAGCTCGACGGCGAGTTCGCCGTCGGCGGTGAGGACGTCGAGGTACCGTCGGAGGGCGGCGTCGAAGGGGGCGTTGCCGCTGGCGGAGGAGAGTGCGAGGATCGCGAACCGGGCCTCCTGCTGGGCAAGCGCCGCGGCGTCCTTCAGCCTGCGGACCGTTCCGTCCGGCGCCGAACCGCGCTCGAGCATCGCCGCATGGGTCGAGATCGTGAACAGGTACTGAGCAAGGCCGTCGTGGATCTCGCGCGCGACGCGGGCGCGCTCCTCGGCGACCGCGCGTCCGAACTCCGCGAAGCGGATCGCCCGCCAGACGCCGGCGAGCAGCAGGCCGTACGAGAGGAGTCGCAGGAAGTCGCCCTGTGAGACGACGCCGCTCGCGACGACCGGCGTGAAGACGTAGTGGAGCTCGGCGGAGAGCATCAGCGTCGCGGCGAGCGCGAGCCAGCGGTCGAGGTCCTCGCCGGAGCGCCGGTAGCGCCAGCCGAAGCCGACGACCGCCACGAGGCTGAGGACGCCCTGGATCGCGATGGCGATGATCATCGCCGCCGGCTGCTCCGAGCCCTGGCGGAGATCCGGGAGCGCGTCGGCCAGAGCGCGCGCGTACAGCCAGATCGCGAAAAGCGCAATCGGCACCAGGACGAGTGCGATGCGGAGTGCCGCACGGCGAGAGGCGATCCGGCCGCGCGCCCACGGAGCCGAGGCGATCAGCGCCAGCGCGAGGATCCGTCCGCCGACGGCCGACCAGGCCTCCGCGGACTGCACCGGGTTGCCGTCCAGCACCGGGGCGATGGCGAAGCAGACGCTCGTGAGCGCCGCGGTGGTGAAGCCGGCGCACAGGAGCAGGTCGAGGCGGCGGCCCTCGACGGTGAAGCGAATGCCGGCGAGGACGGCGACGACGGTCGCCGCGAGCGCCATGGCGGTGTCGAGCGCCAGCTTCAGCTCCGGCAGCTCGTACGTCGAGCGCAGGTCGGGGTACGCGAGGAAGAGGGCGAGGGCAGCGCCGAGCAAGCCGACGAGGAGAAGCTCGCCGACGAGCCACGCCTGGTAGGCGTCACGGTCGTCTCGCCGCATGTCGCTCTTATCGGCGGGAAACTCGCTGCCGATAAGCGATCGGGATGGCGCCCACGATCCTGCTCGTCGACGATCACCCGCTGACCCGCGACGGCCTCGCCGCGCTGCTCGGCGACCACGGCTTCGAGGTCGTCGGCCAGGCGTCGGACGGCCACGAGGCGATCGAGCTGGCGGCCGAGCTGCAGCCCGACGTGATCCTGCTCGACCTCTCGATGCCGGGCATGACCGGGCTCGAGGCCCTGCCTCGGCTGCGGGTGGAGACACCGGATTGCGAGGTCGTCGTCTTGACGGCTTCCGGCGACGAGGACAACCTGCTCGCCGCGATCCGGGGCGGCGCCGCCGGGTACCTACTGAAGACGGAGCCGCCGGAGCGGCTCGTCGATTTCCTCCACGGCGCGGCCGCGGGGGAGGCGGCGCTCTCGGGAGTCGTCGCACGCCGGTTGCTCGACCATGTGCGGAACGGCCGCGAGCCCGAGGGCGGCGTGCCCGACGCGATCGCGCTCCGGCTCTCGGCGAGGGAGCTAGAGGTGCTGCTCCTGCTCGACGAGCACCTGGGGACGGATCAGATCGCAAAGCGTCTCTTCATCTCGGAGCACACCGTCCGGTCGCACGTGAAGAGCCTGCTCCGGAAGCTGAACGTCTCGTCGCGCCGCGAGGCGCTCGAGGCGCTCGCGGCCGCCAGGGCCTGACTTCGGACTCACCCATTTTGGGTGAGTCGTGTTCGCCCGGCCGGGGCGACGACGAAACGGCTCCGCGGGCCGATACTGAGGACAACTCCTCTCTCCTCCGCGAAGACGATCCGCGGTGAGGGCGGTGGCTCTTCCTCCTTAGAACGAACGGCCGGCAATAGTCGGCCGTTCTGCGTTCCGCCCCGCCGGGCCCGTAACGGGACCAGGTCCGGTTAGGGACCAGCGCCGTCTTTGGGCCAGAAGTGTCACGACGTGAAGCCTTCGAGGGCCGCATCGACCAGTCTGGGCAGGGTCGCGAGGTTGTAACCGCCCTCGAGGACGGCGGCGACGCGTGGTCCCAGGGCGGCCGACCGGCGCGCGAGCTCGCGAAAACCCGCTGCCGTGACGAGCATCCCTGCCAACGGATCCTCCTCGTGCGCGTCGAACCCGGCCGAGACGAGCAGGAGGTCGGGCCGAAACCCCGCCACGGCCGGCTCGACCACCTCGTGGAAGGCGACGATGTAGTCCTCGTCCGTCGACCCAGCAGGCAGCGGCACGTTCAGCACGTTGTCGTACTGCTCACCCGGGCCGCCCGTGCCCGGGTAGAACGGCCACTGATGCAGCGACGCCAGGAAGAGCGACGGATCCTCGAGGACGATGTCCTCCGTCCCGTTTCCGTGATGGACGTCCCAGTCCACGATCGCCACCCGCTCGATCCCGAGCTCGGCCTGCGCCCAGCGCGCCGCGATCGCGACGTTGTCGAAGAAGCAGAAGCCCATCGCCTCGGTCCGGGTCGCGTGGTGGCCAGGAGGGCGAGCGAGCGCGAAGCCGCCCGAGCGCGCCGCCTCGATCGCCGCGCCCGCGGAGAGCAGCGCCGCCTCGTACGTCGTTTCGGACGCGATCGTGTCGCCGGTCACCATCGTCGGCCGCTCGATCGCCGCGACCAGCTCGACGAGACGCGGTGAGTGACAGCGCTCGAGATCGGCCCGCGTCGCCGGAGGCGCCTCCCGCCACTCGAACTCCCGCTGGAGCACGGCGATCCGCGCCTGCTGCTCCGGGTGGCCGCCGGTGGGGTGCAGCCGCGTGAAGTCCGGGTGGCTGATGACGTCCATCAGACGACCAGGAGGTCCGGCAGCTCGAGGCCGCTCCAGATCTCGAACGCATCACTCCCGGTGCAGCCCGCCGCGTAGAGGCTGATCACGGTGCCGTGCGAAACGACCACAGCACCGTCGCCGAGGCCGTCGACTGCACGCGAGAACCGGGCGAGCGCGTCCGTCGCGCTCTCTTCGCCGAAGACGACCTGGTCGGGCTCGGCGAACAGCCGCCGGATGCCCGCCTCGAGCTCGGCCCGCTCGAGCCAGCCGACGGTCCGGCGCTCCTGCTCCCGCAGCTCGGCCGCCTCGCGCAGTTCCAGCCCCAGCCGCGCCGCGAGGAGCTCCGCCGTCTCGCGTGCCTTCGGCTCCGGGCTGGACACGACCACGTCGGGCTCGTGGGCAGCTAGTCGCTCGGCCAAAGCCGCGCACCGACTGCGTCCCTCGGCGGTCAGCCGCCAGTCCGCCGCCGGGATCGAGGGATCGACCTCGGGGACGCTATGCCGAACCAGCAGCACGAGCAGCCAGCCGGTCGGCCATCTGGTTCATGCCCCAGGAGCGGAAGAGGGAGGACGCCTCCGCCCAGGTTGGGGACTGATCCTTCAGGGGAGGGAGGGGGGCGGAGGCGTCGAGTGTGGCTATTCGGCGGTAGAGGAGCAATTCCTCCCGCTGCTGCGGAAATCTTCCTGCGTCGAGTGCGGCGTCCAGCGACCCGTACTGCTTCAGGATCGTCGCCGCCGTCTTCGGCCCGACTCCCTTCGCGCCCGGGATCCGGTCCGACGGATCGCCGCGGAGCGCGATGAAGTCCGGAACCTGCGCGGGCTCGACGCCGTAGCGCTCGCGCACTTCGGCCGGGCCGATCCGCGCCAGCTCGGACACGCCGCGCACGGGTGTGACCACGGTCGTCTTGTCGCTCACGAGCTGGAACGAGTCGCGGTCGGAGGTGACCACCACGCTCCGGCCCCCGCGCCGCTTCTCCTCGGACCGAACGGCGGCGGCGAGGAAGTCGTCCGCCTCGTACCCGGGCGCCTTGCCGTACGCGAAGCCCAGCGCCGCGACGAGCTCCGGCAGCAGGTCGAGCTGCCGCAGGAGCGAGTCGTCGAACTCGCGGCCGGACTGGTAGACCTCGAGCGCCTCGTGCCGGTACGTGGGCGCCGTGAGCGTGTCCCAGCCGACAACCACCGCCCGCGGCTCTTCCATCTCCCAGAGCCGCAGCACGAAGTTGGTGAAGCCGACGACGGCGTTGTTGTTGATCGACTTCGGCAGTGCGTGGTAGGCGCGGTGCGCGAGCGAGTCGCCGTCGAGCACGAGCAGAGGCGCGCTCATAGGGTCTCTTCGAGCTTGTGGATCGCCTCCATCAGCCGGCTGGTGGCGATCTTCGCGGCCTCGCGCAGCTCCAGGTCCTTGAGATCGTCGAGCTCGATCGGCGGGCCGTAGGCGACCCGCAGCGGTCCGAGTCTCATCAGACTCTCGGTGCCGCCGATCGCCGCCGGCACCAGCGGCACGCCCGCCTGGAGCGCCACGCGCGCCGCGCCCGACCGTGGTTTCGCGCGCAGGTTCTTGTTGAGCGCCTTCTTGATCCGGCCCTTGTTGCGCCGCGTGCCTTCCGGGAAGATCGCTACCACCTCGCCGGAGCGGGCGAGCTCGACGGCCTTCTGCATCGCCTCCTCGTCGCCCATGCCACGCCGGACGGGGAAGGCGCCGGCCGGCTCGAGCACCCACTTCAGCGGCGGCCGATACATCTCCGACTTCGCCATGAACCGCAGCTGGCGGTCGGGATAGAGGGGGATCCCGAGCGGCCAGGGGTCAAGATTGGACATGTGATTGGCGGAGAGGACAAACCCGCCCTCACGCGGAATGTTCTCCTCCCCGGTGCTCCTGAACCGGAACAGACGTCGGAACGGACCAGCCGTCACGGCGCCGATGAAGTGGTACATCCGCGAGCTCAAGGCGGGGCAGTATCACCTCTACGGGGCAGGCGGCGAAAGGAACCTTCGCTACCCTCAAACCCGTGTCTAAGACCCTGATCATCGCCGAAAAGCCCTCGGTTGCACGGGATATCGTCGCCGCGCTGCCGGAGTCGTTCGACGAAAACAAGAACTTCTACGAGTCCGACAGCTACGTCGTCACGTTCGCCGTCGGGCACCTGCTCGAGCTCTCCGATCCGGAGGAGTACGACCCTGCCTGGAAGTCCTGGAAGCTCAACAACCTGCCGATGATCCCGAGCGAGTTCCAGGTCAAGCCGCGCGACAAGAAGTCCGCGACGCAGCTGAACCTGATCCACAAGCTCCTGAAGCGGAAGGACGTCGACCGCGTCGTGAACGCCTGCGACGCCGGGCGCGAGGGCGAGCTGATCTTCACGCACATCTACGAGACCTCCGGCGTGGACAAGCCGGTGGAACGACTCTGGATCAATTCGATGACGAAGCAGGCAATTCGCGACGGCTTCGACCAGCTTCGGCCTGCCGAGCAGCTCGAGCCGCTCCGCGACGCGGCCCGCTCACGCTCCGAGGCCGACTGGCTCGTCGGGATGAACGCGACCCGCGCGGCGACCACGCGGCGCGGCTGGGGCGCCGGCGTCGTCTCGCTCGGCCGCGTCCAGACGCCAACGCTGGCGATGATGGTGAAGCGCGAGCGCGAGATCCAGGCCTTCGTCCCGGAGCCGTACTGGCTCGTCCACGCGACGTTCGACCCTCGCTACGAAGGCCTCTGGTTCGAGGGCGAGGAGAACCGGCTCAAGGACGGCAAGCGAGCCGACGAGGTCGTCGCGAAGGTCAAGGGGAAGACCGGGCGCGTCGAGTCGGTCGAGCGCAAGGAGCAGTCCGAGCGCGCGCCGCTCCTCTACGACCTGACCTCGCTCCAGCGCGACGCGAACCGCCGCTACGGGTTCTCTGCCCGCCGGACGCTGAGCGCCGCCCAGTCCCTCTACGAGGGCAAGAAGGCGATCACGTACCCGCGGACGAACTCCCGCTATCTCTCGGGCGATCTCGTCCCCCAGCTGAAGCCGACGGCGGGGACCCTCGTCCCGATCGGCGAGTACAGGAAAGCCGCCGAGTACGTGCTCGGCCTGGACCAGCTCCCGCTCGGCCGTGTCGTCAACGACGCGCGCGTCGACGACCACCACGCGATCATCCCGACGGACGTCGCGCACGACCTCTCGGACTTCAGCCCGGACGAGCGGCGCATCTTCGACCTCGTCGCGAAGCGCTTTCTGGCCGTCTTCCACCCCCCGGCGCGCTACGCGCGGACGACGGTCGTCACGGAAGTCGAGGCTGAGCGCTTCCGCACCCGCGGGAAGGTCACACTCGAGGCCGGCTGGCGCGGCGTCTACGGCGTGGAGGCGGACGCCGAGGCGAAGCAGGACGAGGACGGCGAGGGTGAAGGCGAGCTCCCGGCGCTCCAGCAGGGCCAGGAGGTGAAGTGCGTCGACGCGGAGAGCGAGGCGCGCGAGACGAAGCCGCCGCCCCGGTACACGGAGGCGACGCTGCTCTCGGGAATGGAGACGGCCGGGAAGCTGGTCGACGACGAGGAGCTCCGCGAGGCGATGAAGGAGCGCGGCCTCGGCACGCCCGCCACCCGCGCCGAGATCATCGAGACCCTGATCCGCCGCGAATACGTCGAGCGGGCCGGTAAGGACCTCCAGCCGACACCGAAGGGTCTCAGCGTCGTGACGATGCTCGAGGAGCATCCGATCACCTCGGCCGAGCTGACCGGCGACTGGGAGAAGCAGCTCTCCGACATCGAGCACGGGGACGGCGACCGCTCGGCCTTCATGGACGGCATCGCCGGCTTCGCCCAGGAGACCGTCGACCAGATCAGGAGCCTCCCGGACGAGAAGATCAGGGTGGAGCGCGTCGAGCTCGGTCTCTGCCCGAAGTGCGGCGCCGAGACCGGCGAGATCATCAAGGAGAACTCGCGCGCCTACGGCTGCACGAGCTGGAAGAGCCGCGAGGAGCCGGGCTGCGGCTTCGTGATCTGGAAGCGCGTCGCCGGCCGGACGCTCACGCCCGAGATCGCGCGCCAACTGCTCGAGGACGGACGGACGCGCGAGGTGCTCTCCGGCTTCCGCTCCCGGAACGGCAAGCCCTTCCGGGCGCGCCTCGTGCTCAAGGAAGACGGGAAGGTCGAGTTCGAGTTCCCCGTCTCGCGCAAGCGCCAGGCCGAGCAGGACGGCGAGGAGGAAGTCACCGGGCCCGCCGAGCCAAAACCGGAGCCCGCGGCCGCCGAGTAGAGACAACCAGATCGCAACAAACCTTTCCCCCGCGTGCGCGTAATAGTGAGTGGGGGTTCTACGGGCGTCGCACGGGCGCAGACGGAATAAACACACAGCGCAACGCGTTAGTCACGAACGAACTCCCCGCTTGGGGTTTCAAGCCCTGGAAAGAAAAGGAAAAGGCTCATACATTGCGTAGGTCTGAGGTCCGACCAGCCTCGTACAGTCAGTAGGTTGCCGCGACGTACTGAAAGGGATTGAGAGCCGCTTGACACAGCATCAGCTGCAGGAACTTCTGGAGAGCGAACAGGCGCGCCCCTTCATCGAGCAGGGTGAGGAGCGCGGCCACATCGAGCCGATCGAGCTCGAGGCATTTGCGGTTGAGCACGACCTCGGCGAAGAGGAGATCGAACAGCTCACGCGCGAGCTCGAGGCGATCGGCCTCGAGGTGCGCGAAGCGCGCGCCGAGAGCGAGAAGGCAGAGAAGGTGGAGCAGAAGCAGCCGGACCCCGACGCGGTCGTCGGGTCGGCCGACAGCCTGCAGCTCTTCCTGGCCGACGTCGGCCGCCACAAGCTGCTGACGGCGGCCGAGGAGGTCGCGCTCGCCAAGCGCATCGAGCGCGGCGACCTGATCGCCAAGCGAGAGATGATCGAGTCGAACCTCCGTCTGGTCGTCTCGATCGCCAAGGGCTACCGCGGTCTTGGCGTCCCCTTCCTCGATCTGATCCAGGAAGGCACGCTCGGCCTGAACCGCGCGGTCGAGAAGTTCGACTGGCGCCGCGGGTTCAAGTTCTCGACCTACGCGACCTGGTGGATCCGCCAGTCGGTGCAGCGCGCCGTGGCGAACCACGCGCGGACGATCCGTGTGCCGGTCCACGTCGTCGAGCGGCAGCAGAAGCTGTCGCGTGCGGCACGCCGGCTCGAGGTGGAGCTCGGCCGCGAGGCGACGAAGGACGAGCTGGCCGAGGCGACGGGTCTGCCGATGCAGCACGTCGACGAGGCGCTCGGCGCCGCGCATGCGTCGGTCTCGCTGAACCAGACTGTCGGCGCAGACGACGAGGGCGAGCTCGGCGACCTCTTCGCCGACCGCGAGGCCGCGGATCCGTTCGAGGAGGCCGAGGAGTCGCTTCGCAAGCAGGGTGTCCGGCGGGCGCTGGACGCGCTGCCCGAGCGCGAGCGGCGAATCCTCGAGCTTCGCTTCGGCTTCGAGGGCGAGCCCTGGACGCTCGAGGCGATCGGCCACGAGCTCGACCTGACGCGCGAGCGCGTCCGGCAGCTCGAGGCGCAGGCGCTGGCCCGGCTGGCCGCGTTGCGCGACCTGGCCGCCGTCTCGGCGAACTAGCCCGAACAGGAATCCCGAATCCGAGCACAAGAGCGCGGTATCGCCGCGCTCTTGGCGTTACGTGATCTTGACGTCGAAGCCGACCAGGATCAGGGGCCAGAGCACGACGGCGAGGATCGCTGAGATCAGCCGCTTGGTGTGGTCGACGTTCTCGAGGTAGTCCTCGGAGTAGGCGACGATCACGCCGATGACGAGGTAGATCAAGAAGAGGAAGCTGGTGCGGCGCATGGAGGGAGCGTTCCCCCGCCCTCGCTCCAACCAAACGAATTTGCCGACGTCCCTTCCTATACTTGCCGCTCCGCGTGGCTTAGAGACAAGGAGGAAACGTGGCCCGATCGTCCTGGAGGATCCTGCTGCTCTTTGCGACGGCGCTGGTGATGGCCGCCGGTTGCGGGGGGAGCGACGACAACGCGAGCGAAGGCGGTGGGAAGTCGGGCGGCACGCTCGTCTTCGCCGGCGCCGCTGACCCGGTCTCGCTGGACGGAGCGCTCGTCTCGGACGGCGAGTCGATCCGTGTCATCACCCAGATCTTCGAGACCCTGATCAACCTGAAGCCAGGGACAACGGAGCTCGAGCCCGGTCTGGCCACCGACTGGGAGGTGAGCCCGGACGCCAAGACCTACACGTTCTCGCTCCGCGAGGGCGTGAAGTTCCATGACGGCACCGACTTCAACGCTGCGGCGGTCTGTGCCAACTTCGACCGTTGGTACAACTTCAAGGGTCCGCTGCAGAGCCCGAGTGCGAGCTACTACTACGGTGCGTTCTTCGGCGGCTTCAAGAAGAACGAGAGCCCCGACGCCTCGCCTCCGCTGTACAAGAGCTGCGAGGCGAGGAACCCGACGACGGCCGTGGTCACGCTGACGAAGCCGTCAGCCTCGCTGCTAGGTGCCCTCGTGCAGCAGGCGTTCTCGATCGCGAGCCCGACCGCGCTGAAGAAGTACAACGCGGACGCCGGCACGCTCGACCCGGACACCGGGTTCAAGCCGAGTGGGACGTTCGGGACGGAGCACCCGATCGGCACCGGCCCGTTCGAGTTCGTCTCGTGGACCCGTGAGGACCGGCTCGTCCTGAAGCGCTTCGACGGTTACTGGGGCGACAAGGCCAAGCTCGACCAGCTGATCATCCGGCCGATCGCCGACAACGCGGCGCGGCTCCAAGCGCTTCAGAACGACGAGATCCAGGGTTACGACCTGGTCGAGCCGCAGGACGTCGCGACGATCCAGGGGGACGACAACCTGAAGATCCTCGACCGCCCTGCGTTCAACGTCGCTTATGTCGGCATCAACCAGAAGAAGGCGCCGTTCGACAACCTCAAGGTGCGGCAGGCGATCGCCTACGGGCTGGACCGTGAGGCCGTCGTCAACAACTTCTACGGCGGCCGCGGCGTGGTCGCCAAGGAGATGATGCCGCCCGAGGTCGAGGGCTACGCCGACGACGTCACGGAGTACAAGTACGACCCGGCCAAGGCGAAGCAACTCCTGCAGGAGGCCGGCGTGAAGATGCCGCTCAAGGTCGACTTCTGGTACCCGAGCGACGTGTCACGGCCGTACATGCCGAACCCGAAGAACAACTTCGAGGCCTTCTCCGCGAGCCTGAACAAGTCCGGCTTCAAGGTCGTCCCGCACACAGCACCGTGGGATCCGGACTACCTCGGGCGGGTCGACGAGGGGACCGCCGGCGACCTCCACCTGATCGGGTGGACGGGCGACTTCGCCGATGCGGACAACTTCATCGGGACGTTCTTCCAGGACTACAGCCCGCAGTTCGGCTTCCGTGACCCGACGCTGTTCAAGATGCTCGACACCGCCGAGGCCGAGGCGGACCGGGCGAAGCGGATCGACCAGTACAAGGAGGCGAACCGGCGGATCATGGAAGAGCTCCCGGCGGTCCCGTACGCGCACACCAAGCCGGCGCTCGCCTTCCGGAAGGACGTGAACGGGTTCATTCCGAGCCCGACCACGAACGAGCTCTTCTCGACGGTCACGATCGGATAGCACGGAGGCACAGCAGAAGCTAACGAGAGCGAGCAGGCGGCGGATGTAGGGCGATGTTGCGCTTCGTCATCCGCCGCCTGCTCCTCTTGTTCCCGATCCTCGTCGGGCTCTCGATCCTCGTCTTCCTCTGGGTCCGGGCGCTGCCGGCCAGCCCCGCTGTGTCGCTGCTCGGCGAGCGCGCCACACCCGAGTCCGTCGCGCGGATCGAGCGCCAGTACGGCCTCGACAAGCCGATCTATGTCCAGTACTGGCGCTACGTCAAGACGGTGGCCGAGGGCGACCTCGGCACGACGATCCGTTCCCGCCGGCCGGTCACCGACGAGCTGAAGGAGCGTTTCCCCGCCACGATCGAGCTGACCGTCGCGGCGCTGATCTTCGCAACCGTCTTCGGGATCCCGCTCGGCTTCGTCGCGGCCAAGCGATACGGCACGTGGGTCGACCACGCGAGCCTTGTCACGTCGCTCATCGGGATCTCGATCCCCGTCTTCTTCCTGGCGATCCTGCTCAAGTACGTCTTCGCGGTGAAGCTCGGGCTCTTACCGACGGTGGGGCGGATCTCCGTCCTGATCGACATCCCGCACCCGACGAACTTCTACCTCGTCGACGCGATCCTGGCGGGCGACCCGGAGGCGTTCTGGGACGTGAGCAAGCACCTGATCCTCCCGGCGATCGCGCTCGGTTCGATTCCGCTGGCGATCATCGCCCGGATCACCCGCGCCGCCGTGCTCGACGTCCAGAACGAGGACTACGTCCGCACTGCGCGCGCGAAGGGCCTGCCGCCGCGGCAGGTCGACATTCGCCACATCTTCCGGAACGCGCTGCTCCCGATCACGACGATCATCGGCCTGCAGACGGGCCTGCTGCTCTCCGGCGCGGTGCTGACCGAGACGATCTTCGCCTTCCCGGGGATGGGCACCTGGCTCGTCGAGGCGATCCGGCAGCGTGACTACCCGATCCTGCAGGGCGGGATCCTCTTCGTCTCCCTCGTGTTCGTGACGGTCAACCTGGTGGTCGACATCTCGTACGCGCTGATCAACCCGCGGATCCGCGTCTCGTGAGCATCGCCCAGGCAGAAGCGCAAGAGATCCAACTCGAGGCGCCGAGCGGCCTCTGGAGCGAGGCCTGGCGCCGGCTGCGGCGGAACCCCGGCGCGATCGCGGGCTTCGTGCTCGTCGGGATCTTCCTCTGCTTGGCGATCTTCGCGCCGATCATCGCGCCGGAGGATCCGCGCGGCGCCGGCGTCGACGACCTCCTGAACCGGCGCGGCCCCGTGTGCTGTCCCGGCCCCTCGCCCGAGCACCTCTTCGGCCTCGACGAGCAGGGCCGCGATGTCTTCTCGCGCGTCGTCTACGGCGCCCGCTACTCCCTCGCGATCGGCCTCGTCTCCGTCGCCGTCGGCCTATCGGTCGGACTCTTCTTCGGCGCGCTCGCCGGCTACTTCGGGGGGTGGGTCGACTCGCTGATCATGCGCGCCACGGACATCATGCTCTCGATCCCGGGCCTGCTCCTGGCGATCGGGCTCGTCGCCGTCCTGGGCCAGGGGATCTGGCAGATCATGATCGCGGTCGGCGTCACGCAGATTCCGATCTTCGCCCGGCTCTTACGCGGCTCGATCCTCGCGACCAGGGAGGCGGACTACGTCCTGGCAGCACGGTCGATCGGTGTCCCTGGCCGCGCCATCCTCGGCGCGCACATCATCCCGAACTCGATCTCGCCCGTGATCGTCCAGGGCACCCTGGCGATGGCGACGGCGATCATCGACGTCGCCGCCCTCGGCTTCCTCGGCCTCGGGCCCCAGGATCCGGCGACGCCGGAGTGGGGGACGATGCTCACCGAAACGACGAGGTACCTCCAGACGGCGCCGCACCTGGCGCTCATCCCCGGCACCGTGATCGTGATCTCCGTCCTCGGGTTCAACTTAATCGGAGACGGGCTTCGCGAGGCCCTCGACCCGAGGTTCCGTGGTCGCGCCTAGCGCTCCTGGCCGGCAGGAGCTCCCGCCGGGCGGAGCCCGGCTCCGCCACCGCCTGCCGCAGCTGGCGCCGCACCCCCAGCGACGACCCGGGAGCGCTAGGCATGCGTAGGCCGCTCCTCTCCGTCGACGGCCTCGAGATCCGGTTCTGGACCGGGCGCGGGATCATTCACGCCGTCAACGGGGTCTCGTTCGACATCGCACCCGGCGAGACGCTCGGGATCGTCGGCGAGTCGGGTTGCGGGAAAAGCGTCACCTCGCTCGCCCTGCTCGGAATCCTCCCGCGCGCCGGCCGCGCGACCGCGGGCACGGCGATGTTCGGCGGCCAGGACCTGCTGCAGCTCTCGGACGACGACCTGCGGACGATCCGCGGCAAGGAGATCGCGATGATCTTCCAGGACCCGATGACGAGCCTGAACCCGGTGCTCACGATCGGGAGCCAGATCCGCGAGCCGCTCGAGACGCACTTCGGGATGGACCGGAGCGAAGCGAACAAGCGCGCGGCCGAGCTGATCGACCGCGTTGGCATCCCGGGGGCGAAGACGCGGCTCAAGGACTACCCGCACCAGTTCTCGGGCGGGATGCGGCAGCGGGCGATGATCGCCATGGCGCTGGCCTGCGAGCCGAAGCTGCTGATCGCCGACGAGCCGACGACCGCACTCGACGTCACGATCCAGGCGCAGATCCTCGACCTGCTTCGCGAGCTCGTCGCCGAGCGGAACACTGCGCTGATCCTGATCACGCATGACCTCGGCGTGGTCGCGGGGATGTGCCAGCGCGTGAACGTGATGTACGGCGGGATGTTCATGGAGACCGGCTCCGCGCGGCAGGTCTTCGAGCGGCCGCGCCACCCATACACGCTCGGCCTGCTCCAGAGCGTCCCGCGTCTCGACGCCGCACGGAAGTCCGCGCTCCATCCGATCGAGGGCAACCCGCGCGACATGCTCTCGCCGCCGCGGGCCTGCCCGTTCCAGCCGCGGTGCCGCTACGACGTCGAGGAGTCGAGCAAGTCGGTGCCGCCGCTCGTCGAGCTTGAGCCCGGCCACCTGGTCGCCTGCTTCAACCCTGTGCCGGGGGAGGAGTGGCAGCGGTCGCGCGAGGCGGCGCTCGCGAAATGAGCACGTACGGCGAAGGCAACGGCTTCGCCGGCGAAGCCGGCATGGCCTCTGACCGGCGCCGTCAAGACGGCGCCTTGGTCGAGATCGACGACCTGAAGGTCTACTTCCCGATCAAGAGCGGCCTCTTCCTCGACCGCCACGTTGGCGACATCAAGGCCGTCGACGGCGTCTCGCTCTCGATCAAGCGGGGCGAGACCGTCGGCCTCGTCGGCGAGTCCGGCTGCGGGAACTCGACCGTCGGCCGGGCGATCCTCCGCCTCTACGAGCCGACTGACGGCCGGATCGTCTTCGACGGCCAGGACATCACGAAGCTCGGCGAGTCCGAGCTCCGGCCGCTGCGGCGGCGGATGCAGATGGTCTTCCAGGATCCGTACTCGTCGCTGAATCCGCGGCACTCGGTGGGCAGGATGGTGAGCGAGCCGATGCGTGTCCACGGCCTCGGCGGGCGCCGGTCGACGAACGCGCGGGTCCGCGAGCTGCTGCAGACGGTCGGGCTCCCTGCCGACGCAGGGTCGCGCTACCCGCACGAGTTCTCCGGCGGGCAGCGCCAGCGGATCGGCCTCGCGCGCTCGCTGGCGATGAACCCGGACTTCATCGTCGCCGACGAGCCGGTCTCGGCGCTCGACGTCTCGATCCAGGCGCAGATCATGAACCTGCTCGAGAACCTCCAGAAGGAGTTCGAGCTCACCTATCTGTTCATCGCGCACGACCTCGCGGTCGTCCGCCACATCTCCGACCGGATCGCGGTCATGTACCTCGGCAAGATCGTCGAGATCTCGCCGGCCGACGAGCTCTACGCCAGGCCGCTCCACCCGTACACGATCTCGTTGCTCTCCGCCGTGCCGATCCCGGACCCCGTCGTCGAGCTCCAACGCGAGCGGATCCTCCTCGTCGGTGACCTGCCGAGCCCGGCGAACCCGCCGGCCGCCTGCCGGTTCCACACCCGGTGTCCGTACGTCCAGCCGACGCGCTGCACCGACGAGGAGCCGCTGCTCCGCCGGCTCTTCGAGGGCCAAGTCGTCGCCTGCCACTATGCCGAGGACATCCAGGCCGGCCGGATCCAGCCCAAGGAGCGCAAGCCCGTGCTCGAGGCCGAAACGGGCATCCCTAGATAGGGGGAGTTCAGCTTTATCCACAGGCGGCCGATACGTGGGTCGTGGACGCTGCAGAGCGCAAAGAGATCCTGTCGCGCTACATGGACCACTCGCGTCGC
>DATLQK010000011.1:0-22752 GCA_035535195.1 Gaiellaceae bacterium | reverse complement strand
GGGTGAACGTCGGCGATGCGGAGGCGAAGAGGTCGGCCGGTGCCCCCTGTTCGAGCTGCAGTGCCAGCTGGTTCGAGCCGGCGAAGCTGTACGCGGCCCGTCGGTCGATCCGCGGAAAGACCTCCGTCAGCGACGACGCCGCGAGGATCGTCAGCCTCGGACTTGCCGCAGGCCGCGCCTGCGCGAGGTGCGGCAGCCCCACCACGAGCAGGGCGCCGACGACCACGACGAGCCGACGCATCAGTCTCCCCGCACCATCACAGACGTCGCCTTGACCAGGGCCGTTGCCGCCATCCCCTTGCGGAGCCCGAGGTCCTCGACGGCGTCGCGCGTGATGATCGCCAGGATCCGCGTCGGCTCGGTGACGTCGAGCTCCACCTGGGCGAGCAATCCGTCGAGCTTGACGTCGCGGACGACGCCGTGGAAGCGGTTCCGCGCGCTGACGTCCGCCTGCTCGGCTCCCCGGAGCCGTGCGACCTCGCCCGCCGGGACGAGGCGCCGGTTCGCCGCATCGCGCCGCGTCCGGATCCGCCCGGCGCGATCCCACCGGCGGAGCGTGTCGAGGCTGATCCCGAGCGCCCGGGCCGCCTCGGCGGCCGTGTAGACGTCCTTGTCCTGCATAGGCGTTGCCTATGTGACCCTACACCGCCGCGCCAGATAATGTCGGTACCGGTGGACGACCGGGCGCCGACCTGGGGGATCGAGCCCGTTCCGGAGCGACTGCGGACGCTCGGCGTCGCCGATCTCACGGTCCTCTGGGGCAACCTCGGCGTCTCCCTGCTCGTGCTCGTGATCGGCGCGCTGCTCGTCCCCGCGCTCAGCCTCCGGGACGCGCTGCTCGCGATCCTCGTCGGCGGGGTGATCGGCAACGCGATGGTCGGCGCGGCCGGGCTGATCGGCGCCGACGCCCGCGTTCCCGGCATGGTGCTCCTCCGCGCGCCGCTCGGCCGCCGCGGCTCCTACATCCCGACGGCGCTGAACGCCCTCCAGTGCCTGGGCTGGGCGACATTCGAGCTGATCATCATCGCCGCCGCCTCGAGCGCCCTCTCCGACCGGCTCTTCGGCTTCGAGGCGAGGTGGCTCTGGACGATCCTCTTCGGCGTCCTCGCCGCCGTCTTCGCGCTCCTCGGGCCGATCGGCTTCGTCCGGCGGGTGCTTCGCAAGTACGCGGTCTGGGCGGTGCTGGCCTCGCTCGTCTACCTGACCTGGTGGGCGTTCTCGCACGCCGACCTCCACGCCCTCTGGAACGCACCCGGGCAGGGCGGCACGAGCGTCTGGCTGGGCATCGACCTCGTGATCGCGATCACGGTGTCGTGGGTCCCGCTCGTGGCCGACTACACCCGGTTCGCCACCGACCGCTCCGGCGCGTTCTGGGGCACGGGGGTGGGCTACTTCCTGGGCGGCACGTGGATGCTCGTCCTCGGCGTCGTGCTCGTCCTCGACCGGAACCTGACCGACCCCGTCGACATCCCGCCCGCCGTCGCCGCCGCCGGCCTCGCCGCGGCGCTGGCCCTCTTCGCGGTCACCTTCGACGAAACCGACGAGGCCTTCGCGAACGTCTACTCCGCGGCCGTCTCGATCCAGAACATCGTTCCGAAGGTCGAGCAGGACGCGCTCGTCCTGGCCCTCGCGGGCCTCTCCACCCTCGGCGCGCTCCTGATCGAGCTGCGCAACTACGAGTCGTTCCTGCTCCTGCTGGGGTCGTTCTTCGTGCCACTCTTCGGGGTGCTGCTCGCCGACTGGCTCGTCTCCGGCGCCCGCTACACACGGCAGCAGATCTTCGAGGCGCCGGCCTGGCGTCCCGAGCTGCTCGGCGCCTGGCTCGTCGGCTTCTTCGTCTACCACTGGCTCCACGAACCGCCGCTCGGCCCATCGTGGTGGGTCGACCTCGTCGAGCGGTCGAATCCGCAGAACCTCGGCCTCGGCGCCTCCCTGCCGAGCTTCGCGGCCTCCTTCGTCCTCGGCCTCGCCCTGAGCTCACTCGGCTCGCGGTTGCCGCAGACTGCTTCCAGGTGGTAAACCCCGCCCCAGCGCGTGGCTGAGGTCGAATTCTCGGATGTCGCCAAGGTCTACCCGGACGGGACCCGGGCTGTCTCCGACCTGAACCTCCGCACCCAGGACGGCGAGTTCATGGTGCTCGTCGGCCCCTCGGGCTGCGGCAAGACGACCGCGCTTCGCATGGTCGCTGGGCTGGAGGACATCTCCGAGGGCGAGATCAAGATCGGGGACACGGTCGTCAACCAGATGCCGTCCCGGGACCGCGATATCGCGATGGTGTTCCAGAGCTATGCGCTCTACCCGCACCTGTCCGTGTACGAGAACATCGCGTTCAGCCTCCGGCTCCGAAAGGAGAAGAAACAGGAGACGGACAGACGTGTGCGGGAGGCGGCGCGGATCCTCGACCTCGAGCCGCTGCTCGACCGCAAGCCGCGGGCGCTCTCCGGGGGACAGCGCCAGCGGGTTGCGATGGGGCGGGCGATCGTCCGGCAGCCAGCGGCGTTCCTGATGGACGAGCCGCTCTCGAACCTCGACGCGAAGCTACGCGTGCAGATGCGCGCCGAGATCAGCAAGCTCCAGCGCGACCTCGGCACGACCACGATCTACGTCACGCATGACCAGGTCGAGGCGATGACGATGGGCGATCGGGTTGCGGTGATGCGCCGCGGCGAGCTTCAGCAGGTCGCGCCCCCGCAGGAGCTCTACGACCATCCGGCCAACCTGTTCGTCGGCGGCTTCATCGGCTCGCCCGCGATGAACCTGCTCGAGGCCACGCTCGAGCGCACGGACGGCAACCTCGACGTCGCCCTCGGCGAGCAGAAGCTTCGCCTCGACGACGAGCTCATCTCCGCCCGGCCGGCGCTCATGGACTACGAAGGCCGCAAGGTCGTCGTCGGCGTGCGGCCGGAGCAGCTGGAGGACGCAGCGCTCGTACCCGACTCACCGTCCGACCGCCGCCTCCGCGGGCAGGTGGAGCTGCGCGAGGCGCTCGGCTCCGAGCTGATGGTGCACTTCCGGCTGAACGCCCCGCCGGCGCTGACGGAGGAGGTGAAGGAGCTCGCGGCCGATGCGGGAACGACGGCGGAAGAACTTAGCGGAGGAGAGGGGTCGAGCACCGTCGTCGTCGGCCGGTTCGCACCCGATTCGAAGGTGCGAGAGGGCAACGACGCAGAGATCGCGGTCGACACGCGGTCGCTCCATTTTTTCGACACCGAGACAGGCACGGCAATCTACGACGAACCGAACGACGGGAAAGGAGCATCTCCATGACGCGCAAGCGATGGCTTCCGATCGCCGTGCTCGCCGCCGTCGCCCTCGCTTTGGGCGCGTGCGGTGGCGACGACGGCGGCGGAGGGACGAAGGAGGGCGACGGCCAGCTGACCGTCTTCTCCCTCTGGGGCGGCAGCGAGCAAGAGGCCTTTCAGAAGGTCCTCGACAAGTTCACGGCGGACACCGGGATCAAGACCAAGTACGAGTCGGCCCGCGACTTCCTCCCGGTGATCCGGACGAAGCTCGCGGCGGGCAACCCACCCGAGGTCGCGATCATCCCGCGGCCGGGCGTGGTGGCCGAGCTCGCACGTGACGACTCGCTGATCTCGCTCGAGGATCTCGGGCTCGACCCGGACAAGATCAACGAGAACTACAGCGACACCTGGACGAGCCTGGCCACCGTCGACGACACCGTCTACGGCGTCGTGGCGAAGGCGAACTCCAAGAGCACCATCTGGTACAAGCCGAATTCCTTCCAGCAGAACAACTTCCAGATCCCGAAGACCTGGGACGAGCTGATGCAGATCACGAAGGACTACAAGGCCAAGGGCGACAGCCCATGGGCCGTCGGCGCACAGGGGCGTGACAACTCGTGGACGCTGACCGACTGGTTCGAGAACATCTACGCGCGCCAGGCGGGCCAGGACAACTACACGAAGCTCTTCAACGGCGACCTTGCCTTCAACGACCAGAGCGTGAAGGACGCTCTGAACACGATGACGAGCGTCGTCAACGACCAGTACGTCGCCGGTGGCATCGACACCGCGCTCGGCATCGGCTTCGTGGACGGCATCGGCCGTGTGTTCTCGAAGCATCCGGTGGCCGAGATGTACATGGAGGGCGGGTTCGTCGGCGGCATCGCGCTCGGGCAGGTCAACAAGGATTTGAAGGTCGGGCAGGACATCGACTTCTTCCCGTGGCCCCAGATCAACCAGGCCAACGGCAACCCGCTCGTCGGCGGCGGTGACGTCGCGTCGGCGTTCGTCAACGACAGCGACGCAGCCAAGCTGATCGACTACCTCGCCACCCCGGAGGCGGGAAAGATCTGGGTCTCGACCGGGGCGATCGCCTCGCCGAACAAGGGCGTGACGGCAAGCGACTACCCGAACGAGCTGGTCAGCAAGGAGGCGGAGCAGCTGAAGACCGCCGAGTCGTTCCTGTTCGACGGCTCCGACCTCCTGCCCGGCACGCTCGGTCAGGACTTCGGGACGCTCCTACAGAAGATCGTCAAGAACCCGAACAACATGAACACGCTCCTCGACGACTACCAGGCGGGGGCCGAGAAGGCCTTCGCCCAGCAGGACTAGGCACGACGTGAGCAGCACCGCCGTCCCCGGACCGGTCGGACGACCCCGGGGACGGCGGCTGCCCTTCTACAAGCGGGAGAACTGGCAGGCGCTCCTCTTCATCGGGCCGGCAGTGCTCGTGCTCGCCGGCCTGGTGCTCTACCCGCTGATCAACACGATCGCCCTCAGCTTCGCGAACACGAACGGCCGGCTCGAGATCACGCGCTGGGTCGGCTTCGACAACTACAAGACGCTCTTCACCGACGACAAGGACTTCCTCAACCTGGAGGTGTTCCCCCCCGAGGGCGCCCTGATCAACAATCTCAAGTGGGTCGTCCTCTACACCTCGATCTCGCTCGCGCTCGGGCTGCTGATCGCCGTGCTTTCCGTCCGGGTCTTCTACGAGTCGTACATCAAGGCGGTCATCTTCATCCCGATGGCGATCTCGGCCACAGCGGTGGCGATCATCTGGAAGTTCGTCTACGACCCCGACCCGAACATCGGTTCCCTGAACGCCGTGATCAGCGCCTTCGGCGCCGACCCGATCTCGTGGTACGGGCGAGCCGACGTCGTCAACTACGCCTTGATCTTCGCCTACGTCTGGGCGTCGACGGGTTTCGCGATGGTCGTGCTCTCAGCCGCGCTCAAGGGGATCTCGCAGGAGGTGATCGAGGCCGCGCGAACCGACGGCGCCTCCGAGTGGGACATCTTCCGCCGGATCCAGCTGCCGCTGCTCTCGCTCCCGATCTCCGTCGTCGCGGTCTGGCTGCTGATCAACGTGATCAAGCTCTTCGACATCATCTACGTGATGACCGGCGGCGGTCCGGGGAATGCCAGCGAGGTCATCGCCTTCACGATGTACGACGAGACCTTTCAGAACGGCGAGGCCGGCTACGGCGCGGCTGTCGCAGTCGTGATGCTGCTCTTGATCGTCCCGATCATGCTCTTCAACATCCGCCGGTTCCGCAGCGAGCGGGTGGTCGGGTAGTGCCTCGCCCAGCAATGCATGCCGGTCCCTGGCGGCATCACTGGGAGAGGCACTGATGGCAACGGCTGAAGTCAGCGTCGAGCGCCCGGCGGCTACGACCGGCGAGAAGGCGGTCCGCATGATCTCGCGCACGCCGATCCACGTCGGGCTTCTGCTGATCGCCGTGATCTGGCTCGTGCCGACGGTGGGACTCGCCGTGACGTCGTTCCGGCCGCGCGACGAGATCCAGTCCTCGAGCTGGTGGAGCTCGCTTACGGACTTCAACTTCACGCTCCACAATTACGACCTCGTTCTGACCAACGCGAAGATGGGGACGGCGTTCGTCAGCAGCCTGATGATCACGATCCCGTCGACGCTGCTGCCGCTGACCCTCGCGGCGATGGCCGCCTACGCGTTCTCCTGGATCCGCTTCCCGTTCCGGGACACGATCTTCCTGCTCATCGTCGCGCTGATGGTCGTCCCGATCCAGATGGCGCTCGTCCCGCTCCTCCAGCGGTTCCGAGATTTTGGCCTCGCCGACTGGTACTGGGGAATCTGGCTCGCGCACACCGCGTTCGGCCTGCCGCTCGGGATCTTCCTGCTCCGGAACTTCTTCATCACCCTGCCCCGGGACCTGATCGAGGCGGCGAAGGTCGACGGCGCTTCACACGCGCGGATCTTCCTCAAGGTCGTGTTGCCGCTGTCCGTCCCCGCCCTTGCGTCCTTCGCCATCTTCCAGTTCCTCTGGGTCTGGAACGACCTGCTGATGGCCCTGATCTTCGTCCAGAACTCCGACCTCTGGCCGATGACGATCCGCATCAACCAGTTGCAGTCCACCTACGGGATCGAGTGGCACCTGCTGAGCGCCGGGGCATTCCTGCTGATGATCGTGCCGCTCGCGGTGTTCTTCGCGCTGCAGCGCTACTTCGTCCAGGGCCTCCTCTCGGGCTCGGTCAAGTAGCCGCAGCGAGCCGCCGCACCGCTTCGGCGTAGCGCCCGGCCTCGCGGATCCCGAGCTCGCCCGGGCGCAGCTCGACGACGAACGCGCGGGAGCCAGGGAAGGCGCCGTGCTGCCAGGCGGTCGCCGAGCCCGGCGGCCAGCGCAGGCGCCGGAAGCGCATGCCGGCGAGCCGCGCGTAGCGGCGCGCCACCGCGACGCTCGGGCCCCAGGCCCGCACGAGCGTCTGCGGCTGGTGAAACCAGATCGTGATCTCGGGCCGGAGCCGCCGGATCAGGCTCATCGCCAGCTGGGTCTCGACCTCCGACTCCGGCGATGGTCCCGACGTCGGCAGTCGGCGCCAGGTGCCCGGGAAGTTCCGGTTGAGATCGACGCCGTGGGCGTTCCCGCGGCGCCTCGCAGCGTGGCCGTCGGGGTTGAGGTCCTGCACGATCGCGATCGACCCCCGCCGGGGTGGACGGGCGTACAGGAGCCGCGTCGCGACGACGCTTCCGGCGCACTCGTTCCCGTGGATGCAGCCGACGACGAGGATCCGCGGCCGACCGGAGCCGAGCGTGAAGAGCCGGATCGGCAGCCCGCGGGTGCTCTCGCCGATCGCCTGCGAGCGGACGCCGTCGCCCGGCAGCCGGACGTGCATGTGGTTGTCGTGGTACGCGGGCAGCGGCTCAACGACCGCCGGCGGCCCTGTCAGGCCGAGCCGGGGGCCGACGAAGACCTTGGCGGCCCCCGCCGCGACGAAGCGGTTCAGCAGATCCTGGGCGAGGTCGTGGTCGATCTGGCGCCGCGCCGTCGGCGGGCGCTCGCGGTGGTCGCGCCGCGGGTAGTAGACGTCCGCGTCGAGGCCGTTCTGGTGCGACGCATGGCCCGGGGCGCCGAAGCGCCGGCCGAACTCGCCTCCGCGCGGGCGCGACAGATCGCCGACGACGACCCGCGCAGCGCCGGGATGCTCCGCCGCGCAGTCGCCGAGCACGCCGGTCAACGTCCGGATCAGCCTGGCGTTCCCGTAGCGCCTCCAGTCCGGGTTCGGCGAACGCTTGTGCACGTGGTCCCAGGTGACGAAGTCGTCGCTCTGGGCAGGGAGCCTGACGCCCCCCACGAGCCGCCCGTCCCACGGCACGCCGAGCGACCGAGACGGAGGTGCAGCGCCCGCAGCCGAGCAGGCGACGACAGTCGCCAGCACCACGCCGAGCACCCACTTCATCCCCCGCAACCTACGCACTAGAGTCACCCGCTTGCCGATCGTCCACCTCGTCCCCCACACCCACTGGGACCGCGAGTGGTACTTCCCGTTCCAGCGCTTCCGGCTGCGCCTCGTCGGGCTGATCGACCGGCTCCTGGACGCGATGGAGGCCGACCCCCGCTACCGCTTTACGCTCGATGGCCAACTAGCTACGGTCGACGACTACCTGGAGGTCCGTCCGGAGGCCGAGCCGCGGATCCGCCGCCTGGTCGAGGAAGGGCGTCTCGCGATCGGCCCGTGGCAGGTGCTGATGGACGAGTTCCTGGTCTCCGGCGAAACGATCCTCCGGAACCTCGAGTACGGCCAGCGGCGCGGCGAGGAGCTCGGCGGCGCGATGGCGGTCGGGTACCTGCCCGACATGTTCGGCCACGTGGCGCAGATGCCGCAGATCCTGCGGCTCGGCGGGATCCGACAGGCGGTCGTGTGGCGCGGCGTGCCCGCGGAGATCGACTCGCACGTCTTCGAGTGGGAGGCGCCGGACGGCTCGTCCGTCCGCACCGAGTACCTCCCGCACGGGTACGGGAACGGGGCGTACCTGCTGGACGTGCCGGGGCGGGTCGGCCGCGGACTGGAGGCGGTTCGCGCATCGCACCGCGACTTTTTCGGCGACGAGCCGATCCTTGCGATGTTCGGCACCGACCACATGGAGCCGCTCCCCCAGCTCGCCGATCTGCTCGAGGAGAGCGGCGCCGCCGTGCAGGTCTCGACGTTGCCGGCCTATCTCGAGAGCCTCGACGGCCGGCTGCACGCCGCGCGGTGGCGCGGCGAGCTGCGCTCGAGCGCCCGCGCGAACATCCTGATGGGCACGCTGTCGGCGCGGCTCGACCTGAAGGCGGCGATGGCCGGGGCCGAGCGCGCGCTGACGAGGTACGCGGAGCCGTTCCAGGCGCTCTACGGCGCGGCGTGGCCCGAGCGGTTGCTCGACCTCGCCTGGCGCCGGGTGATCGAGAACTCGGCGCACGACTCGATCTGCGGCTGCTCCGTGGACGAGGTCTCGACGCAGGTGCTCGTCCGCTGCGCCGAGGCCGAGCAGATCGCGATGGGGCTCGCCGAGGACGCGGTTCGGCGTGAGGCGGGGAAAGCGCCGCTCGGCACCGTCGCCGCCTTCAACCCGTCGCCGGTCGCGCGCACAGGGCTCGTCGAGCTGAGCCTGGCCGTGCCGGACGAGTGGGACGAGCTCGCACTCGAGAGCGCCGACGGGACGCGGGTCGCGACCCAGCTGGTCGACCGGAACGAGCCGCTGCTGCACCGAGAGCCAGTTCGCGGCTCCGAGGCGCCCGAGTGGTTGCGCCGCCGGCTCCACGGCCGCGAGCTCTTCGCGCGGCGCCTGAACGGGATGACGATCGCCGACCGGCAGATCACGTTCCTCGTCGACGACGAGGACAACCCGATCTGGCTGCACCTCGACGAGCTGAAGCAGGAGCTCGCCCTGGCAACGAGCGGCGCCGACGACGAGTGGGAGATCCGGATCGCGGCACGGCCACGGGCGACCGTGGTCGCGGAGGTGCCGGCGCCCGCCCTCGGGTGGCAGGCGTTCCTGCCGGTGGAGGGCCTGGGGTCGCTCGACGACCCCGTGCACGTCGAGGAGCGGCGGCTCGACAACGGCCTCGTCTCCGTCGTCGTCGGCGACGACGGCACGCTGACCGTGAACGGGATCGAGCGAGTCGGCCGCCTGGTGGACGGCGGCGACGAGGGAGACAGCTACAACTACGCGCCGCCGCCGGACGACCATGCCGTCGACACGCCGGACGCCGTGCGCGTGTCGGTCGCCGCGCCAGGGCCGGTACGTGGAGCCCTCAGCGTCGTCCGCGCCTACCGCTGGTCGCGAGAGGAGGTGCCGGTCGAGGTCGAGACGCTCGTCGAGCTGCGGGCCGGCGAGCCGTTCTGCCGGATCAAGGTCGCCTTCGACAATCCCTGCGACGACCACCGGCTCCGATTCCACGTCCCGCTCCCGCGCAAGGCGGCGAGCTCGGCGGCGGAGGGGCAGTTCGCGGTCGTCGAGCGGGGGCTCGAGGCGGAGGCGGGCTTCGGCGAGGTGGCGCTGCCGACCTTCCCCGCCTACGGGTTCGTCGCCGCCGGCGGCGTCGCCGCGCTCTTCCGGCACGCCATGGAGTACGAGCTCGTCGAGGGCCGCGAGCTCGCGCTCACCCTCTTGCGCGCGACCGGGCTGATCAGCCGCAGCGCGCATGCCTACCGTGAGAGCCCGGCAGGGCCCGAGATCGCGATCCCGGACGGCCAGTGCCGCGGCCCGTGGAGCATCGAGTTCGCCCTCTACCCGCACGCGGGCGACTGGCACCAGGCGGCCGTCCACGCGCAGCTCGAGCGCTACCGCCATCCCTTCCTGGTCGCTCCCGGTCGAGCGCTCGACGGCCCGCGAAGCGCGGCGGGGCCGGAGCTCAGCGGCGACGGGGTCGTGCTCTCGGCGCTGCGGCGCCGCGGCCGCCGGCTCGAGGCCACGGTCGCGTGCGAGCACCCCGAGCGGGTGTCGGCGAGATTCGGGGAGGCTGAAGTGGATCTCCGTCCCTGGGAGATCCGGCGGGTGGAGCTAGCCCGCTAGCTGCGCCCGCGCCCGCGAGGTTTTTCCAGGACGCTTACGGGAGCCTGAACTCGCCGCGGGCGACGGTCACCGCAGAGCCCCCGACCTCGACGCGCTCGACCTGCTCTGCGGAGCCCTCGACACGGGCGAAGAGCGTGCAGGGCCGGCCGATCTCGGCGCCCTGGGAGATCTCGAGCTCGTCGCCGAACGCGACACGTCCGTGCCGGGCGGCGTGGAGCGCGAGCGGCCCGGCCGCGGAGCCCGTGCCCGGATCCTCCGCGACGCCGCCCGCGGGGGCGAACATCCGCGTCTTCCACTTCGAGCCGGAGCCGGCGATCGTGTTCACGCCGAGCACCGGCGGGAGCTGAGAGAGCCGCCCGAGATCCGGCTGGAGCGCCGCGACCTCCTCCGGGGAGCCGAGCGTGACGTAGACGTGGCGCATCCCGTTGTCGTAGAGCTCGACGGGAAGGTGCGAGCGTTCAACCCCGAGCGCCTCGAGGAGCGCAACCTCGTCCGGATAGGGCTCGATCGTCGGGATCGGCTGGTCCATGCGGCCGAAGACGATGCGGCCGGACTCGTCGCGGTCGAGGCGCACGGGGACGGTCCCGGCGCCCGTCTCGAGCCGGATCTCACCGAGCTGCAGCGGCGCGGCCAGGATGAAGGCCGTGCCGAGCGTCGGGTGCCCGGCGAACGGCAGCTCGGTCCGCGGCGTGAAGATGCGCAGCCGCGCGTGGCCATCCGCCTCCGCTCGGTAGACGAAGACCGTCTCGTAGAAGTTGATCTCCTTCGCCAGCGGCTGGAGCAGGTGATCCGGGATCTTTGCCGCGTCGGTGAAGACGGCCACCTGGTTGCCGGCGAGCGGCGTGTCGGTGAAGACGTCCGCGACGACGTAGCGGAAGTCGGCCACGCGGTTCAGTAAACCAGCCGCCCGGCCCGGCCGATACAGGACTCGTGGAGCGCCGCCCGCTCAAGACCCGCACACGGGGATCTGCCCGTGCCGTCGCCGGTTGGCTGTCGCGCTCGGGCGTCCGCCCCAACCACGTCTCGGGGCTCGGGGTGGTGTTCGCAGTCGTCGCCGGAGCCGTGTTTGTGGCGCTGCCTCACGCCGGGGGCCCGCTCCAGGCAGTCCTGCTCGTCGCGGCTGCGGTCTCGATCCAGCTCCGGCTCCTCTGCAACATGCTCGACGGGCTCCTCGCGGTCGAGGGCGGTCTCGCCTCGCCGCTGGGCGACCTCTACAACGAGGTCCCGGATCGCGTCGCGGACGTCGTGATCATCGCCTGCGCCGGCTACGCGGTCGCCTGGTCCTGGGGTGAGCCGCTCGGCTGGGCGGCCGCGACCGCCGCCGTCCTCACCGCGTACGTCCGCGTGCTCGGAGGTGCGCTCGGCACGCACCAGCACTTCGTCGGTCCGATGGCGAAGCCGCACCGGATGGCCGTCCTCACAGCTGCATGCCTCCTCTCCCTCGGAGAGCTCGCCGGCGGCGACTTCCGCGGCGGCTTCCTCGCAGCGGCGCTCGTCCTGATCCTGGCCGGGTCGCTCTTCACGGCCGGTCGCCGCCTGCGGCTCGTCGCACGGGAGCTGGCGACCCGATGATCGGCTCGGCCGTGGCCGGGCTCGCCCGTCTGATCGCCGGAGGCTCGGTCCAGTGGGCCGAGCGCCCGACGGCCGCGCCTCGCGTCTACTTCGCCAACCACACGAGCCACCTCGACTTCGTGCTGCTGTGGTCGTACCTCCCGCCCGAACTCCGCGCCCGGACGCGCCCGGTGGCCGCGCGGGACTACTGGGACTCGAGCCGACTGCGCCGCTACTTCGCCGGCGAGGTCTTTCGCGCCCTGCTGATCGACCGCGGGGGCCCCGACGCCCGCGAGAGCGTCGACCGGATGGCCGAGTGCCTGTCGACCGGAGACTCGCTGATCCTCTTCCCGGAGGGGACCCGAGGCACGGGAGAGGAAGTCGCGCCGTTCAAGACCGGCCTCTTCCACCTCTGCCGGGCGGCTCCGGCTGCCGAGCTCGTGCCGGTCGCGATCGAGAACCTGAACCGGATCCTTCCGAAGGGCGAGTTCCTGCCGGTGCCGATGGTCTCCCGCGTCGTCTTCGGCCCGACACTCCGGCTGTACGACGGTGAGCCCAAGGACGAGTTCCTGGCCCGCGCGCGCGGTGCGCTCGAAACGCTGAGGGAGACCGAGTAGTGGACCGCGAGCTCCTCTGGCTGATCGGCGGCGTCGTCGCGGTGCTCCTGGTCTCGACGGTCGTGGGGCAGGTGCTGAAGCGCCGGGCGAGGACGGATGCCTCCCGCGAGACGGTCGCCAACCTCAACGCCCGGATCACAGCGTGGTGGGCGATGGTCGCGGTCTTCGCGGTCGCCAGCCTCACCGGCGGGATCGGCTCGATCGTCCTCTTCGCGCTCCTGTCGTTCCTCGCCCTGCGCGAGTTCGTCACGTTGAGCCCGACGGCGCGCGCCGACCATCGCGCCCTCACGTGGAGCTTCTTCGTCGTCATTCCCGTCCAGTACCTCCTGGTCGGGATCGAGTGGTACGGGCTCTTCAGCATCCTGATCCCGGTCTACGTGTTCCTGCTCCTGGCGGCGCGGCTCGTTCTCGCCGGCGACACCGACCGGTTCCTCGAGCGTGTCGCGACGATCCAGTGGGGGCTGATGGCCTGCGTCTACTGCGTCAGCTACGCGCCCGCGCTTCTGCTCCTCGACGTCGAGGGCTACGACAGCGGGACCGGGAAGCTGCTCCTCTTCCTCGTCATCGTCGTCCAGGCGAGCGACGTGCTGCAGTACAGCTGGGGCAAGCTCTTCGGGCACCGGCCGATCGCCCCCGGGGTCAGCCCGAACAAGACCTGGGAGGGATTCCTCGGCGGGGTCGCCTGCGCGACGCTGCTCGGGGCAGCGCTCTGGTGGGTGACACCCTTCAGCCCGCCCGCGGCGGCGGGACTGGCGCTGCTGATCGCGCTCGCCGGGTTCGCGGGCGGCCTCGTGATGTCGGCGATCAAGCGCGACCGCGGCGTCAAGGACTTCGGCACGCTGCTGCCGGGGCACGGCGGCGTGCTGGACCGGATCGACTCGCTGCTCTTCGCGGCGCCGCTCTTCTTCCATCTCACGCGGTTCATCTACTGACGACGCGCAGTCATCAACACCGCGGCGAAGGTGGAGCTGATCGTCCCGCCGAACTCCTCGACAACGCGTCGGTCGGCTGCGAGGAGCGCCTCGCGCCGAGCCGGCTCGAGCTGTTGGCAGAGCGACGTGGTGCGAAAGTGCTCGACCAGCTCGTCCGCCGTCTCGCGAACCGTCCGTGTCTCCGTTGCAACCTGAACGTCCTCGAACAGGTCAGCGGCCTCCTCGACCTTCAGTCCGTGCTGGCCGTCGTTCATCACCCAGTCCCAGGTCGCTGAGGCGTTGCCGGAGCGGGCCGGCACGCCCGCGAGGACCGTGTCGAGCTGACGTACCTCGTGCCAGAAGCGGGCTAGCTGGGGCTCGTGCTCCCGCAGAACGTCGAGCAGCGCCTCGTGCGCCGCCGCCGACTCCTCGTCCCGTACGACGATGTGGGTCAGCAGAGCGAGGAGGCCGCCGGGCTCGAGGAGCAACGCGGCCTTGCGCCAGCCGACCTTCGGCTCGACCCAATGGAACGCCGTAGCGGAGAAAGCCGCGTCGAAGGCACCGAGCGGCAGCTCGACGTCCTCGAAGCGCCCGACGTGGAACTCGACCGACGCATCCTGCCCGACGCGGCGCCGAGCAACGTCGATCATGTTCGGCCCCGGATCGACTGCGTCGACCTGCAGGCCGCGTTCCGCGAGTAGCTCTGTCAGCTTCCCGGTGCCGCAGCCGACCTCGACCACGCGCGACGCGGAGCCGAGCCCACCGCGCTCTATCGCGAGGTCGACCAGCGCAGGCGGGTAGGTCGGACGGACCTTGTCGTACTCCTCGGCAGCCTGGTCGAAGAGCTGTCCGTACCGACGAGGCCACTCTGCCGGAGGCATGTCGACCAGCCTAAGCCGCGGAACCACCGCCGGTCACCCGGTGTAAGAGCGACATGAGACTCCTGGGGAGCGCCGTGCTCCTGCTCTCGCTGGCCGGCGCTCCCTCGGCCGCTCCGCTGGTGGCCACGACCCCGGCGAAGGTCGCAGCCGCGCGAGCAGCCCAGCCGTGGACGGGGGTCATCCGGTCGGCGCGGCGTCCCGCGGTTGTCGCCAGGAATGGACGAGGCAGAGGGTCGGCGTTCGGGCCCTCGGGCGGAACCGCTACCGGCTTCGCGCGGTGTTCCCGTTCTCGGGCCGCTGGCAGCTGTTGAGCCCGGGCCGAGCCGTCGGCACCGTGAAGGTCGCGCCGGCGAGGCCGCTCGCCTCAGCGCTGCCGACCGCCCAGGCGTTCCGCCTCTGCGGCGGATCGTCGCCGCCCTACCCGCAGTACGCGCTCGGCGTGGACGGCTCGCTCTGGGTGGGCTGCCGCGCGAACGGAACGCTACGCCGCGTCGATCCCGCGACGGGCGAGACGCGCGCGATCCTGGGCGTCCGAGGCGCGAATCCGTATGCGGTCGCCGCCGGCCTCGGCGCGGTGTGGGCCGCCGAGCGCGGCGCCGTCGTGAGCCGGGTCGACCTGCAAACCGGACGCGCGACGCCGGCATTCAGCGGGACCGGGTTCTCCTACATCTGGACCGCCGCGGGATCGGTCTGGGCCCACGACGACGACGCGCGGCGCCTGATCCGCTACGACCCGTCGAGCCGGAGGGTGGTCGCACAGCTCCCGACGGGCGACGGCGCCTCCGCTCTAGTCGAACAGGGCGGGCTGATCTGGATCGTCAACCACCGCGACGGGACGCTCGAGCGGATCGACCCGGCGACGAACGCGATCACACCGCTCTCGAAGCTGCCCGGCGACGCGCCGGAACGGATGGTCTTCGCCGCCGGCTCGCTCTGGGTCACGGGCCGCGGCACCGACCTCCTGCGCGTCGACCCGGCAACGGGAGCCGTTCAGGCGACGATCGAGATCGGGGCCGGCGGAATCGACGTTCGAGCCGCGGGCGGGAGCATCTGGGTCGCCGCGCCGACGACGCAGGACGACCTCCGCGGCAACCCGTTCGTCGAGCGAGTTCTCCGCATCGACTCCGCCACGAACACAATCGTCGAGACGATCCGCCCGACCGGGCGTATCACCGTCAACGGCACGGCGGTGACCGGTGCGGCCTGCTGGATCGCCGACACTGAGCACGGCCGCCTCTACCGGCTGACGCGCTAGTGGAGCTGGTCTTCCTCGGGCTCGGCGTCCGGGTCGACAGGCGGTACCGGATCAGGCGAGATCAGCGAGATCGCCTCACGTTCCGGTAGCACCGAAGCCTCGAGCTCGTCGGGCTCATCCCGCTCGCGCTCTTCCACGGTCTGGGTGTTCCCGTTCCAACCTCGGGTCACACCCGTCGTCCTACCCCACGAGGTATCGGTGCGGTCCCGAGCGCGCGGCTGACCCCCTAGCGCGCCGGGCCGGGCGCGGCCCACCCGCAGCCCGGCCCGGACCGCGCCGATGACTATGCGCTCTCGGGAGCCGGCGGCAGCTCGCCCGACTCCAGCTGCCCCGCAGTCCGCTCGCACCAGTCGCGCATCCACTCCATGTACTGGATCCCGTAATCGAGCGCGAGGTACGGGTACATCTGCGAATCCTCGATGAAACCGGTCCGCGCCTGCGGCTCGAGCTCCCGGAAGCGCTCCAGGACGAAGTCGCAAAAGGCCTGCTGAAAGTGCAAATTTGCGATGACGTCGTCTCGGGCGAGCAGGTCCCCGAAGAAGAACCGGAGCAGCCCCTCGTCCCGCAGCTCGAACGTGTACGACTCGCGGTCTGTGAGCCACTCCGCGAGCGCCTGCTCGCCGGCGTCGGTGAGCGTGTACGACGTCCGCTTCACGCCCCCGCGCGGATCCGGACGTCCTGTCACGAGCCCGCGCTCTTCGAGCTTGCGGAGCTCGGGGTAGATCTGCCCGTAGCTCGCGCTCCAGAAGAACCGCGTGGAATGGTCGATCGCCCGCTTGATGTCGTACCCGGTCTGCGCGCCGAGGCGAAGCATCCCGAGAATCACGCGGGCCGTAGGCGTCAGGGTCGTTGACATATCGGGTAGATAGATAGTAACATCTCTACCAGATAGATGAACGCCGTCGAGGTAACAGGTCTCCAGAAGGCGTACGACGGGGTCGAGGCCGTCCGCGGAATCGACTTCGAGCTGCGCTCGGGCGAGGTCTTCGGTCTGCTCGGGCCGAACGGCGCCGGGAAGACGACGACCATCGAGATCCTCGAGGGCTACCGGAAGCGCGACGCGGGCGAGGTGCGCGTGCTCGGCGTGGACCCGGAGCGAGACGGCCGCGAGTGGCGGGCGCGCATCGGCGTCGTGCCCCAGGAGGGCGAGCTCTTCCCGAACCTGACCGTGCTCGAGCATCTCCGACTCTTCGCCGGCTACTACGAGCGAGCGCGGCCGGTCGAGGAGGTCGTCCGGCTCGTCGGCCTCGAGGAGAAGGCCGACTCGAAGGTGCGGACGCTCTCCGGTGGGCAGAAGCGGCGGCTCGATCTCGGCGTCGCACTGATCGGCGACCCGGAGCTGATCTTCCTGGACGAGCCGACGACGGGCTTCGACCCCGGCGCCCGGCGGGCGGCGTGGCAGACGATCCGCAACCTCCGCTCGCTCGGGAAGACGATCCTGCTGACCACCCACTACATCGAGGAGGCGCAACAGCTCGCCGACCGCGTCGCCGTCCTGCGCCGGGGCGAGATCGTCGCCTCCGGGACGCCGGCCGAGCTGATCGCCGGCACCGCCTCGACCGTCGTCCGCTTCCGCCGGGACGGCGAAGAGGTCGTGATCGAGACGGAAGAGCCCACCCGGCTCCTCCACGAACTCACCTCGCAGGCGCTCCAGAACGGCCACGAGCTCGTTGCCCTCGAGGTCCACCGCCCGACGCTCGAGGAGATCTACCTCTCGCTCACCGAGGAGCACGAGGAGCAGCCGGAATGAGGCTCTTCCTCCACCAGCTGCAGGCCGAGCAGCGGCTCTTCTGGCGCAGCCGGGAGCTCGCGTTCTTCACCTTCCTGCTCCCGATCGTCTTCTACTTCCTGCTCGGCTCCGCCTACGGTGACGAGGAGGTCAACGGGGTCGACGGCTACAAGTTCCTGCTCGGCGGCATGATCGGGTACGGGGCGGCGGCGACCACGTTCGCCGGTCTCGCGCTCATCCTCGTGATCCGCCGGGAGTCGGGCGTCCTGAAGCGACTTCGCGCGACGCCTCTGCCCGGGCCCACGTACATCGAGGCCGTGCTCGCGTCGTTCATCCTGATCTTCGTCCTCGAGGCCGTGATCCTCGTCGTGATCGCGCGGTTCGCCTACGACGTCTCACCCCCCTCTTCGCTCGTCTCGTTCGCAGTCGTGCTGCTGCTCGGCTCCGGCGCCTTCGCCGCGCTCGGGATCGCGCTCACGACGGTGGTGAAGAGCGCGGAAGGCTCGTCGGCCGTCGTGAATGCGATCTACCTCCCGATCTCCTTCATCTCCGGGGCGTTCTTCTCCGAGGAGGCGTTCCCGGCCGCCCTCCAGGCGATCGGCTCGATCCTGCCGCTGAGCCACATGATCAGGCTCTGCCGCGACATCGTCGTCTACGACTCGTCGGTCTGGGACCACCTGAGCGATGTCGCCGTGATCGCCGCCTGGGGCGTCTTCGGCCTCGTCATCGCGCTTCGAGGCTTCCGCTGGGAACCGCGCGAGCGTTAGGTCTTTATCCCTTTCGGGAAGGGGCGGAGGATGAGGTCAAACCTGGACACGCTTGCGTTCGCCGTCCACGAACAGTCGCCGCCGGCGCTCGAGGTCCGCGTCAACTTCGGCATCTATGCGGGCCGCGAGGCGACGCCGGCCGAGATCGACGACCTGGCCGAGCAGCTCCTCGAGAAGGTCAGCTCCGTCTCGATCGTCTCGGAGGAGCGCCATGAGATCGACGACCACTCCGAGGCATCGATCCACCAGGTCCGGATCGAGATCCCGTCGGACTCGCTCCCCGAGGAGCAGGTGCGGCGAGAGGAGCTCGCCGGGCGGCTGATCGAGACGGCCGAGCGCTGGGCGGGCGCGTGCATCGCGGAACGCCACGTCGACATCGCCTAGGAGCGTTCTAGCCCTTCGCCGGCTGGGGCTCGAGGCGCGCGAGGGCCCGTTCAGCCTGCTGCTTCGCCACCGGCCCGAGCGCCTGGTTGCCGAGGCCGCTGAAGAGGCCGGCGGCGTCCACCTCCGCGCTCCAGCGCATGAGCGTCCCCGTCCCCTCCGGCTCGAGGTCGAACGAGCTGTCGACCGAGATGCGGCCGGCGAGGCTCTTGCCCCACGCCCGCAGCCGCGCGTGATCAGGCCGGCGTAGCTCCTCCAGCCGGACCGAGAACTTGAGCCGGAAGCCCCCGGGCACCGGCGGCCGGACGAGCACCGTCCAGTCGTCGCCCTCCGCGTCGACCCGCTCGATTGCGCTGAAGGCGGCGCCGAGCCGATCGGGATCTGTCAGCGCCTCGTAGACCTGGTCCGGCGGCGCGGCGAAGCGCTTCTCCCCCTCGATGTGCACGGCGGAAGGCTAGTGATCTACGCGACGGCCGCCGGCGCCGCTTCGGGCGGCGGCTCGCGGCGGCGCAGGATCGACACGCCCATGGCGGCGAGGAAGATGAAGAACGCGAAGAAGCCGATCGTCGTTAGGCCCTCGAGCACACTCGACGCCGGCGCGAGCACGCCGAGCCAGCCGGCGAAGACGGCGGAGACAAGCCCGACGTACCCGATCCACCGCGGCAGCGCCCCGGTCTTCAGGATCGCGACGGCGTAGAGCGGCGTCACGACGCCCCAGTTCAGCACGTTCCCGAAGTAGTTCAACCAGAGGCACGTCGACGCGAACGTGTCGAAGGTGTCGGCCCGGATCGGCGAGTACGACGGCGCGAGCTCCTGCGCGATCGCGATCGGCATCACGTGCGAGACCGTTACGAGCGTGAGGCCGACGGCGCCGAGGATCGGCGCCAGGATCATCACCGGCCCCGCGCCCTTGAGCACGTCGTAGAAGCCGATCAGCGCGATCATCCCCGCGAACCCGGCTAGGCCGACGATCGCGGCCCCGACCACGAACCAGTTGCCGGCGTCCTGGACGTCCGCCGCCCACTCTGCTCCGTCCTTGCCCGTCTCCGGGATCAGCAGTTGCACCCCGTTCGTCGCCATCATCGCGATGCCGACGACGAAGCCGGCGACGGTCACGAGGGCCGCTACACCGCCGATCGTCGAGAGGCGGAGCTCGCGCACAGGGCCATGATCCGCCTCGTTGTCGCCGCGGTCAAACCGCGCGTGGTTCCTTGGCTCACACCGAATTCTTAGACAGCGTTCAGGTGCTCCTTAGAGCATGTGGGTTTCCTAGTGGCCATCCCACGACCCGAGGAGACCCGATGCACGAGTCACCCCTAGCCGAAGCCCCCGGCCAGAACCGGTTGGAACAGGCCCTGTTCGAGATCAAGCGCGTCATCGCAGGCCAGGACACGATGCTCGAGCGAGTGCTCGTCTGCCTACTTGCCGACGGCCACCTGCTGATCGAGGGCGTCCCTGGCCTCGCGAAGACCCTGACGATCAAGACGACGGCGCAGGTGCTCGGCGGCACTTTCAACCGCATCCAGTTCACGCCCGACCTGATGCCCAGCGACCTCGTCGGGACGCGAGTGTACCGCCCGGCGTCCGGCGAGTTCGATGTCGAGCTCGGCCCAGTGATGTGCAATTTCCTGCTCGCCGACGAGATCAACCGCGCGCCGGCGAAGGTGCAGTCGGCGCTCCTCGAGGTGATGCAGGAGCGCCAGGTGACGATCGGCAAGGAGACGTTCCGAGCGCCGGATCCGTTCCTGGTGATGGCGACGCAAAACCCGATCGAGTCCGAGGGGACGTACCCCCTCCCCGAGGCGCAGGTCGACCGGTTCATGCTGAAGGTGGTCGTCGGCTATCCCGAGCCCGAGGACGAGCTGACCGTCGTGGAGCGGTCGCTCGCAGGGCTCGCCGAGGTGCGGTCGATCCTCGACCTCGAGGAGCTCGCCGCGCTCCGTGAGGCCGCGAAGTCCGTCTACGTCGATCCTGCGCTGTCACGCTACGCGGTGCTGATCGCGACGGCGACGCGGGATCCGGAGGCGGCCGGCCTCGCCGACCTGAAGCCGTACATCGCGTTCGGGGCGAGCCCGCGCGGGCCGATCGCGGTCGTGACTGCAGCGCGGGCCCTCGCGCTGATCCGCGGGCGCGAGTACGTGGTGCCCCAGGACGTCCGGGAGCTCGCGCGCGACGCGCTGCACCACCGGATCGTCCTCAGCTACGAGGCGCTGGCCGCCGAGGTCGGCGCCTCGTCCATCGTGGATGCCGTCCTCGAGGCGATCCCGGTGCCGGAGATCGACCTGTCCGAGCGTGCCGCATGAACGCCGTCGCGCTCCATCGAGAGCGGGATCCGGCCAGGCCCGGGCCTGGTCCGATGCCGGATGCGCTTCTCCGCACCCTCGACCTCAAGATCGGGCGGCGGGTCGAAGGGCTTCTGCCCGGCGAGCACCGAACGGCGCAGATCGGCCTCGGCACGGAGCTCGCGCAGATCCGCCCATGGGAGCCGGGGGACGACGTCCGCCGGATCGACTGGAACGCGACCGCGCGGACTGACGAGGTGCAGGTCCGGGTGGACGTCGCCGAGCGGGCGTTGACGTCGTGGCTCCTCCTCGACGTCTCGCCCTCGATGACGTTCGGGACGGCGGACCGCCGGAAGTGGGACGTCGCCGAAGGCGTTGCGATCGCGATGGGCCACGCCGCCTCCCGGCGCGGTAACCGGATCGGCGTCGCGACCTTCGGTGGCAGGCCTCCCGTGACGATGCGGCCCCGCCAGGGCCGGGTCGGGCTGCTCGGCGTCCTGCTGGCGCTCCGGCGCGATCCCGAGCCGGAGCAGGTCGGGCAGACCTCGATCGGCGAGGCGCTGACGCAGGTGGCGCGGGTCGCGCGCCAGCGGTCGCTCGTCCTGGTCGTCTCGGACTTCCGCGGCCCGCGGGACTGGAAGGCGCCGCTCCTGCGCCTGGCGTCGCGCCACGCGGTCGTCGCGGTCGAGATCCGCGACCCGCGAGAGCAGGAGCTGCCGAACGTCGGCCACATCTGGCTCGTCGACCCGGAGACGGGGCGCAAGCTGCACGTGGACACGGCGAAGCGCCGCCTGCGCGAGCGATTCGCCGAGGCGGCCGAGGCCGAGCGGACAGACCTCGCGAGGGAGCTCGCCTCGCTGGGCGTCCCACACGCGGTCCTCTCGACCGCCGGCGACTGGCTCCGCCACTTCGCCGGGTTCATCGGGCGAGAAGGGCGGCGGCGATGAGCTTCGCAAGCCCGTTCATCCTCTGGGGCCTGCTGCTGATCCCGCTCGCGCTCGTCGCGTACTGGCTCCTGCAGCGCAGGCGGATCAAATACGCGGCACGGTTCACGAACCTCGACCTGCTGGCGAACGTCGTCGACGCCTCCCCCGGACGACGGCGTCACCTGCCGGCTGCCCTCGTGCTGGCCGCGCTCGCCGCGCTGATCGTGGCGATGGCGCGGCCCCAGGCGGTCGTCGCCGTGCCACGAAACGACGCGACGGTCGTCTTGACGATGGACAACTCGGCGTCGATGACGGCCACGGACGTCGCTCCGAGCCGGCTCGACGCCGCCAAGTCCGCCGCCGCGACGTTCCTCGACGTGGTCCCCGACAACTTCAAGGTCGGGCTCGTCTCGTTCTCGAGCGCGGTGCGCGTGCGCGAGGAGCCAACGGAGGACCGAAGCGTCGTTCGCTCCTCCCTCGAGTCGATCCACGGCGAGGTCGGAACAGCGCTGGGTGACGCGATTCTCGCATCCGTTCGCCTCGCGCCCCCCGAGCAGCAGAAGCAGCAGTCGGGCGACAAGCCGCTCTTCGCGGTGCTCCTCCTCTCCGACGGCGCGAACTCGACCGGGAGCGACCCGCTTGCAGTCGTCGACGAGGCGAAGAAGGCGGGGATCCCGATCTACACGATCGCCCTCGGCACCGACGCCGGGCAGGTGGAGATCACCGACCAGTACGGCCAGACGCAAACCTACGACGTCCCGCCCGACCGCGAGACGCTGAAGACGGTGGCGCAGGAGACCGGCGGCAAGTACTTCGAGGCGCCCACCAAGGCCGACCTCGAGGCGGTCTACAAGCAGATCGGCTCGCAGGTCTCGTTCGAGGACGAGAAGCGCGAGCTGACGGCGGCGTTCGCCGCCGGCGGCGCGGTGTTCCTGCTTCTGGGCGCGTCGCTCTCGGCGCTCTGGTTCGGACGCATCCCGTGACGAGGAAGGAGGTGAGGCCGATGGAGGAAGCGCGAAAGCTCGACCTGCGGCCCCTGCTGGCGGTGGCAGGCGTCGTGGCGGTGATCGTGACGATCTGGGCCAGCGGCGCGTTCGGCGCCGGAGGCTCGTCGTCCGGAAACGGGTCGAGCGGAGACCCCGGCGCGGTCCAGTCGCAGAACGCCCAGCCGGCGCCC
>DATLQK010000010.1:0-20181 GCA_035535195.1 Gaiellaceae bacterium | reverse complement strand
CGCGCCTCCAGCCACTCCTCGCGCGTCCCGACGGGGCTCACGACTGCATCTCCATCGTCGGCGACCCGGACGGCTCGGTCAGGCCCGGGACACTCCCGGGCGACATCGCGACCCAGACGCCGAGCACGACCAGCGCCACGGCCACGCCGCGCGAGAGCCTCGGCCCCTGCGGGAGGACCTTCTCCGCGAAGATCGCGGCGGCCACGACGCCCATCCAGGCGAGGCTCATCACGCCGACCGCGAACAGCACGACCATCAAGCCGCCGGAGCAGCCGAGGCAGTCGAGGCCGTGACCGACGCCGGTCTGGAACGGCGTCGCCTCCTCGTGCGGGCTCCGGCAGCGCCGGAGCGATCGCCGCTTCAGCGGTGTGAGCTCGTAGAGGCCCGCGGCGACGATCGCACCCCCGGCCGCGTACGGGCCACCCGCGTCCCAGGCCAGCCAGCCGGTGTCGAACGAGATCACGGTCCGGAAGACGACGTACGCCACGGCGCCGTAGACGGTCCACACGGCCAGGTACCCCACGGCGAAGAGCGCCGTCGGAGCGACCCGCACCGTAGACGGAAGCATCATCGCCGCCGTCATCAGCACCCAGATCCCGAGAAACCAGCGGGCGCCGCCGAGATTGGTTCCGGGACCCTCGTCCATACCGCCCATTCGGTCGACGACGAGGGCCCAGGCAAGGGCGGCGGCGCCGAGGAACGCGATCGCCGTCCGGCTACGGATTGCGAACGCGGTCATGACGGGTATTCGTCCTTGCGGTACGCAGCGAGCTCGTCCTGCCGACCCTTCGGTGTCTGGTCGAGCAGCTGCTGGTAGTACGGGACGACCAGGTCGCGGTCGGGGGCGAGGCGCGTGTACGTGTGGTAGACGACGCCGTCCTCAAGCACGAACGCGTTCCAGCCGGGCCCTTCCTTCAGGCCTGTCGGGAGGTCCGTGCCGACCTGCTTCGCCCAATCCTCGAGCCACTCCGGCGGCTCGTCGAGCATCTCGCGGAACTCCGGCGCCTTCTGGTCCTCCTCCGTGAACGCGAAGCCGAAGTCGAAGTTGAAGTCGCTTCCGTAGGACGAGACCCACGGGAACTCCCAGCCCATCCGGCGCTTGTACTCCTGCAACTTCTCGAGCGGCGCGCGCGAGATGCACATCAGGGTCACGTCGCGGTGGTTCATGTGCACGACTCCGCCGTCCAGCTGGTCCGCGAGGTTCGTGCAGCCCGGGCAGGCGCCCTCGTAGTCCGGGCCGAACATCAGGTGGTAGATCAGGAGCTGCGAGCGCCCGTCGAAGAGCTCCGCGAGCGTCTTGCGCCTCTCGTCCGTGTCGAACTCGTACTCCTTCTCGACGCGCACCCATGGAAGCTCGCGGCGTTTCGCGGCGAGCTCCTCGCTGTGGTTGGCGTGTGCCTGCTCCTCCTCGAAGCAGGTTCTTGCACGCTTCGACCCACTCTTCGCGGCTCACGACGGCATGGTCGGTCATCGCTCTCTCGACCTCCTTTCCTCCTGTAGACGGCGCCACCGGCGCAAAGTCATCGGTTTTTGGGAAGGATCCAGGGTGACGGAGGCGAAGGCCTCCAGTTCCGGAGGGGGATCGCATCGGAGATGAGACTGCGAGCCGGACGTTGACAGAAGATCGGGACCGCGGACGGCGCCTCCTGGCGTTCGGCGCACTCTGGCTGCTGATCGCCGGCCTCTTGAGCGCGCTCTCCTTCTTCGTTGTCGCCGTCGTGCTGACCGCGATGCTGACCCTGGTCGTGGCGGCTGGGATGGCGCTCTGGGGGCTGAGGAACTACGGCACGAACGCCGCAGCCTGGGCGAGCCCCCGGGCGCGCGACGCCGCGGGCTGGCTCGGCGGCCGGTCGCGCAGGGCCGCACGGTCGGCGGGCTCAGGCTCGCGGCGCGCTGCCAGGTCGGCCGGCTCGGGATCGCAGCGCGCGGCGGCCTGGCTCGGTCCCACGTCGCGGAATGCCGGGCGGAGCGCCCGACAGCTCGCCTCCTCGGCTCCGTCGCGTAGCAGGTCACTCGCCGACCGCCTCGCGCAGGGCTATGCCGCCGCCGTCTACCGCGGATCCGCACTGACGGCCCGCACGATCGAAGGGATCGGCCGTCGCCGCGCGGTGCGGCTGAACGAGCGTGGCACGCAGCTGCGGCGCGGCGGCCATGCCGAAGAGGCAGTCGAGCAGCACCACGTCGCGCTCGCGATCGTCCGCGACCTCGGCGACCAGCAGGCGGAGGCGGCGACGCTGAACAACCTCGGGCTCGCCTACGCGCAGGTCGGCGCTCCCGATGCGGCGGTCAAGTACCTCGAGCAGGCCCTGACGGTGCTCCAACAGGTCGGCGACGCGGAGCACGAGGGGCAAGTGATCGCGAACCTCGGGCTCGTCCACCGCCAGACCGGTCACAGCCGCGAGGCCGAGCAGCTGCTCCACGAGGCGCTGGCGAAGCTGCCGCCGGAGTCCTTGACCTACCGGCAGGTCGAGGCCGAGCTCCGCCACGCGAGCTAGTAGCCTCAGTGCATGGACGTCGAGCTCCGCCCGCGGCTTCGCGGGGTCTCGCATCAGTACGCGTTCTTCGTCTCGCTCGTCTTCGGCGCCCTGCTCGTCGCGGTCGCCGACGGAGCGGGCCGGCGCGTCGCGGCGGCCGTCTTTGCCTTCGGCCTCGCGACGATGTTCGGCGTCAGCGCGCTCTACCACCGGGTCGAGTGGCAGCCTCGCGCGCGGCGGAGGATGAGGCGCCTCGACCACGCCGCGATCTACCTGCTGATCGCCGCGACGTACACGACGTTCGCCCTGCTCGCGCTCGAGGGTGCCTGGCGCTGGACGATCCTTCCGATCGCCTGGGGCGGAGCCGTCGCCGCGATCGCGCTGAAGCTTGCCTGGACGCAGGCGCCGAAATGGCTGGCGGCCGCGATCGCGCTCGGGTTGGGGTGGGTCGGGGTCGTCGCCCTTCCCCAGCTCTGGTCACATACTGGCCCCGCGGGCGTCGCCCTACTCGCAATCGGCGGCGTGCTCTACACGGCCGGGGCCGTGATCTACGCGCGGCAGCGCCCCGACCCGGTGCCGATGGTCTTCGGCTATCACGAGCTCTTCCACGCCTTGGTGATTGCCGCCGCCGCGTGTCAGTACGTCGCGGTCGCGCTCTCCGTCGCCTAAATCTTGCGTCGCCCGGCGGGGGTGCCCCACCGCGACCGCCGTCCGCGGCCCGAGTAGACGAGCCGCTTCGGCGCAACGCGCATTCCCTGCTCTTCGAACTGATCCTCCTCGCCCACATGGCGCGCGACGTGGCTCACTTCGGCCTGCTGCTCGGGGAGGACGAGCGTGATCCCTGTCCCGTCCCGTCCGGCGCGGCCGGTCCGGCCCACGCGGTGGACGTAGCCCTTGCTGTCCGCCGGCGGGTCGAAGTTGATCACGTGCGTGATCCGGTCGAGGTCGAGGCCGCGGGCGGCGACGTCGGTGGCGACAAGCGTCTTGACCTTCCCGGCGTCGAATCGCGCGAGCGCGCGCTCGCGCGCACGCTGATTCATGTCGCCGTGCATCGCGACCGCCTTGACGTCATGGGCCGCCAGCCGCTGCACGAGCCGGTCGGCGCCGCGCTTCGTTCTGACGAAGACAAGCGAGAGCCCCTCGTCGTGACCGAGAAGGTCGACCAGCGTCTCGACCTTGTTCCGGGACGTGACTCCCACGAACCGGTGCGCCGTCTCGCCGCGCTCGAGGTGGCCCGGAAGCTCGGCGTCGAAGCGGATCGGGTTGTGCGTGTAGGTGCGCGCCAGCTCGGCGACTTCACCGTCCAGGGTGGCCGAGAAGAACATCGTCTGCCGCTTGCGCGGTAGCCGCCGGACGATGGCGTCGACCTGGGGTTGGAACCCCATGTCGAGCATCCGGTCGGCTTCGTCGAGGACGAGGATCCGGATCCGGTCGAGCTGGACGAGCTTGCGGTTCGCAAGATCCTCGAGGCGGCCCGGCGTCGCGACCAGCACGTGTGCCTCCTTGGCCGCGTTCGCCTGCGCACGGACCGGGGTTCCGCCGTAGACGGCCGCGACCTTCATTCCGCGAGCTCGACCGATGTCGGCGAACTCCATCGCGACCTGTGTCGCGAGCTCGCGCGTCGGGACGAGAACGAGCGCTGACGGCCTCGCATCGTGCGCGTCGAGGCGCTGCGCGATCGGCACAGCGAACGCGATTGTCTTTCCGGACCCGGTCGGGGATTTCGCCAGCACGTCGTTGCCTTTCAGTGCGTCGGGCAGGACGAGGGCCTGGATGGAGAACGGCGTCTCGATGGATCGCTTCGAGAGCGCCTTGACCACGGGCTCGGCCACGCCGAGGTCCGCGAAGGACTGTTTCTGTAACACGTTGTTCGACTCCTTTGCTTGCGGTCGAGACTTGCCTACCTCGAAACCGCCGAAGGAGGAACGAGAAGCTCATCTCACGGGGCGGCAGGTTGCCGTCCCTGCGAACAACGTAGCAACCGCTGGCGGACGTCGGAGTCGGGGCGACCTAACCAGGGCGATGCGGCCCGGGCAGACGTACGACAGCGCAGAGGATGGCGAGGACAAGCGCGAGGAGCGCAACGGCCCCGAGGGAGATGCGAAGCGTCTCGAGCTGGGCGAGCCCTCCCACGGCCGCCGGGCCGACGAGAAAGCCCAGGTACATCAGTGTCGTCACCGAGCCGACGATCGTCGCGCGCTCCTGCGGGCGGGCTGCGCGTCCCGCGACGCTGATGATCGTCGGCGCCAGGACGGAGCAGCCGGCGCCTGCGACGACGATTCCCGTCAAGGCGAGCGGCGCGGTGTCCGCCGAGGCGCCCAAGGCGGTCCCCAGCGCGGAGACCAGGGCGCCGCCGACGAGGAGCCGGCGCTCGGACCACCGCGCCAGCAGCCGGTTCCCCGCCAGCCGCCCGACGGCCATCGCAGCGGCGAAGAGGGCCGGCGCGAGCGCGCTCGTCTCCGGCGCGGCCTCCAGCGTCCGCTCCAGCTGCACCGACCCCCAGTTCTGCCAGGCACTCTCGATCCAGAAGGCGAGTGCGCCGAGGACGCCGAGCGCGAGCAGCCAGCCGGGCACGCGATCGAAGAACCGCGGTCGGAGCTCTCGGTCTGGCGGCTGCCACGGCGCCGGCGCCCGCATCGCGACGGCGGCGGCGAGCACGAGGACCGCGGTGAGGGTGAAGACGAGGCCGGGCCCGGCTCCGGCCCAGCGGAGCAGTCCGGTGCCGAGACTGCCGGCGACGACCGCGGCCGAGAAGCTCGCGTGCGCGACATTCAGGAGCGGTCGGCCGCTCGCCGCCTCCTCGCGCACGGCGTCGGCGTTGATTGCGACATCCATCGCGCCGGACGTGGCGCCGATGACGAACAGCACGGCACACAGCTGGAGGGGGGAGCCGGCGAGTGCGGGCAGAACGCCGGTGAGGCCGAACAGCGCCACGGAGACCGGCGTCAGGCGTGGCCCGAGGTGATCGAGCAGGACGCCGGTGCCGCGCATCGAGAGCAGTGCACCGAATCCCACGAGGAGGAGCGCGAGGCCGAGCTGCGCGTCGCTCGCCCCCGAGGAGCGCTGCACGGCCGGCAGCGCCGCGCCCCAGGCGCCCCAGAAGATCCCGAGCGCGGCGAAGCCGAGGAGAACCTTCGCCCTACGCACGCCTGAGGCGCCAGAACAGCACCGCCGCGGCGAGGAGCGCCGCCTCGACGAGCGTGATCGCGAGCCGGTTCAGCACCGTCGCCCCCAGCGCCACGCCCGGCGAGGCGACCGCGAGCAGCAGCCCGTACATCGATGCCTCACGCACCCCGAGCCCCGACGGCGCCAGCACCGACAGCACGGCGACGATCGCACCCACGGCCGCCGTCCCGCCCAGATACGGGGCATCGACGAGCTGGGCGTCACCGTCCAGCGACCGGACGATGAAGAGCAGCGCGATTCCGCCGATCACCCACGTGCTGGCGTAGAACGCGACGAGCCCGAGCAGGGAGCGCCAGGGGAGCACCGGCGGAGGCCCGGCGCCGAACGGCCTGAACACCCGCCCGGCAATCGCCCGGAAGACGCGCGGGTGGAGGAGGCCGAGCAGGCCCGCGGCGAAGAGGACGAGCGGGATGAGCGGCGCGTCCCAGCCCTCCACGAACGGCAGCGCGCAGAGGAGGACGACGATGCCGGCGATTGCGGACAGCCCGGCCTCGAGCAGGATCGAGGTGACGACCACGGAGGTGCGGCGCTCTCCGCTGGCGCGCCGCAGCCAGAGCACTCGCGCCGCCGGAGTCCAGATCCCGCCGGGGATGTACTTCGCGAGCATCGACGCCATCTCGGCCTGCAGGGCGACGGGGTAGGTCGCGCGAATGCCGAGCGCCCGCAGGATCCACTGCCAGCCGATCACGAAGAGCAGGTAGTAGAGGCCGAGGAAGCCGCAGGCCAGAAGCAGGTCCGGGACGCTGGCGTGCCGAAGCCGCGGCGCGGCGTCGCGCCAGCTGTCCCGGAACGCCCATGCGAGCATCCCGAGCAGCACGGTGACGAACACGACCTGGATCGCGATCAGCAGACGGCGCCGTCGGGCCAGGCGGGCAACGAGCTCCTGCACGGGGCGAGCGTAGTGGCGGCCGGGGAGCTGACATGGACGCGACCCGACTGGCTGGCCGAGGTCCGGGCGTGGATCGATGAGCGGGTCGAGGTCACAGGGAAGGCGGAACAGCCGCATCTCCAGCCGTGGGCGACCGCGCTTCGGTTCCCCACCGCCGACGGCATCCTCTGGTTCAAGGCGGTCTCGCCGATCCACCGGTTCGAGGTCGGGCTGACGCGGCTGTTGGCGGACCTGCGCCCGGACCGCGTCACGAAGCTCGTGGACGCGGACGAGCGCCGCGGCTGGATGCTCATGCACGACGCGGGCACCCGGCTGCGCGATTTGCCGGCAAGAGTCGAGCACTGGGAGCGGGTGCTCCCGCTGTACGCGGAGCTCCAGCTCGCGGCCGCGCCGAGCGCGGACCGGCTGCTCGAGCTCGGCGTCCCAGACATGAGGCTCGCCGGGCTCGTCCGGTCGCTGGAACCGGTCGCCGCCGCCAACCGCGAGCTCGGCGCCTGGCTACCGGAGGTCGAGGCGCTCGTCGAGGAGCTACGTGCGAGCGGCCTGCCGGAGACGATCCAGCACGACGATCTCCACGACGGTCAGGTCTTCGTGCGGGACGGGCATTACCGGGTCCTCGACTGGGGCGACTCCTGCGTCTCCCATCCGTTCCACTCACTGACGGTGATCCTCCGCGCCGCCGCGTGGAAGCTCGAGCTCGAGCCGGGCGGCCCGGAGCTCGAGCGCATGCGGGACGCGTACCTGGAGCCCTGGGGCCCGCCTGCCGAGCTGGCGGGGCTGGCCGAGACCGCCTACAGAACCGGGACGCTCGCCCGGGCCCTGGCCTGGGAGCGCTACCTCGAGACGGGCGAGGCGATCGACTCGGAGGACGACGAGGCAGTGGCGTACGGCGTTCGCCTCTTCGTCGAACACGGGCCCATCGGCACCTGGAAATAGCTCGCGCAGCTCGCGCGGCCGGGCCGGTTAGCATCGGGGCCACCCCGACAGGAAGGACGCCATGACCCTGATCGCCCGGCTCGACGCCGTTCGGGCTCGCCGGAACATCCTCGAGCACCCCTTCTACACACGTTGGGAACGCGGGGACCTGACACGCGAGGAGCTCGCCGCCTACGCCGGCGAGTACCGACACGCGGTGGTTGCCCTGGCCGCCGTCGCCGTCGACGCCGGCCCGCGAGGAGCACGCCCGGGAGGAGCGCGACCACGTCTCGCTGTGGGACGCCTTTGCCGCCGAGCTGGACGCCGACCTCGACCGGGCCCCGACCCCCGAGACGCAGCGCTGCGCCTCTGCCTGGACCGCCGCTGCCGACCCGCTCGAGGCGCTCGCGATCCTGTACGCGATCGAGGCGGGGCAGCCGGACGTCTCGGAGACGAAGCTCCGCGGGCTCGTCGACCACTACGGCTTCGAGGAAAGCGGCGCCGGAACTGCCTACTTCCGGCTCCATGCGACGCAAGACCACGAGCACGCCGCCGAGTCGCGCGAGCTGCTGGAGCGTCACGGAACGCCGGCGGACGAAGACCGCCTCGTCGCAGCCGCCGAGGCGGCGCTGGACGGGAGCTGGGACCTGCTCGACGGCGTCTCGAGCTAGGCCGGAACCGAAACCGGGGTCGTCACCGCGTTCTCCGGGAGGCGCCGCTCGAGCCTGAGCGCGCCGGCCGCACCGAGGAGGCAAACCGCAGCCGCGAGCGGCCAAACCGCGTCGGGGGCGGCGCCGAGGACGGCCGCAGCCACGGGCGGCCCGGTGATGAAACCGAGCTGCCACGAGAACCCGTTCAGGGCCATGTAGCGGCCGACGAGACTCTCCGGAGCGAGGTCGGCGACGATCGGCCCCTGCACGGCGTCGTACAGGCACTCGGCCCACGAGAAGAGGCCGATTGCGGCGAGCAAGGCGCCGAGCGCGGCGGCATGGCCGCCGACGAGGCCGGCGGTGAGGACGAGCAGCCACGAGGAGGCGAAGAGTGCACCCATCCGCGCGAGCGCGCTCATCCGGCGGCGGCCTGCCTGCCCCCGGGCGACACGGACCTGGAGCCCGATGATCAGCAGCGAGTTGATCAGGAAGAGGAGCCCGATCTCGTCCTCGCTCACGCCCGTCTCCCCTTTCGCATAGACGGGGAAGACACCGACGAGGAGCGCGACCGCCCCGGCGACGAAGGCGTAGTTCACGCCGAGCAGGCGGACGAACGGCCCATTGCGGAGCGCCGCCCGATACGACCCACGCGCCCGGGCGGCGGCCGGGGCGGGCGGCTCGGGCACGCGGGTCAGGAACGCGCCGTAGAGGAGGAACGTCGTGGCGTTCAGCAGGAACAGGATCGTGAAGGTCTCGGGGCTCGAGGTCGTGACGATCAAGCCGCCGACCGCACCCCCGAGGCCGAGGCCAATGTTCGCCGCTACCCGCTGCTGCGCGAAGGCCAGCGGCCGCTGAGGCGAGTCCACCAGCCGGGCGAGCAAGGTCGACTGCCCGGTGAGCCAGGCCCCGGTGCCCGCGCCGAGGAGGACCGCGAGGCCCACGGCCTGCCATCCCTCCCGGACGAGTGGATAGAGGGCGAAGCCGGTCGCGGACAGTGCCAGGCCGGCCAGCATCGTCGAGCGCCCGCCGATCCGGTCTGCGAGGCTGCCGGAGACGAGGGAGGAGCCGAGGCCCGAGCACGCGGACATGCCCGAGGCGAGCCCGGCGACCGCGAGCGGGATCCCGCGGACGTCGTGCAGGTACAGGAGCAGGAACGGGTTCGCCGCGCCGTTCCCGAACGCGTTCAGCAGGAGGCCGCCCTGCAGGACGTAAACGCCCCGCGGCAGTCCTCGCACATATAGTGAAACCACGGTTTCACTATACTCGGCACATGCAGGAGTGGACCCTGCTCGTTTACCGGCTGCCGCGGAACCCTTCCACGCCGAGGATTGCGCTCTGGCGGCGGCTCAGGCGCCTCGGAGCCCTCCAGCTCCTCGACGGGGTCGCCGCGCTTCCGTTGACGCCCGAGACGCGCGAGCAGCTCGAGTGGCTCGCCGACGAGGTCGAGGAGGCCGGCGGGACGGCCACCGTCTGGCTCGCCCGGCCTGGGACGGCGGCCGAGGACCGGGCGCTGCAGGCGCGGATGCGGGACGCCGCCGACGAGGACTACGCACGGGTGACCATCGCCGCGCAGGGCAAGACGGACGGCCGCACGATCGGACGGCTCCGCCGGGCGCTCCGGGCGATTCGCGGCCGCGACTACTTCGACGCCCCCGGGCGAGCGGACGCCGAGCGCGCCGTAGCCGAGCTCGCGCGAGACGAAGTGCCGGCGTGATCTGGGCGACGCGGCGGAACTGCCATGTCGACCGCACGGCGTGCGCCTGGCTGATCCAGCGCTTCGTCGACCCGGGCGCGCAGTTCGTCTTCGTGTCCGACCCCGACGAGGTGCCGCCGGACGCGACGCCGTTCGACATGCGCGGAGCCGAGCTCGGCCATCGCGAGGGCGGGTGCAGCTTCGAGACATTCCTCACGCACTACGACCTCCGAGCCGACGCGGCGCTCGGTCGCCTCGCGCGGATCGTCCACGAGGCCGATCTCGGCGACGAGCGCTTCGACGCCCCCGAAGCCCCCGGCCTCGACCTCGCGATCCGCGCGCTGGGCCGCGAGCACACCGACGATGAGCTGATCGAGCTCACAATGCCGCTCTACGAAGCGCTTTACTTGCTCTTCGGTGAGCAGGCCGCAAGTTCAAAGGCGTAGCGGCATTCCCCTTGAGAAGCCGGGGCCCGGCGTCCGGGGCCGGGAGGCCTGGTGCGGCATGGCATCCCTGTCCCGGGCGGCCGGCTCCGGCTTCAGCGGTGCGAGGTTGGCGCTCGTGCTTGCGGCCTGGGCGCTCCTGCTGGGGGGCGGCCTAGCGAGCGCCGGCCCGCCGCGGTGGCGAACAGCGTCGCCCGTCCCGGTGGCGCGGACCGAGGTCGCCGCGGCGCTCTTCGGACAGGAGATCGCAGTCGTGGGCGGCTTCCTCGCGAACGGCCAGAACTCCACTCGCAGCGACGCCTACTCACCTCGCCGGAACCGCTGGCGCCGGCTGCCGAACCTTCCGGTCCGCCTCGACCACGCGATGGCCGTCGGCCGCGGGTTCCAGCTGTACGTCGTCGGCGGCTACGGCCCGGGCTCCGTCGCGCAGACTGGCTTCTACCGCCTGGGCGGGCGACGGTGGGTCTCGCTGCCGCCGCTGCCGGCCCCACGTGCAGCCGCGGGTGCAGCCGTACTGAACGGGAAGCTCTACGTCGTGGGCGGCGTGGAGGCGCCCGGCCGCCTCGCGACCGACGCGTTCGCTTACGACTTCTCCCGCAGCCGGTGGACGCTTATCGCCGGCCCGCGGCCGCGCGAGCACCTCGGCGCAGCCGCGCTCGGCACGACGGTCTACGCCGTGGCCGGCCGCACCACCGGGCTGGACTCGAACCTCGACCTCGTCGAGGCCTACGACCCAGGCGGCAACCGGTGGCGAGCGATCCCGCGAGTCCCGGGCACTCGGGGCGGAACGGCGGCCGCGGCGGTCGCCGGACGCCTGCTGTCGGTGGGCGGCGAGGAGCCGGGCGGCACGATCCGCACGGTCTTCGCCTACAACCCGTCGACACGGCGGTGGACGCGACTGCCGGACCTGCCGCGGCCACGCCACGGCCTCGGCCTCGTTGGTTACCGCGGCCGCGCCTACGCGCTCGCCGGTGGCCCGCAGCCGGGGTTGACGGTGTCGAATTCGAATCAGGTGCTACGACTCAGGCCGTAAACCCGTGGCGACCATCCGGCGCCCATCGCGCTTGTAGACGACGTCGACGGAGTCGTGCTTGCGGTAGGTCCCGGCCACGCCGAGGAGCATGCTCGTCCACCGCATGGCGCCGAGCTTGCCCTCCTGCGCGAGCTCCTTGGGGAAGATCAGCGTGCGTCCCTGGACGCGATAGTCGAGCCCCGGTTCCTGCCGCACGCCGTTGATGTAGACCTCGAATTCCTCGGGCACGTCCGGCGGCAGCTCGACCCGCGACTCAGCGCCCATGCCACATGCGTCTCGAAGTGGCTCCCCCGGCGAGCACGCTCATAGAATGCCGGAGCCGTGGGGATTGCCGCTCTGCTCGCAACGTCGGGCCTGACTCCGGTCCAGCCCGATTCGCCGAACACCGAGCGCATCGAAGACCTCTTCTGGTTCGTCAGCTTCTGGGCGGCGCTCGTCCTGCTCTCGGTGGCGATCCCGCTCGTCTATTTCGTGTGGCGCTACCGCAGCCGCGGCCGGGCGAGGACGGTCGAGGGGCCGCAGATCCGCGGCAACACACGCCTGGAGATCTTCTGGACGGCGGTGCCGGTCGTGATCCTCCTCCTGATCACGATCTTCACCTTCTACAAGCTCCCCGGGATCACGCTCGAGGCCAGCGCCGGCGAGCAGGCCATGACGGTGCAGGTCGAGGGCCGCCAGTTCTACTGGCTCTACCGCTACCCGAACGGCGTCGTGGCGATCGACCGCATGCGGGCCCCGCAGGGCCGGCTTGTCAGGCTCGAGATCACCTCGGCGCCCTGGGACGTCATCCACAGCTACTTCGTTCCGGATCTCGTCGCGAAGATGGACGCGATCCCCGGCAAGGTGAACACGGTCTCGTTCCAGGCCGAACGCACCGGCCTCTTCGAGGGGCAGTGCGCCGAGTTCTGCGGCCTGCAGCACGCACACATGTTCAATTCGATCGAGGTCGTCCCGGCCGCGGAGTTCGACGCGTGGCTGACCGAGCAGGCGCAGGCGCAGGAGACCGGTGACTCCGACCTCGGCGAGCAGGAGTTCAACGGCGTGTGCGCCAAGTGCCACGGCCCGCAGGGCGAAGGGCTGATCGGCCCTGCCCTGAGCGCGACCAGCGTCAGCGACCCGAAGGCCGTGGAGCAGATCGTGACCGAGGGCTTCGGGAAGATGCCGCCCGTGGGCCGCGGGTGGGACGAGCGGCAGCTGAACGCGCTGACGGCGTACCTCAAGCAGAAGTTCCCGGCGGGAGGCGCGAGTGGCGGTTAGGACGGAGGTCGAACGGCCCACCTACCCGGTCCCGTGGTATCGCGGACGCTTCTCGAGCTGGGTCACCACCGTCGACCACAAGCGGATCGGGCTGCTGTACATCGGCACCTGCCTGCTCTTCTTCATCGCCGGCGGCGTGATGGCGCTCCTGATCAGGACGCAGCTCGCGACGCCGGACATGCATGTGGTCGAGCGGGACTCGTACAACGAGCTCTTCACGATGCACGGGACGGTGATGATCTTCCTCGTCGTCGTCCCGATCTTCGCGGGCTTCGCCAACTTCCTCATCCCGCTTCAGATCGGGGCGCGCGACATGGCCTTCCCGCGGCTGAACGCGCTCTCCTACTGGCTCTTCCTGCTCGGCGGGATCATCCTGCTCGGCAGCTTCTTCGCGGCCGGCGGAGCCGCGCGGGCCGGCTGGACCGGCTACCCGCCGCTGTCGGAGCAGATCCCCGGTAACGGCCAGGACCTCTGGATCGTCGGCCTCCACGTCCTCACGATGTCGTCGCTCGCCGGCGCGATCAACTTCCTCGCGACGATCCACAACATGCGCACCGCCGGCATGACCTGGATGCGGCTGCCGCTCTTCGTCTGGACGATGGAGATCTACTCGGCGCTGCTCGTCGTGGTGCTGCCGGTGCTCTCCGCGGGGTTGACGATGCTGCTGCTCGACCGCCAGGGCTGGACCCACTTCTTCCTGCCCGACGAAGGCGGCAACGCGCTCCTCTACCAGCACGTCTTCTGGTTCTTCGGGCACCCGGAGGTCTACGTGATGATCCTGCCGGCGATGGGGATCGTCTCCGAGGTCATCCCCGTCTTCGCGCGCAAGCCGATCTTCGGCTACAAGGCAATCGCCTTCTCGACGGTGGCGATCGGGTTCTACTCGCTGCTCGTCTGGGCCCACCACATGTTCGCGGTCGGCTTGCCGTACGGGCTCCAGGCGTGGTTCATGATCGCCTCCCTCACGATCGCCGTCCCGACGGGGGTCAAGATCTTCAACTGGCTCGCGACGACCTGGCGCGGGAACCTGATCTTCGACACGGCGATGCTGTGGGCGCTCGGCTTCATCGCGGTCTTCACGATCGGCGGCCTCTCCGGGATCTTCGTCGCCGTCTTCCCGTTCGACTGGCAAGTGCACGACACCTACTTCGTCGTCGCCCACCTCCACTACGTGCTCTTCGGCGGCTCCGTGTTCGGGATCTTTGCCGGGCTCTACTACTGGTGGCCGAAGTTCTTCGGCCGGTACCTAAACGAGACGCTCGGGAAGTGGCACTTCTGGCTGACGTTCGTCGGCTTCAACGTCGCCTTCTTCCCCCAGCACTTCCTCGGCCTCGACGGGATGCCGCGGCGCGTGTACACGTACCGTCATGACGACCTCTGGGAGGCGTACAACCTGATCTCCACGATCGGCTCCTACGTGATGGGCCTCGGCGTGCTGGTGTTCGTCGCCAACGTGATCTGGTCGCGGCGCAAGAGCCCGCGGGCGGTGAACGACCCGTGGGTCGCGGACACGCTCGAGTGGTACACGACCTCGCCGCCGCCGCCGCACAACTTCGACAAGCTCCCGTACGTGACGAGCGCCAGGCCGCTGCGCGACCTGCGCCGCCGGCTCGCGGAGCGGGGCGTATGAGAGCGGGACCCTGGCTCCGGCTGTGCGGGCTCGGCGCCTCGGCGACGGGTGTACTCGTGATCGCGAGCGGCGAGCTCGGGATCGCGCACCGCGCGCTCGTGGTCGTGGCGGCGCCGCTGCTCGTGGCCATGGTGCTCGGCTCGTGGCTTGCGCACCGCGAGGCCTTCCGCTGGACGGCGGCGGCGCTCGTCCTGTTCCTCGCAGCGATCGGCAGCTGGTGGTACCGGCCGCTGCATCTCGCACTGGCCGCGGCAGCGTTCTCGGCGACGCTCGTCGCGACTGCTCGCCTGTACCGCGGTGAGCGGCCGGCCCCGGTGAGTTGGCGCGACTACGTGACGCTGACGAAGCCGCGCATCATGTCGCTGCTCCTCCTCACCGGCGGCGCGGGCATGTTCGTCGGCGCCGGCGGGGCGCCGCCGCTCGGGCTCTTCGTCGCGACCATGGTCGGGCTCGCCCTCGCCTGCGGCGGGGCGAGCGCGCTCAACCACATGCTCGACGCCGACATCGACCAGTCGATGGGCCGGACCGCCAAGCGGCCGGTCGCGGCAGGTCGCGTGAGCCCGGCGCTCGCGCTCGAGTTCGGGCTGACGCTGTCCGCCCTGTCGTTCGTGCTCCTCGGGTCGCTCGTGAATGTGCTCGCCGCGGTGCTCGCACTCGTCGGGAACCTCTTCTACGTCCTCGTTTACACGCGGCTCCTCAAGCGCTCGACGCCGCAGAACATCGTGATCGGCGGCGCGGCAGGAGCGATCCCGCCGCTCGTCGGCTGGGCGGCCGCGACCGGGAACCTGACCCTGCCCGCCCTCTACCTGTTCCTGATCGTGTTCTTCTGGACGCCGCCCCACTTCTGGGCGCTCGCCCTCCTGATCAAGCGCGACTACGCCGCCGCGAAGATCCCGATGCTGCCGGTCGTGCGGGGCGACCGAGAAACCGCGCGCCAGATCCTCCTCTACACCACCGGGCTCGTCGCGTTGACGCTCGTGCCCGTCGTGACGGGGACATTCGGCCCGGTGTACCTCGCCGCTGCCGCCCTGCTCGGCGGCTGGTTCCTGCGACTCGCGTGGGGGCTGTGGCGGGAGCGGACGCCGAGGCGGGCCGCGATCCTCTTCCACTACTCGCTCGCGTACCTCGCCCTGCTCTTCGTGGCCATGGCCCTCGACCCGATCCTCGCGTGACCGAGCAGGTTCCAGAGCCCCGCCCGCCCGAGTACCACGTGCTGCCGGTCGAGCCGGACGCGGAGCTCGCCCACCGCAACAACGTGGTCGGGCTCGCGCTCTTCGGGCTCTTCCTGCTGCTCTTCGCGGGCACCTGGCTGATCGCGTTCATCTATCTCGCCGTGGATTGAGCGAGGAGGGCATCTTCCTGGCGCGGCCCGAGGCGCCGCGCGAGGGGATCCCGCTGGCGGTCAAAGACCTCTTCGACACGGCCGACCTCGTCACGACGTACGGCTCGATCGTCTTCGCCGACCATGTCCCGGAGCGGACGGCGGAGGTCGTCACCCGGCTCGAGGCGGCGGGCTACGCGAGCGTGGGCAAGACGAACCTGCACGAGTTCGCCTACGGCGTCACCTCGCAGAACCCGCACTACGGCACCGTTCCGAACCCGGCCGCACCCGGACGGACCGCGGGCGGGTCGAGCGGCGGCTCGGCCGCCGGGCTCGCCGCCAGGCTCGCTGACGCAGCGCTCGGAACCGACTCGGGCGGGTCGATCCGGATCCCCGCCGCGTGTTGCGGCCTCGTCGGGCTGAAGCCGACGTACGGGCTCGTGCCGCTCGACGGCTGCTTCCCGCTCGCGCCGACCTTCGACCACGCCGGGCCGATGGCGCGCACCGTCGAGCAGTGCGCGCGGATGATGGAGGCGCTCGTCCCGGGGTTCGAGCGGCGCAGCCCCGGCACGCCGGTGGTGGGCGTCGCCTGGGCGGAGCATGCCGACCCGCTCGTCGCGGAGCGGGCGCGCGAGGTCGCCGCTGCGCTCGACGCCGAGCCCGTCGACTTCCCGTTCGCGCGCGGCACCTATCCCCTCTTCATGAAGGAGGTCGCCGACGTGCACCGGGACCTCTTCGCCGAGCACGCGGAGGCCTACGGCGACAACGTCCGATCCAAGGTTGCGCGCTGCCTCGAGGTCACGGACGCCGAGGTCGAGCCGGCGCGCGAGGCGCGGGAGGCGTACCGCCGGGCCGCCGAGGCCGCGCTCGACGGCGTCGACCTGCTGCTGACGCCGACGCTCCCGATCGTGCCGCCGCCGACCGACGTGGAGGAGCTCGAGTTCCGCGAGACGCTCACGCGTTTCACCTATCCCTTCAACGTCCTCGGGTGGCCCGTCCTGGCCCTTCCGGCCGGAACGGCGGAGCACGGCCTGCCCGCCTCCGTCCAGCTCATCGGGCGCCCGGGCGACGACGCGCTGCTCCTCGCGGTGGGGTCGTCCCTCGAACGAGGGACGCCGTGATCAGACGACCCTGCCGACAACGCTCTTGGCCATGCCTGCGGTCCGTCTTGCTGCCGTTGTCCTTGCGATGCTCGCGTTCGCGCCTGGCGCGAACGCCGCGCTGCCCGCACCAGGCGGCCTGAAGCCGTTCCTGCTTCGAGCCGGCGAGCCCGCGGCCCACAGCTTCTCCCGCACGCCCTCGTTCGCCTGGCGCCCCGTCCACGGCACGAGGCGGTACGAGTTCGAGCTCGCCACGCGCAGCAACTTCGCCGAAGGCACCCTGATCTGGTCCTCGGCAGGGTTGAGGTCGCCGACGACCTCGATCCCGGTCGCACTGCCCTGGATGACCGGGTCGCCCTATGCGCTCTGGGCGCACGTCCGCGCGGTGACGCGGAGGGGAGTGACGCGCTGGAGCGCGCCGTTCGGATTCAACATGCGCTGGACGAACGTGCCCCAGGCGAGCCCGAGCCCCGCCGGCCTCGTCCGCTGGACTCCGGTCGACGGCGCCACCGGCTATCACGTCTGGTTCCTCGGGCCCAACAAGCGCATCGCCACGCGGACGAACGTCGCCGACGAGCGTGAGCACTGGACGTTCCACCAGGATGCGGCCTGGACGGCCGCTGTGCGCTGGCGTGTCCGCGCCGTCCGTGCGAAGAACGGCTCGACCGTCAACGGCATCCCCGTCGTCTCGTATGGCCCTTGGAGCCCGGTCTACGTCCACCTGAACCCGCCGATCGCCAACTCGACCCTGAGGCCGTTCTCGATGGCGTCGGACTCGTACGCCAACCAGGCAACGGCGTTCAAACTGATGCCGGGGCTCTCCTATGCCGGGAACACCGGGAGCGCGGACGCGTTCGACCCCGCGACTCCCCGTGAGCTCTACCGCGTGTACGTCAGCACCGACGTCGACTGCGTGAACATCGTCTACCGCGGCTCGGTCGTCGGCTCCCCTGCCTGGGCGCCGCGGACGACCGCCGGGCTCGTCCTGCCGAAGGACGCAGGCGACCTGGCACTGGCGCGGACGGGCTGGATCGTGAGCGACGGCAAGAACGGCAAGACCTTCGCCGTCGACAACGCGACGGTGACCGAGAACGAGGCCGTCCAGGTCGCCAAGGCCGACACCGGCGGCGGCGGCACGCCCGCTCCCACGGAGGAGGACAAGGTGGAGGCCGCCTCCCTCGCACCGCCGCAGGTTGACCTCTGGGACAACGGCTGGCCCGAGAACCGGTACTACTGGACCGTCGTCCCTGTGCGGACGCACGGCACGGCGTCGGACCCGACGGCCGTCGAGTACCAGGACACGGAGCTGCCGCAGGACGCCTGCGCCTCCGGTCGCGTCTTCACCTTCGGCAAGGTCAGCGAGGCGGTCACCACGACCGCCGGCGCGGCGCCGTACGTCTCCGGGCTGAGCACGAACGGGAAGCTCTTCACAGCGGGCCGCGCCAGGCCGTCCGTGTACGGCACGCCGCTCGTCGCCTGGAAGCCGGCGCTCGGCGCCGACAGCTACGAGGTGCAGTGGAGCAAGAAGGCGTATCCGTGGACGAAGGTCGGTTCGCTCGCGACGCCGTCGACCTCGGCCACCCTCCCGCTCGGCCCCGGCCGCTGGTTCTACCGCGTCCGCGGGATCTCGCTGGCGCTCCCCCTCGGCGGACGGCAGATGTCCTGGTCCGACCCCTCAGCGATCCGGGTCGCCCGGCCGATGTTCAAGATCGTCAGGCACTGAGCTCGAGCCTCGCCGTACTGCCGTAGGCGCAGGGAACGGCCCGGTGAGCAAAGCCCCACGAAAGGCCCACCGGAACGCTCACGAGGCTCGCAGTAGCGTCACAGCCAGGCCCAGCGGAAGCCGAGCCCGATATCCGTGCTCCGAAGGACGGAGACCCGGCCTTCGGTTCGGACGCGGCTTCCGCTGGGAAGTTCGAGTCGCCCCGCGAGCGGCGCGCCTTTCGGGAAGGTGGGCCGCTCGGGCGCGCTTACTCGAGGATCGCGGCGACGCCCTCGGCGAGCGTCCGCTCGATCGGCAGCACCCGATCGAGCCCGGTGAGCTCGAGGGTGCGGAGGATCCGACGGTCACTCGCGACGAGCACAAGCCGGCCGCCGAGCTCTTCGAGGCGTGTGTGCGTGCGCAGGAGCACGCCGAGCGTCGTTGAGTCGATGAAGCTGACGTCGGCGAGGTCGACGACGGCGCAGGTGGCGCCGAGAGCGATCACTCCGTCCAGCGCGCGCTTCAGCTCCGGCGCCGTGTGGAGATCCACCTCGCCGGTGAGACTGACGACGAAGGCGTTGCCGTCCAGCTCCGCCGTCTTGACGCTGAAGTCGACCACCGACACGACGCAGTGACGCTATCCGCCGAACCCTGAGCGTTGGGCCTACGGCTTCGTGGGGGTTCGCTCACACAGGGGCGAGCTTGTACCCGATGCCGCGTACGGTGACGATCCGCTCGGGGTTCGAGGGGTCGCGCTCCAGCTTCTGCCGCAGGTTCGAGATGTGAATGTCGCAGGCGCGCTGGTCGCCGACGTACTCACTGTCCCAGAGGTGCTGCATGATCTCGCGGCGGCTGAAGACACGCTCCGGCTCCTCGGCGAGGAGAAGCAGCAGCTTGAACTCGGACGGCGTCAGCCGCTTGTGCTCGCCGTCGATGCGGGCCTCGTGGCGGCGCGGATCCAGCTCGAGCGACCCGATCCGCAGCGCCTCGCCCCGCCCGCTCCGGTCGAGCTCGCGCCGGCGGAGGATCGCGCGAATCCGGCCGATCAGCTCGGCCATGGAGAACGGCTTCGTGACGTAGTCGTCAGCGCCGATCTCGAGTCCCAGCACCCGATCCAGCTCCGCGCCCCGCGCGGTCAGCATTACGATCGGTACGGCGCTCTCGGCCCGCACGCGCCGACAGACCTCCGAGCCGGACATCCCGGGCAGCATCAGGTCGAGCACCATCACGTCGTGCTCGTTCGTGAGCGCCGCCTCGAGCGCAGTCTCGCCGTCGGCAACGGCTTCGACCTCGAAGCCGTCGTTCCGCAGGGCGTATTCGACGGCGTCGCGGATGGCCGCCTCGTCGTCGACGAGGAGCACGCGGTTCACTGTCGCACCAACCTGGCGGCGCCGGGGATCCTGAGTTTGACCGTCGTTCCCACCCCCACCTCCGAGTCGAGGTCGAGCTCGCCCTCGAGCGCATCCACCACCGCGCGCACGATGGCGAGCCCGAGGCCGAATCCTGCGGTACCGTCGGAGCCAGCGCGGTAGAACCGCTGGAAGACGTTCGAACGCTCGGTCGCGGCGATGCCCGGCCCGGTGTCCGACACGGCGAGCTCCACGACGCGGTCAGGATCTGCCTGCGCGCTCAGAACGACCTTCCCCTCCCTCGTTTGCTTCGCCGCGTTCTCCGCAAGGTTCATCACGGCCTGTTCCACGAGCTCTCGGTTCGTAAGCATCGCAAGGTCCGCCGGGCACTCGATCTCGAGCCCGACGCCCGTTGCGACCTGCAGCCCATCGGCGACCTCCTCGAGCAGCGCGCGCACGGCGACGAGCTCGTCGCGGGGCGCCTCGACGCCCACCTGGCTACGCGCGAGGATCAACAGCGCCCTCGCGAGCCGGGCCAG
>DATLQK010000009.1:0-49102 GCA_035535195.1 Gaiellaceae bacterium | reverse complement strand
AGCCCGAAGAGCATCGCGAACAGGAAGATGGGGATCCAGCCCTCGATCTGGTCGAACTGCGTCAGCCCGAACGGCTCCCCGACGCCGAGCTTGAAGGCCGAGACGAGGATCCCGTACGCAGCGGCGATCGAGAGCAGGTTGAGCACGATCGCCTTCAGCGGCAGCAGCAGCGACCGGAAGGCGCGCACCAGCAGCACGTAGGTCAGGAGCAGAACGGCCAGCACGAGCCAGGGGAAGGCCCCGTAGGTGATGTCGAGGAAGTCGACGCCGAATGGCGGGCCACCGCCGGCAAGCACCTCTACGCCGGCCGGGAACGCAGCGGCGGGGATGATCACGTCCCGCAGCCGGCGGACGAACTCCTGCGACTCCGGCTTCCCGTACTCGTCCTTTCCGATCGCCTGCACGCGCAGGTAGCGCCCGCTCGGGTCGACCGACTGCGGTCCGCTCGCGATCACGTCGGCCACGTCGCCGTCGCCGCGAAGGAGGCTCGCGAGGCGTAGCTTCGCCGCCTGGACCTCCGGCGTCGCGACTCCGCCGAGGCGCTTCGTGTCGACGACGATCTCGGAAGGCGAGATCGCGCCTTCGCCGATCGCGTCCGTGAGCACGTTGAGGCCGCGGACCGCCTGGAGGTCCTGCGGCACGCCCTCGTTCGAGCCGGGGCCGAGCTGAAGGGTCAACACTGGGGCCGCGAGCACGAGGAGCACCGCCACGGTGCCGAGGGCGATTGGCAGCGGGCGGCGCATGATCGTGCCGGCGAGGCGCGCCCAGAAGCCGCGCTCCGTGTCCTCGCGTCGCTCGATCACGCCCCGCGGCACGAGCCGGACTCGGTCGAGGCGGTCCTCGAGCCAGTAGAGGAGCACCGGCAGGAGGGTCGTGGCCGCGAGCACCGACACGAGGGGGATCAGCAGGCCGGCGATCCCGAAGCCGCGCATGAACGGCAGCGGCATCAAAATCATCAGGGCGAGACCGATCGCGACGGCGGTGCCGCTGAACACAACGGCACGGCCGGCCGTCTCCATCGTCCGCGCGACGGCATCCTCCTTCGCGAGCTCGGTCCGCCGCTCCTCGCGGTAGCGATAGACCATCAACAACGAGTAGTCGATCGCGATCCCGAGCCCGATCAGCGTGACCATGTTCGTCAGGTACGTGGACAGGGTCATGAAGTTCGCGAAGATCCAGACGCAGGCCAGCGTCACCGGGATCGCGAACGCGGCCAGCATGAACGGGATCAGGAACGAGAGCGTCCCGAAGACGAAGACCAGGATCACGAGCGCGATCGGGATCGCGATCAGCACCTCGCCGACGAAGAGGTCGTGGTTCTGGACCGGCTCGAGGTCGCTCTCGATCGCGGACTGGCCGGTGATGTACACGGTCGCGCCCGGGATCTCGCCTGCCGCCTCGCGCATCGCCTTCGTGTACCCCTTCGCGTCCGCGGGCTGGAGCTGCGAGACGATCGAGGCGCTGACGACGTCGCCCGAAACCGGGCGGACGACCGCCACCTTTCCCGTGTCGAGCGCCGCCGCTGCGCGAGTCGCCGCCGCCCGCGCCGGCGCGACCAGCGTCTGCGCGCTCCCGGGCTTGCCCTTGACGACGACGGTGAACGAGCCTTCAGGTTGCTGGCCGAACTGCTCCTTGAGGATGTCACCGGCCCGCTCGCTCTCCGCGCCCGGAAGCACGAAGCGGTTCGTCAGCAGGTCGTTGAGACCCGACGCGGCGATCCCGGCGGCAACGAGGAGCACCAGCCAGGCGGCCAGAATGCCCCAGCGAAGCCGAATCATCGTCCGTGCCCAGGTTCCGATCGCGTTCTCCTTCTCCGCTACGTGGTTAGTGCCAGCTAACCTAGTGCGCACTAAGTTATTACCGGGCAGAGGACATGTCAAGGCTACGATTCACAACCACCGTGAGAGGGCGTAGAGACCTCAAAGACGAGATCGACGAGCTGTTCGCGGACCTGTGGCAGGTCTCGCGGCTCTCCGGTCTGCGCCGCGGTTTCCGGCCGCAGGTGGACTCGTTCCGCAACGAGGATCCGCCCTCCTACACCGTGCTCGTCGACATCTCCGGCATCGACCCGGAGCAGGTGAAGGTGACGGCCGCCGACGGCGCGCTCTTCATCGCGGGCGAGCGCCCACGCGAGATCTGCGAGGGCCGCGTCTATCACCAGATCGAGATCGAGCACGGCCCGTTCGAGCGCAGCGTCCGCCTGCCGGACGACGCAGACCTGACGCAGGCCGAGGCGCGGTACGAGCGCGGCCTGCTGCGGATCGAAATCCCGGTCGCCGCCAGAGAAGCCGCGCCGCGACCCGTTCTCATCGAGATCCGGAGGCAGGCGTGACCGACGTCGAGCTCGAGCTGCCCGAGACCCCGGAGGTGGACGACGTGGAGATCCCGCGCACGCTTCCGGTGTTGCCGCTCAAGGAGACGGTCGTCTTCCCCGACTCCGCGACGCCGCTCGCGATCGGCCAGGAGCGCTCGATCCAGCTGATCGACGACGTGGTCGCGCGGGACGGCAAGCTCGCGCTCGTCACAGTGAAGAACCCGGACGTCGAGCAGCCGGGCTGGGACGATCTCTTCGACGTCGGCACCGCCGCGATCGTCCACAAGCTGATCAAGGTCCCCGACGGGACGCTCCGGATCCTCGTCCAGGGCCTCCAGCGCATCAGGCTGGACAGCCCCCTCCACGACGACCCATACCTCGTCGGCGAGTTCTCCGTCGTCCCCGACGTCGTCAACGAGACACGGGAGCTCGAGGCGCTCACACGGAACGTCCAGATGCTCTTCGGCCGAATCGTCGGCCTCGTCCCGTACCTGCCGGCCGAGCTCGAGCTCGCCGCGGCGAACGTGGACGACCCGAGCGCGCTCTCCCACCTCGTCGCCTCGACCCTGAGGCTGAAGACCGAGGAGAAGCAGCAGCTGCTCGAGGAGCCGGACGTCGAGAAGCGCCTGCGCGAGCTGTCGGCGATCCTGAGCCGCGAGCTCGAGGTCTTCGAGCTCGGAACCAAGATCCAGTCACAGGTCCAGTCGGAGCTCGAGAAGGGCCAGCGCGAGTACTTCCTGCGCCAGCAGCTGAAGGCGATCCAGGAGGAGCTCGGCGAGGGCGACCCCGAGCAGGCCGAGCTCCAGGAGCTTCGTGAGCGAGTCGAGCAGGCCGACCTGCCGGAGGAGGTCAGGAAGGCGGTCGACCGCGAGCTCGGCCGGCTCGAGCGGCTCCCGTCGGCCTCGGCCGAGTACGGCGTGATCCGCACCTATCTCGAGTGGATCCTGTCGCTCCCCTGGTCGAAGACGACCGAGGACAACCTCGACCTCGAGCGGGCGCGGGAGATCCTCGACGAGGACCACTACGACCTCGAGAAGGTGAAGGACCGGATCATCGAGTCCCTCGCCGTCGCCAAGCTCAAGAACGACGTCTCGGGTTCGATCCTCTGCTTCGTCGGGCCGCCCGGCGTCGGCAAGACGTCGCTTGGCCAGTCGATCGCCCGCACGCTCGGCCGCGAGTTCGTCCGCATCTCCGTCGGCGGCGTCCGCGACGAGTCAGAGATCCGCGGGCACCGGCGAACGTACATCGGCGCCATGCCCGGCTCGATCATCCGTGCACTGCGCGACGCGGAGTCGAAGAACCCCGTCTTCCTGATCGACGAGATCGACAAGATGGGCTCCGACTTCCGCGGCGACCCCGCGAGCGCGATGCTCGAGGTGCTCGACCCCGAGCAGCACTCGACCTACCGCGACCACTACCTCGACCTGCCGTTCGACCTCTCGAAGGTGCTGTTCATCGCAACGGCGAACCAGCTCGAGACGATCCCCGCCCCGCTGCTCGACCGCATGGACGTGATCCACCTCTCCGGCTACACCGAGGACGAGAAGCTCGGGATCGCGCGCAAGTACCTCGTCCCGAAGCAGCTCGAGCTGCACGGGCTCGACTCCGAGCGGGTGACCCTGAGCGAGGGCGCGCTCCGCACGGTGATCCGCGAGTACACGCGCGAGGCCGGCGTCCGCGGCCTGGAGCGCCAGATCGCCGCGCTCGCCCGCAAGACCGCGCGCCGTGTCGCCGAGGGCAAGGCGAAGGGCGCAACGCGCATCGACGAGAAGCGCGTCCGCAGCTGGCTCGGACCGCGGCGGTTCTCCGGCGAGACGCGCAAGCGGACCTCCGACGCCGGCGTTGCTACCGGGCTCGCCGTGACGGCGACGGGCGGTGACGTCCTCTTCATCGAGGCAAGCGCCTACCCCGGGGAGGGACGGCTCCGCGTCACCGGACAGCTCGGCGACGTGATGCAGGAGTCCGCGCAGGCCGCGCTCTCCTGGGTCCGCTCACACGCCGAGGTCGTCGGGCTCGACCCGCAGTGGTTCGCCGAGCACGACATCCACGTCCACGTCCCGGCCGGCGCCGTCCCGAAGGACGGACCCTCGGCGGGGATCACGATGGTGACGGCGATCGTCTCACTCGTCAGCGGCCGGCCGGTCTCGGAGCAGGTCGCGATGACCGGCGAGGTCACGCTGACGGGGCAGGTGCTGCCGATCGGCGGCGTGCGGGACAAGGTCCTCGCGGCGCAGCGAGCCGGCGTCAGCACGGTGATCCTCCCGAAGGAGAACGAGGCGGATCTCGAGGACCTCCCGGCCGAGACGCGCAAGGAGCTCGAGTTCATCCTGGCCGACCACGTCGGCGAGGTGCTCGGCACCGCGCTCGACGGCGCGCCTGCCGCGAATCAGGCCCGGGACGTAGGATCGCCGGAGCGGAAGGCTGCAGCGCCTGCTGCACGGCGTTTGTAGGCTTCATCGCCCGGGTATCGACGGGCAATCGAGCAACCGACGAAAGGACGGCCGAGATGGCCAAGGCGAAAGACAGGCTTTCGGACGCCAAGCCGTACGTGGCGCGTGCGCTCCAGGACGAGGAGGTCCGCGAGAACGTGAAGAGCGCGATCATGGCAGCGCGCGAGATCTACGACGAGCTGATCGGCGCGCGGAAGCCGAGTGCGGTTGCAGCGCGAGTCGCCACCGACGAGCAGATCCAGGAGAGCCTGCGCTCGGCGATCGACGACCTGAAGAAGGCCGCGAACCGCGTTCAGGGAAAGAAGGAGCACACCGGCCGCAACGCCACGTTGCTCCTGACCGGCATCGTCCTCGGCGTCCTCTTCAACCCGATGACCGGCTCGCAGACCCGCAGCTGGCTGATGGACAAGATGCTCGGTGAGGGCGAAGACGAGCCCTCGGGCGCCGCGGGCGGCAACGGCTCGACCGGCACGTAAGCGCTAGCTAGGGACGGCCGGAGTACAGGCGGTCGGGAGCGCCGCGAGCGAGGGCTCGCAGGCGTTCGCGTCCGGCTGCGACGACGCCCGCGAGGGCGCCGTCTCCGGGCGATCCCGTCGTCTCGCGCATCGCGCGCCGGAGGGAACCTGGGTCGAGGCCGGTGCCGTTCGAGATGTCGCGCGCCTGGAGCAGGATCGCGCCGGGCTTCGGCGCGCGGCTCGAGTCGGAGATCGGCGGCGCCCAGCCCGCCACGGACGTGAGCGGGAGGTCCTGGAGCCGCTTCCAGGCGTTCAGATACGGGTAGGGCGCGACCGCACCGTCGTAGCCCTCGTACAGGAGCGAGACGGGGTGGATCTCGAAGTGGAGGTGGTACGGCGTTCCCTCGGCGTCGCCGGTGTTCCCCATGAAGCCGAGGACGTCGCCGGCCCGAACCTGAGCGCCGTTCACCGCGAGCGGCGAGTACGCCGAGAGGTGTGCGTAGTAGAACTCGTTGCCGGCGGTGTCCTGGAGCCAGAGCCGCAGCCCGCCGACGTCGTTCCAGCCGATCGAGTAGACGATCCCGTCCGCCACGGCGACGATCGGCGAGCCGAGCGCGCCGAAGATGTCCTCTCCGTGGTGCCAGCCGGTGTCCGCGCGAGCGGCCCCGAAGCTGTTGCCGTACGAGGCGGCCCCATAGACGGGGAACACGTAGCCGCCAGCGGTCAGCTTCGGGAAGACGTTGAACGGGATCTGCCGGATAGGCGGTAGGCCGGGTGCCCGCTTCGCCTGCTTCTCCTTCCCCTGCTCTCGGTGCGGCTTGACCTGGTCGTCCTCGGTCGTCGACTGCTTCGGCGCCGGCGCCGGCGCGGGCACCAACGCCTCGGCGGACACGTCGGTGTAGCCGACCACGATGTCCGTCCCCGCCGGCGCGCCCAGATGGTCGGCGCTCAGGTGCACGACGAGGCCCGTGACCTTCGCCTGCACCCCGTCGGTGCCCCGGCCGCCGAACGACGAGCTCGACGCCTGCAGCACCGACACAGACCCCCAGGAGCCGTAGGACGCGGAGCTCCCGGGCGCGGTCGAGACCGACTGCCCGAGTACCACGAGGTTGCTCACCCCCGACTCGTTCAGCTGTGCCCGCCGCGGACCTCCGCCTGCCTTCACCGATGTCTTCGCCACCACCGAGCCCACGGTGATCTCGCCGCCGAAGAGCGAGATCCCGCTCGCCTGAGCGACCGCACCGGCGCTCGTCGTCTCCCCGGCCCGGCCGGCCGTGCCGGTGACGCTCGAAGAGATGCTCGAGGCGCGGGCGATCGACCCGTCCGCCGGGTAGGCGAACCCGCCGCCGCCGCCAGAAGCGTTCGGCGGTCCCGAGACGGCCCCTGCGGTCGCACCGCCCCCGTTCGGAACGGAGACGGAGATCGCAAACGCCTCGGCGGTCGGGGTGCCGGTCGCCTTGCGTGCAAGCGCGCTCGACGACGCCGCCGCGGTGCCGAGAGCGACGAGCGCGAGCAGGCCACAGATGACGGGACGCCGAGAACTCACCCCGCAGGAATTATCGGTGCGACTGCGGCGATCCGTCCACTGTCTTTACTCACGTGAAGCCGCGCGCCGGGCCTTGAAAGTGAGAATCACTATCATCTAGCCGGATGACCCGCCCGCGCCGACCACCCGACGACCGCGATGAGTACCGCGGGCTCCGCCTCCCGCACCGGACGCGGCTCACGCCGCAGCGGCGCGCCGTCCTCGACCTGATCGCCGACCGCGAGGACAGCTTCACCGCGGTCGACCTCTTCCAGGAGGCCCGAAGGCGCAAGCCCAAGCTCGGGCTCGCCACCGTCTATCGCACCGTCGACATGCTCCGGCGGAGCGGGTCGGTCCGGCCGCTCGTCGGCGACGCCAGGCCTGCATACGTCCGCTGCGAGCCCGGGCATCACCATCACCTCGTCTGCCTCAGCTGCGGTGCGGTCGAGGAGACCGAGCTCTGCGGCGCCCCCTCCCCCGCCGAGTTGCGAAAGCGCTACGGCTTCCGGGCCGAAGGCCACGAGCTCGACATCTACGGCACGTGCAGCCGCTGTTCCTGAGCTGGATCGCGGTCCCGCTCGCGGGGTTCACGGTGCTCTCGACCCTCTGCGGCGGGCTCTTCGCGCTGCGCCTCCGGCGCGAGCTCCAGACCGCGATCGCGCTCTCGGGAGGTGTCGTCGTCGCCGTCGCGATCTTCGACCTCCTGCCGGAGGCGACGAGCGCGGTCGACGACCCCGAGCAGGTCTCGGCGCTTGTCGGCGGCGGCTTCCTCGCGTTCTTCATCGCACACCGGTTCCTGGTCTTGCACCACCGCGACGAGCCGGACGAGGCGAGAGCGCACCCGCCGGTGGGGGCGCTCAGCGCCTCGGCCCTGGCGGTGCACAGCTTCACCGACGGCCTCGGGATCGGGCTCGCCTTCGGCCTCAACACGGCGACGGGGATCTTCGTCCTCCTGGCCGTGGTCGCCCACGACTTCGCCGACGGCATCAACGCAGTGACGTTCATCCTCCGCCAGGGCGGAAGCCGAGCGATCGCGTTCCGCTGGCTGGTCCTCGTCGCCGTCGCTCCGCTGTTCGGCGCCGCGGTGGGATCCGCGCTCGACGTCTCCGAGCACACGCTCGGGTACGCGCTCTCGATCTACGTCGGCATCTTCCTCTACATCGGAGCGACGGATCTGCTCCCTGAGGCGCACCACCATCCGTCGGCGCGACGCATGGCGGTCACGATCGCCGGCTTCCTGGCGATCTTCCTGGTCGCCCGCGTCGCCTAGGCCTCGAGCCGCTTCTTCGCGAACTCGCGGAACCGGCGGCGGGTCTCCTCGTCCGGCCCGAGCTCCTCGCCCGCGGCATAGGCCGGGTCGGCCGCGATCTCCTCGGCGACGGCGCGTACCTCATCGGCCACGGCCACCCGCGTTTCGGGATCGGCGAGCAGCTGCTCGACCCACGTCTCCGAGCCGTCGTACGGCTCGAGATCCTCGTCCACGAGCAGCTCGCCGAGCAGGAGCCCGACGCGGATGTAGGCGAACGTCCTGAAGGCCAGCAGGCGGTGCGGCGAGGAGACGAGCTCGTCAAGCCCCGGATCCTCCTCCTGGACCTGCGCCACGATGCTGCCGATCGGCTCGTCCACGAGCGGGATCCAGAGGTCGTGGGACGCAGCCATGTGGTGAGTTTAGGAGGGTTTGGCGGAGTGTCGCTCGCTGGAGGGGTGTGATGCTCGTTCCGAGGCAAGGACGCAGGGAGCGCGCGTATCGACAGAGATACGGGCGCGACTGAGGACGCCGTCCTCGGGGCGAGCAGCGCAGCCCAGCGGCACAGCAGCGCTCCGCCGAACCCTCGTCAAGAGGGCCGCACGCGGAGAGCCAGGCCCACGGTCATATCCTTGCGCCGTGAACGCGCCGGTCCTGCTCGTGAGGTTCCGGAGCGAGCCCGGGCAGGCGGCGGTGCTCCTCGACATCGACGGCACGCTGGCCCCGATCGTCGAGCGTCCCGAGGACGCAGAAGTGCCGGCGGCGACGCGGGCAGAAGTCGAGCGGCTCGCCGGCCGTTACGGCCTCGTGGCGTGCATCAGCGGCCGCCCCTCCGCCGAGGCGCGGCGGCTCGTCGGCCTCGACGAGCTCGAGTACGTCGGCGTCCACGGCCTCGAGAACGATTCCGAGGCGCGCCGGTTCGCGCCCGAGCTCGAGCGCTTCCTCGCCGAGGCCGCCTGGCCGTGGCACGTGGAGAACAAGGGCGGCGTCACGCTGGCGTTCCACTACCGCCAGGCCGACGACGAGGAGGACGCGGCCAGCAGGGTCGACGAGCTGGCGAACGCCGCGAAGGAGGCGGGGCTGACCGCCCACCGCGGCCGCAAGGTGCTGGAGGTGCGCCCGCCGGTGCCGATCGACAAGGGGATCGCCGTGCGCCGCCTGCTCGCCGGTCGCCCGATCTCGCGCGCGCTCTACGCCGGCGACGACACCACCGACCTGGACGCCTTTCGCGGGCTCGACGAGTCGGGCCTGGAGACGGTCGTGAAAGTCGGAGTGGGCTCGGCCGAGATGAACCCGCGGATGCTGAACGCCTCCGACTTCGTCGTCGACGGGCCGCCCGGCCTGCTCGAGTTCCTGCGGCAGCTCTGAGGAGGGTCTGGCGCCGGTGCGCCAGACCCTCCTTCCTGAACGCGGCTAGGCCGCTTCGAGCACGACTTCCGGCGCCTCTTCCTCGGGCACCTCGAGGTCGCGGCGGCGCACCAGCACCAGCCCGACCAGGATCCCGGCGGCCGCGACGACGGCGCCCCAGACGAACGCGGTCTGGAACCCGTCGGTGAGCGCGTTCGGGACGGCGGTGCCGCCCGCGACTGCGTCCTCGCTCGTGGAGGTGGCAACCGCGGAAAGAGCGGCGATGCCGAGGGCGCCGCCGATCTGCTGCGACGTGTTGAACAGGCCAGAGGCGAGCCCCGCCTCGCCCGACTCGACGCCGGCGAGGGCCGCGATCGAGATCGGCACGAACGAGAACCCGAGGCCGGCTCCGATCAGCAGGAAGCCGGGCAGAAGGTCGGCGACGTACGAGCCGCCCACCGAGACCTGCGTGAAGAAGAGCAGGCCGGCGGTCAGCAGCGTCATCCCGGCCACGATCACCGGCTTCACACCGACGCGGTTCACGAGCTGCGCGGCGACCGTCGACCAGACGATGGCCGTAACGGCCACCGCGAGGTAGGCGACTCCGGTCTTGAGCGGCGAGTACTCGAGCACGTCCTGCATGTAGAGCGTGAGCATGAGGAACATCGAGAACGTCGCCGTGCCGAGAATCAACCCGGCGATGTTCGCCGCGGTGACCGTCCGCACGCGGAAGATCGAGAACGGCATCAGCGGCTCGGCCGCGCGCAGCTCCCACCCGACGAAGGCAGCGAGCAGGACGCCGGCGCCGACGAACAGCCCGATTGTCTCGGCCGACGACCAGCCGAGGTTGTTTGCCTGCGTGATCGTGTAGACGAGCGTCACGAGCCCGCCTGTCACCAAGAGCGCGCCGACAGCGTCGAAGCTCTTAGCGGCGACGTCGCGGCTCTCCTGCAGGAGCACCGGAGCGAGTGTCATCGCGGCCAACCCGACCGGGACGTTGATGTAGAAGATCCACTCCCAGCTGAGCAGGTCGGTGAGGATGCCACCGAGCAGGACGCCGGCGACGGCCCCGAACGCGCCGACCGCGCCCCAGACGCCAAGCGCGACGTTCCGTTCCTTCCCTTCGGCGAACGTCGTCATCAGGATCGACAGCGCAGCGGGGGTGATGACCGCCGCGCCGAGGCCCTGGAAGCCACGGGCGAGGATGAGTGCTTCGTCACTCCAGGCGAGGCCCGAGAACAGCGAGGCGACGCTGAAGAGTGCGAGCCCGCCGATGAAGAGCCGGCGGCGCCCGAGCAGGTCGGCGGCACGGCCTCCCAGGAGCAGGAAGCCGCCGAACATCAGAGCGTAGGCGCTGATCACCCACTGGAGGTTCTCCTGCGAGAACCCGAGATCGGCCTGGATCGAGGGGAGCGCGACGTTCACGATCGCGATGTCCAGGACGACCATGAACTGCACGGTGGCCAGCAGCGCCAGGGCCAGCCACTTGCGTTGGGTCGTTGCGACCATTACGAGGTCCTTTCCGTTGCGGTCTTTCTCTTGCGACGAACGAAGGTCTTGAGAATCGACAGTTACCGCTTGCGAACCTACAGTCTTCGCTTGCTTTTTGCAAGTGATTCCTTGTTCAACGCAAGTGCCGCGGCTATACTTCCCGCATGGCCAAGCAGTACGGACAGTTCTGTCCCGTCGCTCACGCCCTCGAGCTGATCGGCGAGCGCTGGTCGCTCCTGATCATCCGCGAGCTCATCAACGGGCCGAAGCGCTACACCGACCTCGCGGCCGCCCTGCCGGGGATCGGGACGAACATCCTCGCGGCCCGTCTCCGTGACCTCGAAGAGGCGGGCGTGCTGCAGAAGGGTCAGCTGCCTCCGCCGGCCGCGGCAAAGGTCTATGAGCTCACGCCATACGGCGAGGAGTTGCGAGAGCCGCTCTATTCGCTTGCGCGCTGGGGTGCGAAGTCAATGGGCCCGCCGCGCGAGGAGGAGATGCTGGCGCGGGGCTGGCTCGTGAACGCCGTCCGAGCGACTTGTATCGGCGGCTGCGTCCCCGATACGGTCTTCACGCTTCGGGTCGACGCGGAGGCGGTCACGGCGCGGTTCGAGAACGAGCAGCTCGTGGTGGAGCCCGGCACGGCGGACGACGCGGACATCGTGATCGAGACCGACCCATCCACCCTCTTTTGCATCGCCTCGGGTCAGACCTCGACGTCGGACGCGATCAAGACGAAGGCCGTCAGGGTCACCGGCAGCCGCAAGGACGCCGAGCGCTTCCTCTCGCTGTTCAGCTTCGACGAACCGAAGTCACGCCACGTCGAGCACGTCTGACAGCCGCTCGACGTAGTCGCCGGTCCAACGTTCGCCCTCGGGCGTGAGCTGTTCGCCAGGGGCGCGAAGCTGGAGCACCGCCATGCCGGCGCGCTCGGCACCGGGCAGCTCGTCGTTCGCACCATCGCCGACGAAGAGGCAGTCGCCGACCTCCACGCCGAGCTCGTCCGCGCACAGCTCGTAGATCCGCGGGTCGGGCTTGCTGAACCCGACGGAACAGGAGAAGACCGTCGACTCGAAGAGGCCGTCGAACGCCGTCGAGTCCCAGATGTCCGGGACGTCCTGCGAGCACGCGCTGATCATCCCGAGCCGATGGCCGCGGCGGCGGAGCTCCTCGAGCGTGGGGACGGCGTCGGGCCGCGGCACCATCGACTGCGAGGTCCACGTTCGCCGCAGGGTCAGGACGGGCTCGAGATCGCCCGTCAAGCCGAGCTCTTCGGCGACCAGGCGAAGGTGCGGCTCGATCGGGCCCGTCTCCCGCTCCAACCGACGCCGGTTCCAGACCGCGTCGAAGGCCGCATGGTCAGCGCCCCAAGTGGTCGCCAGCTCGCGGTACATCCGCCGCGCCGACTCCACCGGGAAGGGCACAAGCGTCTGCCAGAGGTCGAAGATGACCCCGCGATATCTCACCGAGCCTCCCGTCGGAGCACGTCCCACGCCAGCCGCACGTCGTCCTCGGTCGTTCGCGCGTTCCCGATCGCCAAGCGGAGAACGTAGCGTCCGTCGAGCCGCGTATGCGAGAGGAAGACCTCGCCCGACGCGTTGACGCGCTCGAGGAGCGCCTCGTTCTCCTCGTCCGTTTCCTCCCGGCGGAAGCAGACGAGCGAGAAGTGCCGCTGCGCGCAGACCTCCCACCCCGGCTCGTCCTCGATCCACCGCTCGAACTCCGCCGCCAGGCGGACGTGCTCGCGGAGGATGGCCTGGAGGCTCTCGCGGCCGTAGCAGCGAAGGACGGCCCAGAGCTTGAGCGCGCGGAACCGGCGGCCGAGCGGCACGGCGACCTCGCTCAGGCTGACGACCTCGTCCGGCGAGCGGAGGTACTCGGGCACCAGGCTGTACGCGTTTCGGAAGTCCTCGAGCCGCGTCGTCCAGAGCACCGAGCAGTCCATCGGCGTCAGCAGCCACTTGTGCGGGTTCACGACGATCGAGTCGGCCCGCTCCCACCCGGCGAAGAGCGGCCTGAGCTCCTCGCACATCGCAGCCGGGCCGGCGTAGGCCGCGTCGACGTGGAGCCACGTGCCGGTCGCAGAGCATGGGTCCGCGATCGCCGCGACCGGGTCGATCGATGCTGCAGACGTGGTTCCGATCGTCGCGACCACGGCGCAGGCCTGGTCGAGCTCGAGGAGCTCTGGGCGGAGCCTGTACGCCGCGTCCACCGGGACGATTCGCGCTTCCAGCTCGAGGATCCGCGCCGCCTTCGCGACGGACGAGTGCGCCTGCTCGGAGGTCACGACAACGCGACGGCCCGGGGCCGCGGCGCGGGCGGCGCCGAGTGCTGCCAGTGTCGCCGTGGATGCGCTGTCCTCGATGTGTCCCTGGAACTTGTCGGGAAGTCCGAGGAGCTGCCGCAGCCAGTCGCACGAGACCTCTTCCAGCTCCTGGAGCACCGGCGACGTGCGCCAGAGGATGCCGACCTGGTTGAGCGTGGCCGCGAGCAGCTCCGCCAGGATCCCCGGCTCCGAGCCGGTGTTCGCGAAATAGGCGAAGTAGCGCGGGCTCTGCCAGTGGGTGACGCCGTCGAGGAGCTTCTCCTCCAGGTCTGCGAGGACTGCGGCAAAGGGCTCGCCCTGCTCCGGCGGCGACGCGGGGAGGCGGGACCGGATCTCACCGGGCTCGATCTGCGCGAGGACGGGCAGCTCCCCCACGCGGTCGAGATAGCGCGCCGCCCACTCGAGCGCGGCAGGCCCGTCGCCTCGCAGGCTCACGACTTCTTCAGCCGTTCGATCTGCTTCCAGGTGCGCGTGTTGAGGATCTGATCCTTCGTCAACCACGCCCGTCGTGCCTGGGCGATGCCGAGCTCGACGAAGTCGAGTGCGCCGAGCTCGTGGCTGTCGGTCGAGATCGCGAGCATGAGGCCCGCCTCGCCGGCCCGCTTCGCGTGCGTGTCGCGCAGGTCGAGCCGGTCCGGCTGCGAGTTGATCTCGAGGAACGTGTTCGTCTCGAGCCCCTTTGCGATCACGCGGTCGAGGTCGAGCTCGACGCCCTGGCGGCGGTTCAGCTTCCGCGCCGTCGGATGGCCGATGCAGTCGACGTGCGGGTGCTCCATCGCCGAGAGCAGGCGTTCGGTCGGACTCTTCTCGAAGGCCGAGTGGAGCGAGGCCATGACCCAGTCGCACTTCACGAGGTCGTCGTCGGGGAAGTCGAGCGAGCCGTCCACGCGGATGCTCACCTCGATCCCGCGCAGGATCCGGAACGGCGACAGTCGTTCGTTCAGCGCCTCGACCTCCTCGAACTGCGCGTCGAACCGGCCCTCACGCAGGTAGTGCGCGTGGTCGGTGACCGCCACGTAGGCGTAGCCGCGCGCCTTCGCCGCCTCAACCATCTCCTCGAGCGTGTTCTTGCCGTCGTTCGACCAGGTCGAGTGCATGTGGAGGTCGCCCTTCAGGTCGCCGGTCTCGACCAGCGGCGGCAGCTCGCCGTTCGCCGCCGCCTTGAGCTCGCCGCGGCCCTCGCGGAGCTCGGGCGGGATCCACCGGTACCCGAGCCGCTCGTACAGCTCCTCCTCGGTGCGCGCCGTCCAGACCTCGCCGGACTCGACCTCCTTCACGCCGTACTCGGAGATCGAGAGGCCGCGGCGGACGGCGTCCTCGCGCAGGGCGACGTTGTGCGCCTTCGAGCCGGTGAAGTGCTGCAGGAGGTTCCCGTACGCGTCCGGCGGAACGACGCGCAGGTCGAAGCGGAGCCCGTCGTGCGAGACCACCGTCGCTTTCGTCTTTCCTTTGGCCTCGACCTCGGCCACCCAGCGCAGCTTCGTGAAGTAGGCGGTGAGGGCGCCCGGATCGTCGGCGGTGGCGATGATGTCGAGGTCCTTCACCGTTTCGGTGCGGCGGCGGACGGAGCCGGCCTCCGAGACCTCGTTCGACGCCTTGTGCTCCCGCAGCACCTCGACGACGGCGAGCACCGCCGGGAGTGCGACGGCCAGGAGCGTCCGCTGCTCGACCGGCGTCTCGTCGAGCGCCTTCAGGATCCGCTCCTCGGTCTTCGCCCCGAGCCCCGGCAGCGTTCGCAGCTGCTCCGCCTCGGCGGCCTTGCGGAGATCGTCGACGGTCTCGATCCCGAGGTCCTGCCAGATGCGACGCGCGGTCTTCGGCCCGAGCGCCGGGATCCGGAGGAAGTCGGCCACGCCGGCGGGAATCGTCGACTTGCGCTTGGTCAGCGCTTCGATCTCGCCCTTGTCCACGATCTGGACGATCTTCGACTGGATCGTCTGCCCGATCCCCGGCAGGTCCTTGGCCTTCCCCTCAACGGCCAGCTGGGCGATCGGGCTGCCCGACGTGCGGATCGTGTCGGCCGCCCGGCGGTAGGCGAGCACCCGGAACTGCTGCTCGCCCTCGAGCTCGAGCAGGTCGGCCAGGAGGTCGAACTGCTCGGCCACCTGCGCGTTCCGAGGCAACGTCGTCGCCACGGCAACGATCATACGGTCGGCGTGGCGGAACCCATGGTTCCCCCACGAGCCCCCTCCTTTGCCGTCGCGGCGACCCGCGCAACCGAGCTCCGGCCCGGCAAAGCACGGGCCTCCGCGCGATCGCTAGGCGGACCACACGAGCGGGGAGAGCTGCCCACTCTGCGAAGGTTCCGCGGGTGATTTGCGTCTGCCTGCCGACCTACAACGAGCGCGAGAACCTCGAGGCGATGGTCGCCGCGCTCCGCGAGGTGCTGCCGCCCGACGGCATCGTGCTCGTGATCGACGACAACTCGCCCGACGGCACAGGCGAGATCGCCGACCGCCTCGCCGCGGAGCAAGAGCACGTCAAGGTGCTCCACCGGGAGCGCAAGGAAGGACTCGGCCCGGCCTATCTTGCGGGGTTCGAGCGCGCCCTCGAGCTCGGCGCCGACCTGATCCTGGAGATGGACTGCGACTTCTCCCACGACCCGCTGGACGTGCCGCGCCTGGCCGCGGCCGGCGAGGACGCCGACCTCGTGATCGGCTCGCGCTACGTCCCCGGCGGAGGCACACGGAACTGGGGCCTGCTCCGGAGGGTGATCTCGCGCGGCGGGTCGCTGTACGCCCAGCTGATCCTCGGCCTGCCGGTCCGTGACCTCACGGGCGGCTTCAAGTGCTACCGGCGCAAGGTGCTCGAGACCATCGACCTCGACACGATCCACTCGAAGGGATACGCGTTCCAGATCGAGACCACCTATCGGGCGATCCGCGCGGGCTTCCGCGTGGTCGAGATCCCGATCGTCTTCGTCGACCGCCAGGTCGGCGGCTCGAAGATGAGCCGGACGATCGTCGTCGAGGCGGTCTGGAAGGTGCCCCTCTTGCGGCTGAGTACGCTACGTCGCGGTGCGTGACGTAACCGACGCGAGCTTCGAGAACGACGTCCTCCAGGCCGAGCGGCCGGTGCTCGTCGACTTCTGGGCGCCGTGGTGCGGCCCGTGCCACGCGATCACGCCCGTGCTCGAGCAGCTCGAAGACCGGGCCGGCGAGAAGATCGAGTTCACCAAGGTGAACATCGACGAGAACCCGGCTGCCGCCTCGCGGTACGGCGTCCTCGCGATCCCGACCGTGATCCTGTTCGAGCACGGCGAGCCGCAGGAGACCGTGCTCGGCGCACGCCCGCCCTCGCACTTCGAGAGCGTCCTAGCGCGCTGGCTCTAGCCCCCCCGTGCCACTGATCGGCGCCTGTGCCGGCCGCTCCTCCACGGTCCCCTCGAAGTCGCGCTGGTAGAGCCGCGCCCGCGGGTCCAGGAACCCGTACAGGAGGTCGACCACGAGGTTGATCACGACGATCGCCGCCGTCGTGTAGGTGACGATCCCGAGCAGGACCGGCAGGTCTCGCGTGCGCAGGCTAATCGCGGCGAGGCCGCCGAGGCCCGGCAGCCCGAATGCCGTCTCGACGAAGAGGGCGCCGCCGAGCGCGATCCCGAGATCCATTCCTAGCATGGTCACGAGCGGCATCAGGGCGTTCCGCAGCACGTGTGAGCGGACGACGAGCCACTCCGGCGCTCCCTTGGCGCGGGCCGTCCTGACGTAGTCCTCGTTCAACGACTCGAGCACGGCCGCCCGGATCATCCGCATGTAGAGCGCCGCGAACATGAGGCCGAAGGCGATCCACGGCAGGACCAGGTGATAGGCCCACTGGGCCGGACCGCCGCAGAAGGTCGACGGCGTGAAGACCTCGCAGTAGCCGCCGGTGGGGAACCACTCGAGCCGGTAGCCGAGGAAGTACGCGAGCAGGAGGCTGATCCAGATCGGGTGGGCCGAGATTCCGATCAGCACGAACACCGTCCCGACGCGGTCGAGCAGCGAGCGCGGCCGCAGCGCGGACAACAGGCCCACGGGAATGGCGAGCATCAGCGAGAAGAGGAGACCGCCGATCACGAGTGAGGCCGTGATCGGCGCTGCGGCGATCAGCATGTCGTTCACCTCGCGGCCGCGCGACGTGTACGACGTGCCGAGCGATCCCTGGGTCGCGATCCGCCAGAGGTACTGCCCGTACTCCTGGTAGATCGGCCCGTGGATCTCGACAACCGTCCGCAGGTCGACCTCCGACCCCGCGCGCCCGATGCTCGGGCGCGAGTCCTCCGTCGGGATGACGAAGAAGATCACGTAGGTGACGGAGGTGATCGCGAGCAGGAGGACGACGGCCCAGGCCAGTCGTCGCAGCACGAAGATGATCACGAGACTCCCCGCGGGAGCCTACGAGAAATGCTCCCAGCCGCCCAGCTCGACGGGGACGCCGAAGCGCAGCAGCTCGACGCCGCTCCCCTCCTCGCATCGACCGATGACGTGGAAGGTTGGGGCGGGAACCGCGGCGAGCAGCTCGTAGTCCTCGCCGAAGCCGAGATCCTCGATCCCGGCGCCGTCGGCGAGCGGGACGCGCTCGAGGTCGACGAGGCAGCGGACACCCGAGCGCTCCGCGATTCGCGCCAGGTCATGCTCCAGGCCGTCCGAGATGTCGAGCATTGCGTGGGCGGTCGACGCAAGCTGCTGTCCCTCCTCGATCCGTACCGGCGGGCGGACGAATCGGTTCTCGCGGAAGGCCGCGCCCGCGGCGCCGAGCGGGCCGGTGAGGACGAGCAGGTCGCCCGGCTGCGCCCCATCCCGCCCGGGCACACGCGCCGATCGCCCGACCGCGGTGACGCTGAGGTAGACGCGGTCGGCGGCGGTCGTGTCGCCACCGAGCACCGGGACACCCGTCTCGGCGATGCCCTCGTAGAGCTCGATCACGTCCTCGAGCTCGGTCTGCTGCGGCAGGCCGAGCGAGACGACGAGGCCGTCGGGGGCCGCACCCGAGGCGGCGAGGTCGCTCAGGTTGACCGCCGCTGCGCGGAATCCGAGGTCGCGCCAGGAGATCCAGTCGAGCTTGAAGTGGACGTCCTCGACGAGCGCGTCCTGCGTGACGATGCGGCCGTCGCCGAGATCGGCGGCGTCGTTTTCGATGTGCTGGGCGAGGCCGCGGCGCTCCAGCTCGGCGAGCAGCCCGAGCTCTCCCAGCTCAGAGAGCCGCACTGAGCTCCGCCATCTGGGTCGCGGCGCGGACGACCGCGACACCTGCCGCACCGGCCTCGAGGCAGGCTCTGGCGTTCGAGGCGTCGATGCCGCCGATCGCGACCACGGGGATCGTGACGGCGGCGGCGATCTCACGCAGGCCGTCGAGGCCGATCGGCGGGTCGGCGTCCGGCTTGCTGGGGGTCGCCCAGACCGGACCGGCGCCGATGTACGCCGCCCCCTCGGTCTCGCCCTGGCGGGCCTCGGCTGTGGACGAGGCCGACCGGCCCAGCATGAGCCCCGCCTGGAGCGCCCGCTCAACGCCCTCGTCGGTGCGACCGAGGTGGACGCCGTCGGCGCCAAGCGCGATCGCGGCCTGGACGTCGTCGTTGACGATGAAGGTGGCGGGCAGGTCGCGGAAGCCGGCGCCTCGCTCGATCACTTCGTCTGTGGACGCATCCTTCAGGCGCAGCTGGACGACCGTCGCCCCGCCCTCGACCGCACGCCGCGCGGTCTCGAGGTCGCCGACGATCGCGTGGAGCCTCATTCCGTCACCCTGGCGCGTCCGTCCAGCGTGGCCGGGTCCAGGTTGTAGAGGGCGTCGTAGAGGCCGGCGTGGAAGGTGCCGGGCCCCTTCGCGTCCCGGGCGGCATCCTCGCCGGCGACTCCGAAGGCGACCAGCGCTTCGGCGGCCGCCTCGAGCGGTGCCGTCGGCTTGACGGCGAGGAACGAGCCGGTCACGGCGGTCGACATGCAGCCCGTGCCGCTGACCGTTCCCAGCAGCTCGTGGCCGTTGGCAATCGCGATCACCTGCTCGCCGTCGGAGACGTGGTCGACCGGGCCCGTCACGGAGACGACGGCGTCGAGCGCCCGGGCGGCCGCGCGCGCGAGCTCGGCGGGATCGTCGGCCGCGGCGATCGACTCCACGCCGCGGATCTCGGCCTCACGGCCGGCGAGGGTCGCAACCTCGGCTGCGTTTCCCCGGACGACGGTGACGTTCAGCTCGTCCAGGAGCCGCTTCGCGGTATCGGTGCGGTAGCGGGTGGCGCCGGCGCCCACCGGGTCGAGCACGATCGGCCCCGAGGCGGCCTTCCCCGCCAGCAGCATGGCCCCGACCCAGTGCTCCGAGAGCGTCCCGATGTTGAGCACGAGCGCGCCCGCCAGCGCGGCCATCTCTTCGACCTCCTGCGGCGCGTGCGCCATCACCGGAAGAGCGCCGAGCGCCAGCGTCGCGTTCGCCGTCTCGTTCATGACGACGTAGTTCGTGATCTGGTGGACGAGAGGCTTACGCTCGCGAAGCTCGCGCAGCGTCTGCCCGGCCGAGACCGGCATTGCGCTCCTTCACGTCGAGGACGTCGACCGGCCCGTCGCCGTGGCCGAGCTCAGCGAGACCGTTGCGGACCGCCTCGGAGGCCGCGGCGGCGGCCCCGCGCGCCGCCTCCTCGAGCGACAGCCCGCGGGCGAGCAGCGCCGCGAGCGTCGCGGAGTGCGTGCACCCGGCGCCGTGCGTCGCGGCCACGTCGTGCCGCTCGACGTGGATCTCGACGTGCCGCTCGTCCTCGAAGAGGTGGTCGACGGGCTCGCCGTGGCCGCCCGTGACGATCACGGCGGGCGCGCCGAGCTCCACGATCGCCTCTGCCAGCTCGGAGCGTGTCCTCGTGCCTGACACCAGGACGTGGCTTGCGAGGGCCTGTGCTTCCGGCCGGTTCGGGGTAACGACGGTTGCGAGCGGGAACAGCCTGTGGACGAGCGCGTCGACGGCGTCGTCCCGAAGGAGCCTGGCTCCGCTGGAGGCAACCATGACCGGATCGACCACCAAGGGGAAGCGGTGGTCGGCCAGGAAGTCCGCGACCGCCTCGATCACCTCGCGCGAGAACAGCATCCCGGTCTTGGCGGCGTCAACGCCGATGTCGTCCCAGACCGCCTCGAGCTGCTCGCGGACGAACTCCGGCGGAACCTCGTGGACGGCGGCGACGCCGGTCGTGTTCTGCGCCGTCAGCGCGACGACCGCGCTCATCCCGTGCGCGCCGGCGGCCGCGAACGCCTTCAGGTCGGCCTGGATCCCGGCGCCCCCGCCGGAATCGGAGCCCGCAATCGTCAGAACTCGTGGAACCAGAGAACTCCCTTCGCCGGTACGAACCGGATCAGGTTCGACGGGTGTGATCTCAGCCGCCGTCGGCGGCACCCCGGTCCGAGGAGGCTAGCATCGGCCCGATGGCCCGCTACGACGGCATCGCGGAGTGGTACGACCGCGATTTCCTCAGCGGCACGCACGACCCTGGCCGAGAGGCCTCAGCACGCCTCCTCGGACGCGGCACGGGGCGACTTCTCGACGTCGGCTGCGGGACGGGCGCTCACAGTGCCCCGCTCGCGGAGCTCGGCTGGCACCTCGTCGGAGTGGACATTTCGGCGGACATGCTCAGGCTCGCTCGCGACCGCGGCCTCGAGGTCGTGAACGCCGACGCCCGGCGGCTGCCCTTCGGCGAGCACAGCTTCGACGCCGCCGTCTCGCTGTGGACGCACACCGACGCCGACGAGTTCGGCGCCGTCGTCGGCGAGGTGGCCCGCGTCCTGCGCCCGAACGCCCCCTTCGTGTACGTCGGCGTCCATCCGGCCTTCGTCGGGCCCCATTCGCGGTTCATGTTCGCCCGAGGCACCCCCGAGCTCCACGCCGGCTACGTCGACGAGGGACGGTACGGCCTCGAGGCGCCCGGGGTCGCGTCGCACGAGGGGCTGCGGGCAAAGGTCGGCGCCGTCCACCTGACGCTCGAGAGCTTTCTGAAGGCGTTCCTCTCCGCCGGCCTGACCCTCGAACGGTTCGAGGAGCTCGCCCTCGAAGCGGAGCCATATCCGTTTGCGATCGCACTCCGGTGGCGCAGCCGCCCTGAGCGGCTCTAGATCGAGCCCAGCGGATACGAGCGGCGGAGCGACCACCGTCCGTCGGCTCCACGCTCGACCAGCTCGACGGAAGCTGCTCGGCAGGCGATCGGCAGCTTCGGCTCGAGCTCCTGCCCGATCCGGTCCAGCAATCTCCGATCGTCGCTGACGGCAACGGTGGCATGCGGGATCACCTCGTCGTGCGCGCCGTCGTACGGCGGGCACTCCGGGAACTCGGCGACGAGCGCCTCGGTCAGCTCGACGAACGGAACCCCCGGCTGCGGCGCCAGGTAGAGGATCCCGCCTCGCCACCGCTCCACCCGGTCGAGCCAGTAGTCGAACGGCTGATGCGTCGCCAGGACGCGCCGCACCCGCGACTCCACCGCCTCGTCGAGGAGCGGCACGGGCACGAAGGGCACGAGCAGCGTGACGTGCGGCGCCATGCCCTCCCGCCCCGAAGCTGAATGCTCCCGATACCAGCGGCCCGTCGCCCGCTCGGCCTCGGGTGTCGGCACAACGAGCGCAGTCGCTCCGGGCTCCTCCCACGGCACCGGGCAAGGGTGCCACTACGATCGCTGCGATGGTCACGCGAGCCGCAACCTGGGACGACCTGCTCACCGGCGAGGAGCTCGCACACCTCGAAACCGAGCCTGCCCGCCGGCCGCGCACCGAGCAGCTCCCCGACGACCTGCACCCGCAGGTCCGGGCTGCCCTGGAGGGCGCCGGCGTCACGGAGCTCTTCACACACCAGGCGGAGGCCTGGGAGGCCGCCGGACGAGGCGAGCACCTGATCGTCACCACCGGCACGGCGTCCGGCAAGACGCTCGCGTTCAACCTGCCGGTGCTCGACGCCCTGGCCCGGGAGCCGAAGAACCGCGCGCTCTACCTCTACCCGACGAAGGCGCTCGCGCAGGACCAGGTCCGCGCGCTGACGGAGCTCCGGCCGCCCAAGGTGCGCTCGGCGATCTACGACGGCGACACGCCGGGTGACCAGCGCTGGCAGGTCCGGAAGTGGGCGAACCTGATCCTGACCAACCCGGACATGCTCCATGTGGGCGTGCTCCCCCACCACGACCGCTGGGGCGACGTGCTCTCGAACCTGCGCTACGTCGTGGTGGACGAGGCGCACGTCTATCGCGGCGTCTTCGGCTCGCACGTCGGGAACGTGCTCCGCCGCCTCCGGCGGCTCGCGCGGATCTACGGCGCCGACCCTCAGTTCCTGCTCGCCTCGGCGACGATCGCCAATCCCGGCGAGCTCGCGCACAGCCTGCTCGGGCTGGACGTCGCCTTGATCGAACGCGACGCGGCGCCGAAGGCCGAGCGGACGATTGCGCTGTGGAACCCGCCGCTGACCGACGAGGAGCTCGGACTGCGCGCCAGCCCGCTCGGCGAGGCCTCGCGCCTCCTCGCGTCGCTCGTCGAGCGTGAAGTGCGGACGCTCTGCTTCGCGAAGAGCCGCAAGGCCGCCGAGCTCGTCCACCGTTTCACGGTCGAGCGCCTCGGCGGCGACTCGTCCCGGGTGTCCCCGTACCGCGCCGGCTACACGCCCGGCCAGCGCCGAGAGATCGAGCGGCGGCTCGTCGAGGGTGATCTGCTCGGCGTGAGCGCGACCAACGCGCTCGAGCTCGGGATCGACGTCGGGCTCCTGGACGCGGTCATCTGCGTCGGCTTCCCGGGCACCGTCGCCAGCCTCCGCCAGCAGTGGGGCCGCGCCGGCCGTCGGGGCCACGGGCTCGCCGTCCTCGTCGCCTCCGAAGACGCGCTCGACCAGTTCTTCATGCGTGAGCCGGAGGCCCTGCTCGAGCGCCGCGTCGAGGCGGCGATCCTCGACCATACGAACCCGCGCGTGCTCGACCCCCATGTCCTGACCGCCGCCTTCGAAGCGCCGCTGGATGGGGCCGACGCGGAGACGCTCGGACCCGAGGCGCTCGAGCGCGCGGCGCTTCTGCCGGAGCTCCGGAAGACACCGCGCGGCTTCGTCTGGGCCGGCCGCGACTACCCCGCCGGCCGCTTCGGGCTCAGATCGGCGAGCCCCGACACCTTCACGGTCGTCGACGTCGACTCGGGCACGCTGCTCGGGCTCGTCGAGCGGGAGCGCGCGTACTCGACCGTCCACGAAGGCGCGATCTACCTGCACCTCGGCGAGTCCTACCGCGTGATCTCGCTCGACCACGAGCAGCGCACGGCCCTCGTCGAGCCCTTCGGCGGCGACGAGTACACGCAGGCGAAGAAGGACACGATGACGGCGATTCTCCACGCCGCCCGCACGGAGCAGAAGTCCGGGGTCGCGCTCAGCTTCGGCTCCGTCACCGTCACGGAGCAGGTGGTCGCCTACCAGCGCAAGACGCGCGACGGTGAGACGATCGAGACCGTCCCGCTCGACCTCCCGCAGACGGAGTTCGAGACGGAGGCCGTGTGGTTCGCGCCCGGACCGCACCTGCTCGAGGGCCTCGAGGAGATGCCGGCCCTGCTCGGCTCGCTCCACGCGGCCGAGCACTCGCTGATCGCGCTGCTCCCGCTCTGGGCGATGTGCGACCGCTGGGACATCGGCGGCCTCTCGACCAACCTCCACTTCCAGACCGGCGCGCCGACGATCTTCGTCTACGACGGCCACGCCGGCGGCGTCGGGATCACCGAGCGGGGGTTCGAGGTCTTCGAGGGCTGGGCGGCCGACACCGCGAAGCTCCTCGAGGGCTGCCCCTGCGACCACGGCTGCCCGTCCTGTGTCCAGTCGCCGAAGTGCGGGAACCTGAACGAGCCGCTCGACAAGCACGGGGCGCTGAAGCTCCTCCAGCGGATGGTGTCGATTTGACCCGCCGCCGTTCGTCGTCTTCGTGACCACGACGGAAAGGAGGAACGGTGAGGCGGCTGCGCAGGAACCTGGTGGAGCGGGAGACGGCGAAACAGCGCGCGATCGCCGACGAGCTCCGTCACCACGACCCGTTCGGGATGCCCGAGCTGCTCTTCGCCCACGAAGCGGCGTTGATCCGGCTCCTGGCATCGCGCTAGAAAGGAGCAACGCATGGAATTCCTCGCCCTGATACACGGCGACGAGGGGAGCTGGGAGGTGATGAGCGACGACGAGCGCCAGTCGGTCTACCAGCGCTACATGGACTTCTCCGGCCGGCCGGAGGTCGTCGGCGGCGCCGAGCTGCAGTCGACGGACACGGCCTCGACGGTCCAGGTGCGCAACGGCGACCGGCTCGTCACCGACGGCCCGTACGCCGAGGTGAAGGAAGCCCTCGGCGGCTTCTTCATCCTCGAAGCGCCCTCGATCGACGACGCCTGTCGCCTGGCCGCCGAGATCCCGGCCGCCGAGCACGGCGCGATCGAGGTCCGTCCCGTCTACGTCCGCGAGGGGAGCTGAGATGCGCTACGCGATGCTGATCTACAGCGACCAGGAGCCCTGGTTCGACCTGTCGGAGGAGGAGACCGCGAAGGCGTCGGAAGAGTCGCTGCCCAAGTGGTACGCCTTCTTCGAGGAGCTCGGGAAGGCCGACCCCGAGATGAAGGGGAAGGAGCTCGACGACGTCCGCACGGCGAAGACGGTGCGCGTCCGCGACGGCGAGGTGCTGATCACCGACGGCCCGTTCGCCGAGACCAAGGAGCAGATCGGCGGCTTCTTCGACACGAACCTGCCCGACCTCGACACCGCGCTCGAGTACGCCGCGAAGATCCCGGCGTCCGAGTACGGGTCGATCGAGGTGCGTCCGGTGGTGGAGCGTGGGGATTCCAGCCAGTGATGCTGCTGAGCTCCTGGGTCGCAAGCACCCAGCCGGAGTGCGCACTCGACCGCGGCCAAGGCTGGCAGCCTTGGCAAGGGCGAGGGTGCGCTCCGGCGCCGCGTGATCGCGGGCCAGGGGCCAGCGCGCATTGCTGGGTGGGATCCCCCAACTGAGCCAGGTCGATCGCGTCTTCCGCGAGGAGTGGGGACGTGCGGTCTCGATCCTCATCAGCGTCCTCGGCGACTTCGACCTCGCCGAGGACGCTGTGCAGGACGCCTTCGCGACGGCGCTGGAGCGCTGGCCCCGGGAGGGGACCCCGGCGAACCCTGGCGCCTGGATCGTCACGACGGCCAAGAACCGGGCGATCGATCGGATCCGGCGCGACAGGACGCTCGCCCGGAAGACCGAGCTGCTCCAACGCCTGGCCGAGCTGCCGAGCGACGAGGACGAGGTGAGCGCGATCCCGGACGAGCGTCTCGCGCTCGTCTTCACCTGCTGCCACCCCGCGCTCGCGACCGATGCCCAGGTGGCGCTGACCCTCCGCGAGGTCGGCGGCCTCTCGACGCCGGAGATCGCACGCGCCTTCCTGGCAGCGGAGCCCGCGATGGCGCAACGCCTCGTCCGGGCAAAGCGGAAAATCCGCGAGGCGGGGATTCCGTTCCGCGTGCCGCCGGACGAGGAGCTCACGGACCGGCTCCAGCCCGTGCTCGCGGTCCTCTACCTGATCTTCAACGAGGGGTACTCGTCGACGGCGAGCGACGACCTTGTCCGGCGGGACCTCTGCGACGAGGCGATCCGGCTCGCGAAGCTCCTGGCGGTGCTGATGCCGGACGAGCCGGAAGTGCTCGGGATCCTCGCGCTGATGCTCTTCCACGACTCGAGACGTGAGGCCCGCACGGACACCGCGGGCGACCTCGTGCTGCTCGAGGATCAGGACCGCTCACTGTGGGACGCGAACCGGATCGACGAGGGCCGCCGCGTGCTCGAGCGCGCGGCACGGATGCGGCGGGCCGGCCCGTACCAGCTGCAGGCCGCGATCGCCGCCGTCCACGCCGAGGACACCACCGACTGGGCAGCGATCGCCGCGCTCTACGAGCGGCTTGGCGAGCTCGCGCCGTCGCCGATCGTCGAGCTCAACCGGGCCGTCGCCGTCGCGATGGCCGACGGGCTCGACCAGGGGCTCGGCCTGATCGACGAGATCGAGGGACTGGACGACTACCACCTTCTGCACGCGGCGCGGGCGGACCTTCTTCGCCGACTGGGGCGGGGCGCCGAAGCGGCCGGCGCCTACCGCCGGGCGCTCGAGCTCGCCCCGAGCCCCGTCGAGCGCGCGTACCTCGAGCGTCGTCTCGCGCAGGTCGGGTAGCAGAATGGCGAGATGGCCGACCAGGAGGCCCGAGGCGGGACACTGATCGCCGGCGGCGGCTTCGCCGGCTCCTACGTCGCACGTCTCCTCGGCGGCCGCAGCTCGACGATCGTCAGCACCGAGAACTTCATGCTCTTCACGCCGATGCTGCCGGAGGCCGCCTCCGGCACGCTGGAGCCCAGGCACGTGGTCGTCCCGATCCGCCAGATGTGCCCCCACTCGGACCTCGTCGTCGGACAGGTGACCGCACACGATCCCGATCGGCGCCGCCTACAGGTCATGACGGAGGACCGGGTCTTCTGGATCCGCTATGAGCAGCTCGTCATCGCTCTCGGGTCAGTCGTCCGGACTCTGCCGATCCCCGGGCTCGCGGAGTACGCGCTCGGCTTCAAGTCGCTCGGCGAGGCGATCCACCTCCGGAACCACGTCCTGCAGCGGCTCGAGGCCGCCAGCGCCGCGACGACGGAGGCTCATCGCCGCCGCGAGCTGACCTTCGTCTTCGTGGGAGCCGGCTACGCCGGCGTCGAGGCGCTCGCAGAGCTCGCCGACCTCGTCCGCGACGCGCTGCGCTACTACCCGTCCCTCCAGTCCGAGCCCCAGCACTGGGTGCTCGTGGACGCCGCGCCGAAGATCCTCCCCGAGATCCCGACGCGCCTCGGCGACTACGCCGCCGAGCTGCTGATGCGCCGCGGCGTCGACATCCGGGTCGAGACGAGGCTGGAGGAGGTCGAGCCGCACGCGGCCCGGCTCTCCGACGGCGACCGCTTGCTGACGAGCACCGTCGTCTGGACCGCGGGTGTCAGGGCGAACCCGCTGCTCGGTGAGCTCAGCCTGCCGCTGGACGAGCGGGGACGGGTGAAGGTGGACGAGCACCTGCGCGTCGAGGGCGCCGAGCGCATCTGGTCGCTCGGTGACTGCGCCGCAGTGCCGAACCAGGCGACGCCCGGAATGGTCGATCCGCCGACCTCGCAGCATGCGCTGCGGCAGGCGCGCCGGCTCGCGAAGAACCTCCGCGGCGACCTTCGCCCGTACCGCTACCGCATGCTGGGCGAGGTGGCCACGCTCGGCCGGTACCGCGGGATCGCCAGCGTCTTCGGGATCCCGCTCAAGGGCTTTCTCGGCTGGTGGGTGACGCGGACGTATCACCTGTACCAGCTGCCCCTGTTCTCGAGGAAACTGCGCGTCGTGACCGACTGGACCGTCGCCCTCCTGTTCCGGCGGGACATCGCCGAGCTCGGCACGCTGGAGCGGCCCCGCGAGCTCGGTGCCTGACGACCTCGCGCGAATCCACCGCTTCGAGCGGGAGGTGGAGATGGCGGGGACGCAGACCGTCGCCTCGCCGCTCGGCGTCGGCGTGCTGACGCCGGAGCTCCCACGGCGTCACGACTCGAACTACTTCTTCCTCGAGCGGGCAGAGACCGCGCGGGAGGCGATGGCGGAGGCGGACCGCATCCTCGGCGGCGCAGGCGCCAACCACCGCGTGATTCTCACCTTCGACGAGGAGCTCGGCCGCCAGCTCGAGCCCGCCTTCCTCGCGTCCGGCTGGGGCCGGCAGCGGCACGTCTTCATGGCACACCGCCGGGAGCCGACCAAGGAGGTCGACCTGTCGACGGTGAGCGAAGTGGACGAGGCGGCGTTGCGACCCGGGCGGACGCGCGCGATCTGCTCCTACCCGTGGGGGTCGCCGGAGCTCGCCAAGGAGCTCCTCGACGCCAAGGTCCTGCTCCGCGACCGCGCCGAGACGCGGTTCTTCTGCGTCCCGGTCGACGACGAGATCGTCGCGTGGACCGACCTCTACCTTGCTCAGGGCATGGCCCAGGTGGAGGACGTCGCGACGTTCGAAGAGCACCGGGGACAGGGCTACGCCTCGGCGGTCGTGATGCGCGCGGTCCGCGAGGCCCAGGCGGCCGGCGCCGACCTGATCTTCCTGGTCGCCGACGACGAGGACTGGCCGAAGGAGCTCTACGAGCGCCTCGGGTTCGAGATCGTCGGGCGCTCGTACAAGTTCATTCGCCCATAGCAGGTGCCCCGTTCGGGGGACGCCGGGTCGTGAAACCGCTCCGATCATTCGTGGCGCATGCGGCGAAGTACGAGCGATCGGGTCGCTCCGATCCTTGCGGTGGGCGGAGCGATGGCGGTGTTCCCGACTGCGGCGGGACATTTCTTCGCACGCGACAAGGTCGCGTTCGGAGCTGACGTCCATTTCGTCGGGGTCGGGCTGACCGCTGCGGCCGCGACGGCGGCCGCCGTCGTCCTGACGCTGATCGGCGCCAAGCGCCGAGACGGCCGGACGGTGCTGATCGGGACGGCGTTCTCGGTCATGGGCGCCCTGCTCGCGCTGCACGGGATCGCGACACCCGGGATCGTGATGGGCGACAACGGCGTCGTCTCCTTCACCGGCGGCGCGACGCTGCCGATCGGCGGCGCGATCCTCGCGCTCGCCGCGCTGCCCCAGCTGCGCCGTCCCGAGGACGTACGCAGCCTGCTCCTGCTCCAGGGCATCCTGCTCGCAGCCGTGCTCGGCCTCGGCGCGACGGGAATCGCCTTCCCGCAGCTCGTGCCGGCCGTGCCGGAGCCCGGCAGCCCGGCCGCGCTGATGCTCCTTGCCGTCGGCCTCGCCTTCTACGGCCTGCTCGCCCTCCGCGCGCTGAAGACCTTCCTGCTGACCCACCGCCACGCCGACCTGCTCGTCGTGGTCGGGATCATGTGGCTGGCGGCGGCGCTCCCGCCGGCGATGCTCCTGCACTGGTGGGAGCTCGGCTGGTGGCTCGGTCACGCGTTCGAGCTGATCGGGATCGGCATCGTCGGGATCCCCGTCGCGCTCGACCTGCGGCGTGCGGCGCAGTCGCGCCCACTGACCGGCGACCTGAGCGCCTGCGACCTCGTGAGCTCCGAGGAGGCGTACCTCGGCTCGCATGTGCGCGCGTTGACGATCTCGCTGGCCGAGAAGGACGAGTACACCGAGGGACACACCCGCCGCGTCGCCCTGCGCGCCGTCCAGGTCGGCGAGGAGCTCGGGCTCTCGCCGGTTCGTCTCCGCGCCCTGGCGACGGGGGCGCTCGTCCACGACATCGGCAAGCTCTCCGTGCCCGACGCGATCCTGAAGAAGCCCGCGAACCTCGACCCCGACGAGTTCGAGGTGATCAAGCGCCACCCCGAGTACGGCTTCCGGATGCTGCGGGAGCTCGGGTTCGGCGAGTCGATCCGCCGGCTCGTCCTCGACCACCACGAGCGGCTCGACGGCACCGGCTACCCCCGAAAGCTCGGCGGCCCGGCAATCTCGCTCGACGCGCGCATCCTTGCGGTCTGTGACGTCTACGACGCGCTGATCTCGAACCGCGTCTACCGTGAGGCGTGGACGCACGAGCGGGCGATCGCGCTCCTGCACGACGAGGCCGGCACGAAGCTCGACCGGCGCTGCGTCTCGGCACTCGAGCGCGTCCTCGGCGCCGAGCGCGCGCCCGAGACGATCGCCGTCTAGCCCTAGCCGCGGACCGTCTTCAGCGCGTCCGTCAGCGACTGGGTCCCGTGCAGGACGGGCTCGAACAGGTCGCCGTGCTCGGCGATCCGGCTGCGGACGACGTCCATCGTGAGCGCACCTGGCTCGAGGCCCTTCTCGACCTCGTCCCAGCGAAGCGGTGTCGAGACCGGCGCCCCTTCCCGCGGCCTGACGGAGTAGGCCGAGGCGATCGTCTTCCCCTCCCCGTTCTGGTTCGAGTCGATCAGGACGCCGCGGCGCTTCGCCCTCGTCCACTCGGTTGTGACCAGCCCCCGGTGGGTGCGGGCAAGCGCCGAGGCGATGATCTCCGCGAACTCGCGGGTCTGGTCGTACGTGTGGCGCCGGGCGATCGGAACGAGGACGTGGATCCCGTCCGAGCCGGACGTCTTCGCGTAGCTCTCGAGCCCGACGGTGTCCAGCACCTGCTTGACCAAGCGCGCGACCTCGATCGTCTCCGGGAAGCCGACGTCTTCCGACGGATCGAGGTCGAAGAGGACGAAGTCGGGGCGGTGCGGCTTGTCGACCCGTGAGTACCACGTGTTCAGGTCGATGCAGCCCATGTTCACCATCCAGAGAAGCGCCAGCTCGTCGTTCACGAGCGGCGCCTGGATCTTTCGGCGCTGGCGCGGCGTCTCGCGCGTCGAGACCACGACGTCGACCGTCTTGATCCAGTCGGGGATGTGCTTCGGCGCGTCCTTCTGGAAGAAGAACTTGCCGGAGGCGCCGTCGGGGTAGCGCTTCATCGTGAACGGGCGATCCTTCAGGTGCGGGACGACCGCGTCGGCGACGTCGCGGTAGTACGCGAGCAGGTCGCCCTTCGTGATCCCCTCCGGCCAGAACGGCTTGTCCAGGTTGGACAGCTTCAGCACCCGCTTGCCCTTGCGGACCTCGGTCGGGAGCTGCTCCTCGGCCATTGCTCCCGGCTCCTCCCGCGCGACGTCGGTGGCGGCCTTGTCCTCCCGCAGGCCCTGGTACGAGGGCGCCCGCAGCCGGCCGTCGTGCGTCCACTCCACGAACTCGACCTCCGCGACGAGCTTCGGCTCGACCCAGGCGATCGCATCCTTCCGGACTTTGGGCATCTTCGGAACCGTCTCGAACGGCGGGTCCTTGCGCTCCAGCGGCTTGAGCTTGGCGAGCAGCCGGTCGATCTCGTCGTCCGTGAAGCCAGTGCCGACGTTGCCTGCGTACACGAACTCGCCGTCCTGCCCGTAGCCGAGGATCAGCGCCCCGAAGCGCCCCGAGCGGCGGCCCTGTCCCTTCGTGTACCCGGCGATCACGAACTCCTGGCGGCCGTGGGTCTTGATCTTCAGCCACTCGGCGCCGCGGCGGCCCGGCTGGTACCGCGAGTCGCGTCGCTTCGCCACGATCCCCTCGAGCTGCTGCTGCCTCGCCGCCTCGAGCAGCGCCTCCCCGTCGTCGAACGACTCGGAGAAGAGGACACCCCTGTTCCGGAGGTCGAGCAGCTTCTTCAGGCGCTTCCGGCGCTCCGTGAGCGGCAGGTCGATCTGCAGGTCCCCCTCCACCTCGAGCAGGTCGAAGGCGACGAAGACGTACTGCGTTCCCGCCTTCCCCTGTTGCATCGCCGAGAACGTGGCGCGCCCCTGCTCGTCGAGGGCGCAGACCTCGCCGTCGAGGACGCAGTCGGGTGTCTTCACGCTGCGCTCGAGCGCGCGGCGGACGGTGTCGAAGCGGGTGGTGAGATCGTTGCCGTTGCGGCTCGTCAGCGTGGCGTTCCCGCCGAAGACGTCAACGATTGCGCGGTACCCGTCCCACTTCGCCTCGTAGAGCCAGTCCTTCCCCTTCGGGACGTCCTTCGCGAGCGTCGCCAGCATCGGCTTGTAGCTCCGGCGCCGGCGCGGCGCCGGCGCGGTCTCGTCCCGTTTCCGGAGCAGCAGCCAGTTCTTCGGGTCACCGTCGAGCTTCGCCGGGACCAGCGTCCAGGTGCCTTCGAGCCGCTTGCCATGAAGCCTGACGGTGAGACCGCCGTCCCGCTTCTCCTCGACCAGCTCGTAGGTGCCGCTGTCCCAGATCTCGACGAGACCCGCGCCGTACTCGCCCTTCGGGATCTCGCCCTCGAAGCTTGCGTACTCGAGCGGATGGTCCTCGACGTGGACGGCAAGCGCCCGCTGGCCGGGCTCGAGCGGGACCCCCTTCGGCACCGCCCAGCTGGCGAGCGCGCCGTTTCGCTCTAGGCGGAAGTCATAGTGGAGCCGGCGCGCGTCGTGCCGCTGCACGACGAAGGTCGGCTCCCGGCCCTTCTTCGTCCCGCCGAACGGCTCGGGGGTCTTCTTCGGGTCGCGCTTCCGCTTGTACTCGGCCAGCTTGGCCATTGGCCGAGCCTAGCTAGCTCGCCTTGCGCGACGCCTTCTTGCTCGCCGGGTTGCGCTTCTTGCTGCGCGTCTGTTCGACGGACTCCCGCAGCGCTGCCATCAGATCGACGACCTCGCCCTCTTCCTCCTCGGCGGGCTCCGGCAGCTCCTTGCCCTTCGCCTTCGCCCGGATCAGATCGAGCAGCTCCTTGCGATACGTATCGTCGTACTTCTTCGGGTCGAAGGAGGCGCTGAGGTTCTCGACGAGCGACTTCGCCATGTCGACCTCGGCCTTCTGCACCCGAGCGTTCGCGTCTACCGACTCCGGCTCGCGAATCTCGTCGGCGTAGTACATCGTCTCGAGGATCAGCCGTCCGTCCGCGGCGCGCAGCGCCGCGAGGTGCTGCTTGTTGCGGATCACGACCTTGGCGATCCCGACCCTCCCGGTCTCGTCGAGCGCCTTCACGAGCAGCCGGTAGGGCTTCTCGGCGCCGTCCTGCGGGAGCAGGTAGTAGGCCTTGCGGAAGTAGATCGGGTCGATCTCGTCGAGCGCGACAAAGTCGCAGATGTCGATCGAATGCGTCAGCTCGACGTCGAGCCGGTCGAGGTCCTCGTCCTCTAGTGGGACGTACTTCCCCTTCGAGATTTCGAACCCGCGGACGATTTCGTCCTTGGGCACCGGCTTACCGCTTTCCTTGCTCACCTTCTCGTAGCCGACGGGCGTCAGGTCTCGCCGGTCGAGGAAGTGAAACCGAAGCTCCTGCGACTGGGTCGCGCTGTACATCCGCACCGGGACGCTCACCAGCCCGAATGAGATCGTTCCGCTCCAGATCGGCCTCACGGAAACCGTGTTTCCCACAGGCCGCCCCCGGTAACCCGCTCGCTGCCTACTTTCGTGCAGGTGTGGCGGCGGTGGACAAGCCTGTGGATTCTGTGGACGCAGCGAAAACGCCCAGCTGGCGGAACTTCGCGCGACGGCGGCGGCGGAGCTCCGCTCCCGGCACGCCCTCGAGGTCCTCGAGTGAGCTCTGAAGCGCCTCGCCGAGCAGCCGCGCCGCTTCCTTCCAGTTGCCATGGGCGCCTTCCGGCGGCTCGGGCACGACGGCGTCGATCACGCCGAGTCGCAGGCAGCTCGAGGCGTCCGGCTTCAGCGCTGCGGCGGCCTTGACCTTCTCGCCGGCATCGCGCCAGAGAATTGCCGCGCAGCCTTCCGGCGAGATCACCGTGTACATGGCGTTCTCCTGCATCAGGACCCGGTCGGCGAGCGCCGTGGCGATCGCGCCGCCCGAGCCGCCCTCGCCGATGATGCAGGCCGTGATCGGCACCGTCAGCCGGCTCATCAGCGCCTGGGACCGCGCGATCGCCCCGCCCTGGCCGTGCTGCTCGGCGGCGACACCCGGGTAGGCGCCCGGCGTGTCGACCAGCGAGATGATCGGGAAGCGGTGCCGCTCGGCGAGGTCCATTACGCGCATGGCCTTCTTGTAGCCCTCGGGGTAACTCATTCCGAAGTTGCGCCGGGCCCGCTCGTGGACGTCGCGGCCCTTCTGGTGGCCCATGAAGGCAACCGTGCGGCCTGCGAACCGCGCGAGGCCGGTGATCATCGCGGGATCCTCGGCGCGCGAGCGGTCGCCGTGCAGCTCGATGAAGTCGTCGAAGAGTCGCTCGACGTAGTCGAGGGTGTACGGGCGGTCGTCGTGACGCGCGAGCTCGACGTGCTGCCAGATCTCCTCGTCGCTCGCCTCGGAGATCCGCTCCAGCTGCTTCTGGAGCCGCGAGAGCTCGCCGGAGATCCGTGCGCCGCGGAGCAACCCGAGCGCTTTCAGCCGGCCGAGCCGGTTGCGGAGGTGGACCTCGTCTTCAGCGGCCATGGCCGTTGTGCGAGAAGAGCCGCAGGACGCGGCCGAGGTAGGGGCGCAGGTCGCGCCGCCCGATGATCCCGTCGAGGTGGCCGAACCGCATGTTCGATTCGGCCAGCCCGAAGTCGTCCGGAAGCTTCTCGCGCGTCGTCTGCTGCACGACGCGCGGCCCCGTGAAGGCGAGGAGCGCGCCGGGCTCCGCGACGACGACGTCTCCGAGCGAGGCGAAGCTGGCGATCACGCCGGCCGTCGTCGGGTGCGCCATCACGCTGATCAGGGCGCCGCCCGCATCCTTCAAGTCCTCGACGGCACACACGGTCTTCGGCAGCTGCATCAGCGACAGAATTCCCTCCTGCATGCGCGCGCCGCCCGAGGAGGTGACGCTGACAACCGGCACCTGGCGCTCGGCCGCGCTCTCGCAGGCCCGAGCGAACTTCTCGCCCACGACCGAGCCCATTGAGCCGCCCATGAACTGGAAGTCCATGACGGAGAGCTCGCACTCGACGCGCTCGAGCGTGGCCCGCCCGATCACGATCGCGTCGCCGAGCCCCGACCTGAGCTCGGCCTCGGCGAGCCGCTCCTGGTAGGGGCGCAGGTCGAAGAAGTCGAGCGGGTCCTCGGACCGGAGGTCCGCCGCCTCCTCCACGAAGGTCCCCTCGTCCGCGAGCTGTTTGATCCGGTCGCGTGCGCCGACCGGGAAGTGGTGGTTGCACTGTGGGCAGACCCAGAGGTGCTCGGCCAGCTCGTCGGCCCGGTAGTGGGAACCGCAACCCGGGCAGGTGTTCGGGTGCGGCTTCGAGTTCGTCGCCGGCTCGGGAAGATTGCGGTGCTCGATCGAGACGTCGATGTGCTCCGCCACGAGAAGCAGTCTAGAAGCCTAGGGCGCTGGCAAGACGCGCGAGAGGCGGCACGTTGGTCTCGTCCGGGAGGAGAGCGGTGAACCCGGCGCCGAGCACCGGCTTCTCCTCGCGCACCGTGTGCAGCAGCACCTCGACCTCCGCGACGGCGAGGCCGTCGGGCTCGGGCATGAACGGCGCCACCTCGCGGGGGTCCAGGGAGTCGAAGTCGATCGCGACGTAGACGCCTTCCGTGTCCTCGACGGCGCGCGCGACGGCGGCGGGGCCGACGCCGATCCCGTTCGTCGAGATGAAGTCCTCCTCCGGCGGGTCGAGGTTCCGTGCCCCGATGAGCGCCACGTCCTCCGCGCCCACGGCGGCGGAGTCGATCAGCCTCCGGAGCGGCGTCGCCCACTCGTTGCCCGAGGGCGAGCTCTCCACGGTGTTCAGGTCGCCGTGCGCGTCGAACCACACGACCGCGATCCGTCCGTGGCGCGCGGCCAGCCCCTCCACCGCGCCGATGTGGGCGCAGCAGCAGCCGCCGAGGACGACGGGCCGGTCGGGCAGCTCGAGCGCGAGCGAGAGGTTCTGCTCGGCGAGCGTGTCCTCTGCGACGACGGCGGCCTCGGGGTACGGCACCCGCAGGCCGGCCGCCTCGGCCATGGCGTCGCCGCCGCGCCCCCAGGCTCTCGGGACGCGCACGAGGCCGGCGCCGAACGTGCGGCCGCACGAGTGGCACTCGTAGTCCCCGTCGAGCGCGACGGCCGTGTGCGTCCGGCAGTCGGGGCAGATCGCGCGCAGCCGGGACACCGCGCCTAGACCGTACCTACGACACGTCCTGTTCGTAGATGTCGTTCTGGCGCACGACGCGCATGCCGGCGCTCTCGTAGAGCTTGTGGGCGCCCGTGAGGCTCTCGGCGTCCACCCCGAGCCCGACCGACGGTATCCCGCGTCGCCGGAACTCTCGGAAGGTGTGGAGGAGCAGCGCACGGCCGAGCCCCTGCCGCCGCCACGGCCGGCGGACACCGAGCACGCTCACCCACCCGAGCTGGTCGTCCGCGTCGCTCACGCGGCAGAGCGAGATCCCGGCGACCTCGCCCCCGGCCTCCGCGATGAACCAGAGGCTCGGGTCGAAGCCTTCGTAGCCGACCATCCAGTGGCGCCACTCGTCGAACGGGTAAGGGCTGTGCTCCCACGAGTCCTGAAAGGTCTCCTCCTGCGTCTCGTGGGCCAGCTCCGCGTCGTCGTGCGTCCCGTCTCGCACGGTCACGCCCTCGGGCCATTGGGGCCGGGGCAGCTCGCCCTCGAAGTCGATCCGCATCCGGTAAGAGCCGCGGATCCGCGCGCAGCCGCGGGACTCGAGAAGCTGCTTCGTCAGCGCGTCCGTGCTCGCGGTGTAGAAGCGGAGTAACGCTCCCGGCTTCCCCGCCCCACGCCGCCGCGCCTCCTCCTCGACCCACTCGAGCAGAGCCCTGCGGACGTCGCCGCGCTCGGACGGCGGCACCCTGAGGTCGACCCAGTACTTCGGGTCGGGGTGGGCGTAGATGTCGACCCAGCCTCGGACGACGTCGCCGTCCACGGCGATCCGGGCATCAGTCGCAGGATCGAGACCGGGCCCCGTCAGCCACATCGCGATCGACTCGTGCGTCTCGTCCTGCTCGCCGTAGAGTTCGCCCGCATCTCGGTTCACGAGTTCGGTGAGGCCCTCGACGTCGTCGAGTGTCGGCGCGCGGAGTTCGATGCTCATGGCGCAGGAACGAGCTCGTCGAGCGTGTCCGGCAGCGCCGAGAGGTCGGTGAGCTCGCGATCGGGCTCCGGATCTGTGTCCTCGTCGAGCCGGTTGATCCAGACGCTCCGGAGGCCGAGCTCCCTCGCCGGCGCGATGTCGTGGAAGAGGCTGGCCGCGACGTGGACGTGGTGCTTCTTGTCCGCCGTCGTCAGCTCGAAGAACCGCTCCCAGTGCGCGTGCGCCGGCTTGTAGGACTGCACGTCCCCGGCCACGACCAGCAGGTCGAACGGCACGCCGATGCGCTTCTCGGACTCGACAATCAGGCGCCGGTCGCTATTCGACAGGATCACGAGGTTCCAGCCTCGGTGCCGGAGCTCGCGAAGCGCATCGGGGACCTCGGGGAACGGCGGCCATTCGGGCAGCGACTGGGCCAGCATCCCGCTCTCGCCCTCGGGGATCCCATAGCCCACCTCCTCGGCAATGCGCTCCAGGGTCAGCGTCATCACCTCGCCGTAGGAGCGGTACTCCTCGGCCTCGACCTCCGGCTCAAGCGCGTGGTAGCGCTCGAGCAGCCGCGGCGCCTGCTCGACGCCCCACAAACGCTCCAGGACCGCGCCGATCCCGGCGTTCCAGTCGATCAGCGTTCCGTAGCAGTCGAAGGTCGCCCAGCGCTGCACGCGCGGGACCCTACCGAGAGGTCAGTCCTCGAACTTCCGCAGGACGATGCAGGCGTTGTGGCCGCCGAAGCCGAACGAGTTCGAGACGCCGGTGCGGACCGTCGCCTCTCGCGACTCGTTCGGGATGTAGTCGAGGTCGCACTCGGGGTCCGGCTGTTCGTAGTTGATCGTCGGGGGCAGGACGTCCCGGTTGACGGCCAGCGTCGTGAAGATCGCCTCGACCGCGCCGGAGGCGCCGAGGCAGTGGCCCGTCGAGCCCTTCGTCGACGACACCGGTGTCTCGCGCGCGTTCTCCTCCCCCAGCGCGAGCTTGATCACACGCGTCTCGCTGGCGTCCCCAAGCGGCGTCGATGTGCCGTGCGCGTTGATGTAGTCGATCTCGTCCGCGTTCACGCCGGCGTCCGCCATTGCCATCCGCATCGCGCGTGCCGGGTTGTCGCCGGTCGGATCCGGCTCGGTCACATGCCGGGCATCGGATGAGAGCCCGTAGCCGAGGAGCTCAGCGTAGATCTTCGCGCCGCGCGCCTGGGCGTGGTCGAGGCCCTCGAGCACCACCACGGCGCCGGCCTCGCCCATCACGAACCCGTCGCGCTCCGCGTCAAAGGGGCGGCTCGCCGCCTCGGGGTCGTCGTTCCGACGCGAGAGCGCGCGCATCGCGCTGAAGCCGGCAATGCCCACGCGGGTGATCCCGGCCTCGGTCCCGCCCGCCAGCATCACGTCCGCGCGACCCAGCCTGATCGCGTCGGCCGCCTCGCCGATCGCCATGTTCGAGGCCGCGCAGGCGGTGCACTGCGAGGAGAGCGGGCCGCGGGTGCCGAGATACATCGAGACCCAGCCGGCGCCCATGTTCGGGATGATCTGCGGGATCGAGAACGGGTTCACGCGGTCGGGGCCGCGCTCGATCAGCGTGTCATAGCAGTCCTGGAACGCCTTCAACCCGCCGATCCCGGTTGCAATCGACGCGCCGATCCGGTCGGCCTCGCTCTCGATGTCCAGCCCCGAGTCGTCACGGGCCTGGACCGCCGCCGCGACGATCATCTGCGCAAAGCGGTCCATCCTCCGCGCCTGCTTCTTCTCGATCCACGTCGCGGGGTCGAAGTCCTTCAGCTCGCAGGCGAAGTTGACCGGGTATTCGCTCGCGTCGAATTGCTTGATCTCTCCGGCGCCCGACTTTCCGGCCGTCAGGTTCTCCCACGACTCCTCCGCGCTGTTCCCAAGCGGGGACAGGGCCCCCATCCCGGTGATCACCACTCGTCTGCGCCCGTTCATGCTCATGTGCTCACATCCCCAATCCGCCGTCGACCAGCAGCACCTCGCCGGTCACGAACGCAGCCGCGTCCGACGCCAGAAAGCGTACGGCTCCGGCCACGTCCTCGGGATCACCGAAGCGCCCGAGCGGCGTCGAGGCCAGCATCGCCTGCTGGAGCTCCTCCGGCAGGTCGTTCGTCAGCCGCGTAGAGATGTAGCCCGGCGCGACCACGTTCGCCCGCACGCCGCGGCTCCCGAGCTCGCGCGCAAGCGCCTTCGTGAAGCCGATGATCCCCGCCTTCGAGGCGGAGTAGTTCGTCTGGCCGGGGTTCCCGTGGACCCCGACGATGCTCGAGACGTTGACGATCGAGCCCGAGCGCCGTTTCATCATCCCGCGGATGACCGCGCGGCTCGTGTTGAAGGTCCCGCCGAGGTTCGTGTCGAGCACCGTCTTCCAGTCCTCGTCAGACATCCGCGCCAGCAGCCCGTCCCGCGTAACCCCGGCGTTGTTCACGAGGACGTCGACGTCACCGGCCTCCTCGACCAGGCGCTTCGCCTCCTCGGGATCCGAGACGTCCGCCTGGACGGCGCGGCCGCCGACCCCGTCTGCGACCTCCGCCGCCTCGTCCGCTCCCGAGCGGTAGCCGATCACGACCGTCGCCCCGGCCTCCGCGAGCCCCGCGGCGATGGCGCGGCCGATGCCGCGCGACCCGCCGGTGACGAGGGCGGTGCGGCCCTCCAGGGAGGCAAACCGGGCCATCAAATGGGTGATGCCATGAGGTCGTACGTTCGGGGCGTGAACTGGCGCGTCAGGTCACGCATCCGGACGCGCGAGATCATGGTGTTACCCATCCCCCTCAGACCGACTCTTCGACCTTCTTCAGGCCGGCGAGGTTGTTCACGGAGATCGTCTTCACGCCGCGATCGATTCTCTTCACTAAACCCGAGAGCACGTTGCTCGGCCCGACCTCGACGAACGTCTTCACGCCTTCCTTGACGAGCCCCCGCGCCGCCTGCGTGAACTTGACGGGCGCGGTGACCTGCTCGACGAGCAAGCCGGCCATGCGCTGCGCGGGCTCGATCTTCGCCGTCACCGTCGACATGAACGGCGCAACCGGGTCGACGAAGCGAACCTTGTCGATCGCCGGCTTCAGCCGCTCGGCCGCCTTCGCGACCAGCGGGCTGTGGAAGGCGCCGGACACCTTGAGCTTGACCGTGCGCGTGGCGCCGAGCTCGGAGGCTCGGCGGATCAGCTGCTCGACGGCGCCCTCCTCGCCGGAGACCACGATCTGCCCCGGGCAGTTGTAGTTGGCCGGCCACACGCCCTCGATCTCCGCGCACAGCTCCTCGACCACCTCGTCGTCGAGGCCGAGGATCGCCGCCATCGTGCCGTCGCTCTCACGCGCAGCCTCGTCCATCGCCAGACCGCGCTCGCGGACGAGCCGGATCGCCTCGCCGGCGTCGATCGAGTTGGCGGCGGCGATCGCCGAGAACTCGCCGACGGAGTGGCCCACGACGTAGTCGGGGACGATGCCGCGATTGCGCAATGCCGCCAACACGGCGAGGCTCGTCGCCACGAGCGCCGGTTGCTGCACGTCCGTCCGAACGAGCTCGTGGAGCGGCGCCTCGAAGCACAGGCGCTTCAGATCGAGGCCCGAAGCCTCACTTCCAACGTTGTAGATCTCCATCGCCTCGGGAACGGCCGTCGCGATCTCGCGACCCATGCCTTCCTCGAGCGACCCCTGGCCGGGGAAGCAAAACGCGATCACGTGACCCTCCCGTTCGCGGTCCATTCCATCAAGGCCGAGCCCCACGTCAGCCCGGCGCCCATGCCGGTCATCAGCACCGTCGCCCCCTCGGCGAGACGGCCTTCGCTCTCTGCGTCCGCGAGTGCGAGGGGGATCGATCCGGACGACGTGTTCCCGTACCTGTCCACGTTGACAACGACCTTCTCCTGGGGGATTCCCAGCTTCTTCGTTGCGTAATCGATGATCCTGACGTTGGCTTGATGCGGGACGTAGACATCGACGTCGTCGATCGTCTTCCCGACCTCGTCCAGCAGAGCCTCCGCCGACGACACCATCACCCGCGTCGCGAACTTGAAGACCTCGCGGCCGTTCATCTTGACGAGCCCGTCGGGGTGGTCGAACGCGCGGGAGCCGCTGCCCGGCAGCCACAGGTGCTCGCCGCCCCCACCGTCGGCGCCGAGCTCGAAGCCGAGGAAGCCGCCGTTCTCGACCCGCTCGAGCACCACTGCACCCGCGCCGTCGCCGAAGAGGACGAGCGTCGAGCGGTCGGTCCAGTCGAGGATCTTCGAGAGCACGTCGCCGCCAACCACGAGCGCCTTCTTCGACAGGCCCGACGACACCATCGAGTGCGCCTGCGCGAGCGCGTAGACGAAGCCGGTGCAGCCGGCGAGGAGGTCGTAGGCCGCGGCATTCGGCGCCGGCAGCAGGTCGCCGAGGAGCGAGCCGGTCGTCGGGAACATCATGTCCGGCGTCACCGTCGCGACGATGATCAGGTCGAGCTCCTCCGGCTTCACGCCGGCTCGGTCGAGCGCGATCCGGGCGGCCGGAAGGGCGAGATCGGTCATCGCCTGCTCCGGCGCCGCGATCCGGCGCTCCCTGATCCCGGTGCGCTCCATGATCCACTCGTCGGAGGTGTCGACCAGCTCAGCCAGCTCGTCGTTGTCGAGCACGCGGTCAGGGGCGTACGTGCCGAGGCCGGTGATCGAGACCGGCGCGCCGTTCGAGCGCCCGATCATTGGTGTCCCTTCAAGTGCTGTTGCCGCTTCTCCGGGGCGCGAAAAGCAAGCGAGGCTGCGGACTTGCGACGCGTCCATAGCGAGGAGCTATGGGCGCGGTGCAAGGCTCCAGAGTCGCGCGGCTTTGCAGCCGCCGGAGAAGTGGAGGACAGTGCTTGGAGGGACACTATTTTTCTACCGCGAAGGTGAGAGTGCCGCGGGCGGCTAGAGCGCCGTCTACCTTCGCCGTCGCCTTGCCACGCCCGATCGGGCCGCGCACGCGCTCGAGCTCACAGGTCAGCTCGAGCTCGTCGCCCGGCTCGACCACCCGCTTGAAGCGCACGCCGTCGATGCCGGCGAAGAGCGCAAGCTTGCCGCGGTTTTCCTCCTCCGAGAGGACGGCGACCGCACCTGCTTGCGCCATGGCCTCGACGATCAGGACGCCCGGCATGATCGGCCGGCCCGGGAAGTGCCCGGACAGGTACCACTCGTCCGGACGGACGCGCTTCAGCGCGACCACCCGCTCACCGGGGGCGAGCTCGGTCACCTCGTCGAGGAGCAGGAACGGATCGCGATGCGGCAGGATCGCCTCGATCTCTTCACGGTTCAGGCCGGCCAACCGGAGAAGTCTAGTTTGACGGATGTGACTGACGGCTCTCTCGCACCTGCTGCTGTCGCGCCGCTCTTGCGCGGCAGGTTCGGGCGTCCCTACCGCTACCTGGAGCGGTGTGAGTCGACACAGCGCGAAGTGCCGGTGGACGCGCCCGAGGGCGCGGTGGCCGTGGCGGAGGAGCAGACGGAAGGGCGCGGACGGCTCGGCCGGGCCTGGTACGCGCCGCCGGGCGCGAGTGTGCTCGTGTCGGTGAACCTGGCGCCGCCGGTCGAGACGGCGAGGCTGCCCGAGCTGTCGGTGGTCGCCGGGGTCGCCGTCGCCGAAGCGATCGCCGCGGTTACAGGCATCCACCCGGAGCTGAGGTTCCCGAACGACCTGCTGATCGACGGGCGGAAGGTCGCGGGGATCCTCGCCGAGGCGCGCGACGGCAGAATCGTGCTCGGAATCGGGATCAACGCGAACATTCCCGAGGCCGAGTTCCCCGACGGCGTCGACACGCCGCCGACCTCCCTCCTCGTCGTGACCGGTGAGGTCGTCGACCGTGCCCGGCTGCTCGCCGACGTGCTTCTCGAGCTCGAGCGCGGCTACGACGCCTGGGTCAGCGAAGCTTCAGGCGCGTAGACCGGTTGCCGGCGTCGTCCTCGGCGTACGCCTCCAGCCGCTTCGCGCCGCGCGCAACCAGGACGCGGAAGCTGCCCGGCTTCAGCCGGCGGATGGTCGTCCGCGCTCCGTCGGCGACGAACGTCACCCGCGCCGGCTCGCTCACTGAGACGCGGAGGAGGCGACCGGGCACCCGGGTCAGCTTGGGTGCCCGCCGGTCGACCCGCACCTTCACCAGCTGTGTCACCGGGCCGGTGGAGTCCGTGATCGTGAGCGCGAGGTCGTAGTCGCCGTCGCGCACGCCGCCCTTCCAGGTGCCCGTCTGCGGTCCGGCCGCCAGCGGCCGGAAGAGCGGCCGGACGACAGGCTTCCCGCCCTTGAGCGCCTCCAGGCGCGCGAACGCGGGCACGAGCAGGCTGAAGGTGACGGTGGCCGCGTCGTTCCGGCCGTCGCCGTTGGGCGAGAGCACCGTCGGGGTCAGCGCGAAGCCGGACAGGGTGCGTGAGAGGGTGACGTTCGTCACCGCCGTCACCACCCGTCTGCCGCCCCGCGCCGTCACCTGGAGCCGGTACCGACCGTCCGGGTAGCCGCCGCCGTCCCACGTGAACGTGTGCTGGCCGGCGCCCTCGTTGGCGCCGTACAGCGGCGCGATCAGCGTGCCGTCCTCGACCTGGAGGTCGATCGAGACGCCCGCGGCCGTGCTCAGGGTGTACGAGACCTGCGTGCTGTCCGTGAGTCCGTCGCCGTTGGGCGTGAAGCCCGAGGGGCTCGCGCGCAGCGAGCCGATCGCAAGCGTTGTGCCGGGCGCTGACGACGAGAGCCGTCCGGCCGCCGGTCGGAGGGTCGGGCTCCCGATCCGGTACGTGTACACGCCGCGTGGGAGCAGCCGCGAGTCCCACGTCCACTGGACGAGCCGGCCGGTGCCGGACCCGACCGCGACCTGCTGCTTCGCAGCGTTGAAGACCTGCACCGTCCACGGCAGCGAGGAGGACAGCCTCGCCGAGAAGCTGACGAGGCCGCCGAGCCCGCCCTCGACCTCCGGGGTGTAGAGCTTCGGCAGCCCGGTGACCTCCGCGGTCTGGCCGATCGCGCCGAGCCGGCCGTAGAGCCCCGCACCCGGACAGGTGGTGAAGCCCGTGTCGCGATGGCCGGACACGGCGCGAAGCCAGACCGGCACGCCTTTGCGGAAGCGCGGGTTCCCGTTCGAGATGGTCTGGTTCCGTGAAAGCGGGTCGGCGTGAGCGACGTCGAGCCGCCAGGCGATCAGCTTCGCGAGCGCGTCGCGGGCGGCGGTCGAAGGCGCGGCCCCCGCGTACGTCCCGATCACCGCGATCCCGGCCGAACCGGTGTTGAAGCCCTGAGCGTGGGCGCCGATCACGTTGCGCTCGATCCCGCCGTAGCGGCCCTCGAAAACCTGGCCGAAGCGATCGACCAGAAAGTTGTAGCCGATGTCGTCCCAGCCGTTCCCGAGCACGTGGTAGTTCATGATCCCGCGGACGATCGCGGCGGATTCCGCCGGCGTCCGGGGGCTCGCACCGGCCGTGTGGTGGACGACCGCCGTCAGCAGGCGCGGCGCGTACGAGGGGTTGTCGCGGCGAATCCGCTCGTTCGCCCCCCAGGCGGAGCGGAGGATGATCTTCGGCGAGCCGGCAATCTGGAGCGACCGGCCCGGGTTCAGCTCCTCGGAGCTCCAGAGGTAGTGCGCGCGTACCCGACGTACGACGCCGCGCGTCTTGATCTGGAGTCGGTCCGCGGTGCCCGTCCACCAGGGATTGCCGATCCGCCAGCTGCGCATCCGGCGCCACTCGCGCGTTCCGGTGTCGGGCAGATCCTCCGCCTCGGCGTCGGCTTGGTGCCAGCCGCTCCAGCCGTGGGCGCCGCGCGCGCGGAAGAAGACCCGCCCCGGGCCGCGCCAGTGGAGCCCGACCATGTTGAAACGCTCCGGCGCCTTTGCCGCCGCGAGCGTGCGGGCGCCGCCGACAGGCAGGTCGCGAGTCACCATGGTCACGTCGCCCCAGGCGGTGGCCGGGAAGGCGAGCGCAATCGATACGGCGACGAGCAGCTTCATCCGAGACCCCTCGCTAGCGTCGCAGCCCCTCTCGGGAGCCGCAAGACCTCTTGATACGATCCTTACACCGTGAAAAGCCGCGTTCTGCGGGGACTTTTGATCGCGTTCGCGGCGCTGGCCGTCGTTCCTCCAGCGGCCGCCGCGACTCCTCGCGTGCTAGCCGTAGAGTTCGACAACGACGTCAATCCCGTCACGGCGGACTACGTCACGGGCGAGATCGACCGCGCCAACCGCGAGCACTACGACGCGGTCGTGATCCTGCTCGACACCCCGGGCGGCCTGTCGGACGCGATGAAGGACATCTACGAGAAGGAGCTCGCCTCGAAGGTGCCCGTGATCGTCTACGTCTCCCCGCAGGGAGCCCGGGCCGCGTCGGCCGGCGTCTGGATCGGCCAGGCAGGCGACATCCTCGCGATGGCGCCGCAGACGAACATCGGCTCCTCCACCCCGATCTCCGTCGGCGGCGAGGACATCCAGCGGGACCTCCGGCGCAAGGTCGTGAACGACGCGGCCGCGTCGCTGAGGGGTCTCGCGAAGGAACACGGCCGGAACGTCAAGTGGGCCGACGCGGCGGTCCGGCGCGCGTCGAACCTCACTGCGCGCGAGGCGCTCCGCCTCAACGTGATCGACACGATCGCGCCGACCCTGCCGGCGCTCCTGGACAAGGTCGACGGCCAGAAGACCGTGCCGAAGGGGATCGTGCTCCACACAGCCGGCGCGCAAGTCGACGAGGTGCACATGTCGCTCTGGAAGCGTGCGCTCGACCTGCTGATCGACCCCAACATCATCGCCCTGATGCTCTCGATCGGCCTCTTGGGGATCATCGTCGAGCTTTGGAACCCCGGCCTGATCTTCCCCGGAACGGTCGGGGCGATCTCCCTGATCGTCGCCCTCTTCGGTCTCCAGGTGCTCCCGGTGAGCGCCGCCGGCGTCCTGCTGATGATCCTGGCGGCCGGCTTCTTCGGCGCGGAGCTGTTCCTGCCGAGCCACGGCGCACTGACCCTCGCCGGCGCGGTCTGCTTCTTCATCGGCGCGCTGATGCTGTTCGACCCCGCCGGCAGCGCGTATCAGGTCTCGACCTCGGTGGCCTTGGCGATCGCCGGGAGCCTTGCCCTGGCCACGGGCCTGGCAGCAACGAAGATCGTGCAGGCGCGGCGTGCGCCAGTGGTGACCGGCCAGTCGGAGCTGATCGGCCAGATCGGTGTCGTCCGGCAGACCCTCGACCCCGAGGGTCTCGTCTTCGTCCACGGCGAGCTCTGGAGGGCCCGCGCGGACAATAGTGCGCCGGTTTCGCCCGGCCGGGAAGTTCGCGTGGAGCAGCTCGACGACGAGCTGACGCTCACCGTTGCTCCCACGTAGGATCCGACTGTGACAGCGGCACTCATCGCCCTTGCGGCAATCGCGGTCATCGTCATCCTGCTGCTCTCGGCCTCCGTCCGGGTCGCACGGGAATACGAGCGGGGAGTCATCTTCCGTCTCGGTCGGCTCAAGTCGCCGCCGAAGGGCCCAGGCCTCTTCCTCCTGATCCCGGTCGTCGACAAGATGGTGCGCGTCGACCTGCGCACGGTGACGCTGAACGTCCCGCCGCAGGAGGTGATCACGAAGGACAACGTCCCGGTTCGCGTGAACGCCGTCGCCTACTTCCGGATCATCGACCCGGAGAGGGCGATCGTCCAGGTCGAGAACTTCATGGTCGCGACTTCGCAGATCGCGCAGACGACCCTCCGGAGCGTGCTCGGCCAGCATGTGCTCGACGAACTGCTGTCGGAGCGCGACAAGATCAACTCGATCCTGCAGCAGATCATCGACGAATCGACCTCGCCCTGGGGCGTCAAGGTCTCGATCGTCGAGGTGAAGGACGTCGAGATCCCGACGGGCATGCAGCGCGCGATGGCCCGCCAAGCCGAAGCCGAGCGCGAACGGCGCGCCAAAGTGATCGCCGCCGAGGGTGAGTTCCAGGCATCGCAGAAGCTGCGGGAGGCCGCGGACGTGATGAGCGGCAACGCGATAACGCTGCAGCTGCGCTTCCTGCAGACGATGCTCGAGATGAGTTCGGAACGCTCGTCCACAATCATCCTGCCGCTTCCGATCGAGCTCTTCCGCCCGCTGATCGAAGGCACGGGCAACAACAGACCCAGCTGACCGACCTCCTGGAAGACCCGCTCACCGGCCGGCGGGTCGTCTTCGCCGCCGGCCGCAGCGACCGCCCCGGCGCCTGGCTTCCGGAGCTCGAGCCGGCGACGAACGACGAGCTCGAACGCTGCCCCTTCGACGCCGACCGCGAGGATCGCACGCCCCCGGAGACGCTTCGGCTCGGCGACCCGTGGCAGGTCCGGGTCGTCCCAAACCTCTACCCGGCCTTCGACCGCCAGGAGGTCGTGATCCACTCGCCGGAACACCTCCGTTCCTTCGCGCAGCTCGACGACGACCACGTCGCGCTCGTCGCGGAGGCCTGGCAGCGACGGATGGACGAGGCGGGAAGCCCGGCGCTCGCCCTGGTCAACGAGGGAAGGCTCGCCGGCTCCAGCCTCCCCCACAGCCACTCGCAGCTCGTCTGGCTCGAGCTACCCGACGAGCCGACGGAGGACCTGCCGCGTCTGCTCGAGCAGCATCCGGTGCTTCATCGCGGGGACGCGGTCGCGGCGGTGCACCCGGTCGGCGCAGCGCCATACGAGAGCCTGATCGCCGCGCGAGACCGGAACGGCGAGCTCGCCGACGGCCTGCTCCTGCTCCGCGACCTCGTGCGGCGGCTCCAGCAGCTGGAAGGACCTAGACCCTGGAACGCCTGGCTCCACCCGGGTCCGCCGTGGCACCTCCACCTCGTGCCGCGGCTGACCGCGCTCGCGGGCATCGAGCTCGGGGCAGGGATCTACGTGAACGTAATGCCGCCGGAGCGGGCGGCGGAGCGGCTGCGAGCTACGAGCTGAGCCCGGCTGCCGGCGCCACGGGCGTCAAGGTGCCGCGCTCGCGCTCCCGGAAGCGGCGTGCCGCGTCGATCGCCGCCCCGAGGTTCAGCCCCTTGTCCTTCGCCTGCTTGATCAGCATCACGGTCTCGACCGCGTCCATGTCGTAGATGCGCTGCTTGCGGCCCTTCGTCGGGATCTGCGCCTTGTTCGTCCAGTAGTCGAGCTGCATCTTCGAGATCCCCGCGATCTGGCACACCTGGCCGAGGTACAGCTCGACCTTGTCCAAATGCTTCGCGAGGTCGATGGGCTCGAGCAGATCCGCTTGCGTGCTTGGAGGCATAAACACCCTTGTTCGATACCGACTCCGACCCTCCTCATGAAGATAACGCCTTGATCCGACATTGGGAAGGGCGAATCGGCCGAAAACGACCGGAAACTCCCGTCAATTGACGCCGACGGGCTAGCCGTCGGCGGGGGCCGGCTCGGTAGCCGCCCCGGCGCCGTCGGCGACGACCACTTCGGCGTCCGCCGAGGATTCGACCACGGGAGCGAGCGCCGACACCTGCTCGTCCTCGCGAAGCCGCATCACGATCACGCCCTGCGTCGAGCGGCCGGCGCGCCGGATGTCGTCCACCGACATGCGGATCACGGTGCCGCCCGTCGAGATCAACATCACCTGGTAGCCGTCGCGTACCACGCGAGCGCCGGCGAGCTGGCCCCTGGCCTCCGTCAGCTGCACGGTCTTCACGCCGAGACCTCCGCGGCCTTTGACGGGATATTCGTCGATCCGCGTGCGCTTGCCGTAGCCGTTCTCGGTGACGACGAGGAGCTCGGCGTCGTTCTCGGCGCGGTCGATCTCGATCACCTCGTCGCCCTTGCGGAGGTTCATGCCGCGAACGCCGCCGGTCGCCCGCCCCATCGGTCGCGTGTCCGCCTCGTGGAATCTGATCGCCTGGCCCTTCCGCGACACCATCAGGATGTCGTCGTCGCCGTCGGTGTGCACGACGCCGATCAGCTCGTCGCTGTCACGCAGGTTGATCGCGATGATCCCGTCCGCCTTCAGCGGGGTGTTGTACTCCTCGAACCGCGTCTTCTTGACAATGCCGTTCTTCGTCGCCGCGACGAGGTACTCGGCCTCCTTGAAGTCCCGGGTGGCGATCACGGCGCGCGTCGTCTCGCCCTGGGCGAATGGCAGGAAGTTGGCGATTGCCCGGCCCTTCGCCTGTCGCGTGCCGAGCGGTAGCTCGTGCACCTTCAGGCGGTAGACCTTCCCGATGGACGTGAAGAAGAGGATGTAGTCGTGGGTCGAGGCAACGAAGAGGTGCGCGATGTAGTCCTCGTCCTTCAGCTCCATCCCCATCACGCCGATCCCCCCGCGGCGCTGCTCGCGGTAGGTGTCGACTGGTAGCCGCTTGATGTAACCCGAGCGGGTGATCGCGATCACCATGTCCTCTTCCGCGATCAGGTCCTCGAGCTCGAGCTCGTCCTCAGCCTGCACGATCTCCGTGCGACGGTCGTCGGACTTGCCGTAGATCGCCTTCAGCTCGAGCAGCTCGTCCTTCACGACGCCGTCGATGCGCGCGGGATCCCCGAGGATCGCGCGCAATTCGGCGATGCGTTCCTGAAGGTCGTCGTACTCGGTCTGGATCTCGTCGCGCGCGAGCCGCGTCAACCGCGACAAGCGCAAGTCGAGGATCGCCTGCGCCTGCACCTCGGAGAGCTCGAAGGTGCTCA
>DATLQK010000008.1:0-7717 GCA_035535195.1 Gaiellaceae bacterium | reverse complement strand
ACGCCGTCGACACCGTCGGGCACCTCGATCCGGTGCGACGGGATCTCGTCCCAGTGAGCAGCCGGCTCGATCCCGAGGTCGTTCCAGCGCGGGCTCGCGACGAGAAACGGACGCTCGACGCCTAGCTCCGCGAGGAGACCCGGCAGCTCGCCGAGACCCCAGCGGACGATCACGGAACCTTCTGGCGCGCGAACTCGACGAAAGCCTCGGCCACGCGGCTCGGCGTCCGCCCGGTCGAGCGTACAAGCGAGATCTCGCGCTTCGGATCCAACCCCTTCACGCGTGCCGCGGCGAGCGACCCCGACGCCAGCTCCGGCTCCATCGAGGAGCGGGAGATGAAGGTGACGCCGTGGCCGGCGGCGACCGCGGCCTTCACGGACTCCTGAAGCCCGAGCTCGAGGCGGACCTCGAGGTCGCGGGTCCTCAGCCCGGCGGCGGCGAGCTCGTCCTCGATCATCTGGCGGACGCCTGCCCCCTCCTGCATCAGGATCAGCGTCTCGGCGCGCAGGTCGTCGAGATCGACGGTCTTCCCGGCGAAACGGTGCTTCGGCGGCACGGCGAGCACGACCTCGTCCTGAAAGAACGGCTCGAAGCTGACTCCGCGGTGCTTGCTGGCGGCGCCGACGACCCCGAGCTCGAGCTCGCGCCGGGCGACGGCGTCGATCACGTGCTGCGTGTCATTGACGGACAGCGAGATCGCGACCTGCGGGTTCGCCTCCTGGAACTCGCAGAGGAGGAGCGGCAGCACCGTCGCGCCCGGGCCGGTCGAGCAGCCGATCTCGAGCCGCCCTGTCAGCTCCCCGTCGCCGTTCCCGGAGACCTCCTCCAGGAGCTGCTGCTCGAGCGCCAGCATCCGCTGGGCGCTCCGGTAGAGCCGGACCCCGGCCTCGGTGGGCTCGACGCGTCGGCCCGAGCGGTCCAGGAGCCGCTGCCCGAGCCGCTGCTCGAGTGAGCGGATCTGGAGGCTGACAGCGGGCTGCGTCACTCCGAGCTGCTCCGCCGCCTGGGAGAAGCTGCGGCGGTCGACGACGGCGCAGAAGGCTGCGAGCTGCCTAGTGTCCATAACGAAAGCTTATGTACACGGTTACGTTGACGTCGGATCGGGGATACTGCGCACGGCAATCGAACGACAGGGGAGAACATGAGAAGAGCAATCGCGGCGGTAGCGGCGTGCGCATCGCTCGTTGCCGCAGTGCTCGTCGGCGGCGCATTCGCGTCACACGGCGGGCCCGGCGTGAAAACCGCCAAGCAGCCGTTCCTCGTCGGCACGGCTCCAGGGGTCGTCGTCGACCCGATCCTGTCCAGCGGGGAGATCGTGCCCACCGGCCAGACGCCGGCGTACCAGATGTCAGGCATCCCGGACGGCCTCGGCGCCTACGCCAATAAGGACCACGGGCGCGAGCACGGCCGGCACCGGCGCGGCGACAAGCTGCCGCGGACCTTCACCGTGGTGATGAACCACGAGCTCGGCCGGTCGTTCCCGAACAACCCACCGGGCGTCGATGCGCGGATCTCGCGGCTGCGCATCGACCGAGAGACGCGCAGCGTCCACGAGGCGAAGTACCTCTTCACGGGCCTCGAGGGCTACGAGCGGTTCTGCTCGGCAACGTTGCGGATCGTCGGCGGCAAGCCGTTCTACTTCACGGGCGAGGAAGCGATTCCGCAGCCCAACCAGCCGCCCGGCCCGGCCCACGACGGCAGCTCGATCGTGATGAACGCCGAGACTGGCCAATACGTGGAGACTGCGCACTTCGGTCACCTTCAGCATGAGAACGTCGTTCCGCTCAGGCTCTCGAAGTGGGTCTTCCTGACCACGGATGACGACTTCCGCGCAGGCCAGCCCGCGTATCTCTACGCCTACATCGCCCCGTCCTTCAAGGGCGGCGTCTCGGGCAAGCAGGGCTCGCTGTACGTGTGGAAGGCCGACAGCGCGGCGGAGACGGGGAACGCGACGGCCACGAAGGGCGAGTCGATCCCGGGCCACTTCGTGCCGATCACCCAGGCCGAGAACACGAACGACGTCACGCTCAAGGCGGCGGCGACCGCCAAGGGTGCGTTCAAGTTCGATCGGCTCGAGGATGCCGCCAAGCTGCCGGGTAGGGAGTCCCGGGTCTTCATCGCCGACACCGGCAAAGCGCCTGCCACGCTGCGGGGGCGCGTCTATCAGCTGGACTTCGACAAGCGCCACCCGACCGGGGCGACGTTGAAGATGATCATCAACGGCGATCCGCCGGACAACGACGACATCGTCAACCCCGACAACATGGACGCATCCGATCGTGTCCTGATGATCCAGGAAGACCGCGAGGCCGCCTTCCGCGGCGTCTACGCCCGAGTACTGGAATACCGGTTCTCGGACGGTCAGCTCCGATCCGTCGCACGGGTGAACACGACGCCCGGCACCCCGCCGGGGTCGATGACGGAAAACTGCACGGGCTGCCTTCCCGGAACGTGGGAGTCCTCCGGCATCATCAGCGCCGGCCATGTCCTCGGAAAGGGCTGGTGGCTGCTGGACGTCCAGGCGCACAACAGCACGGCACCTCAGCCGGGGCCGACGCTAGCGCCGAACACGAGCACAGGCGAGAACGGCCAGCTACTCGCTCTGTTCGTTCCTGACAGCCAGGGGTCGAGCCACGGGGACCACGGGCACGGCCACAAGAAGGGCCACGGAAAGAAGGGCGGCCGCTAGGGCGGACGCCAGCGTTCGATTTCGAGGGCCGGTAAACGCCGGCCCTCGGTCGTTCGAGGGGACTACCATCGGCTGGTGCAGACGCGCCCGGAGCAGTCCTCGCTGTCCGAGAGCTTCATCCGGCGGGCGCGAGAGAGCCCCCGCCGCACGCGCGTGGACGTGGCGCTCCGGGTGCTCGACGTGACCCTGTCGCTCGTCTTCCTGCTGATCGCCGGTCTGCCGATGCTCGTGATCGCCGCGGCGATCGTCCTGACGAGCGGTCTGCCCGTCTTCTACCGCGGCCAGCGCGTGGGGCTCGGCGGCCGCTTCTACACGATGCTCAAGTTCCGCACGCTCCGGTCGGGCGCCGAGCAGCGCCTCGGGCCGTACCTCGGCGAGGAGCTCGTGCGACGGACGCGCGAGGAACGGACGACGGTCGGCCGCTGGCTCCGGGCGACGCAGCTCGACGAGCTACCCCAGCTCTTCAACGTCCTCAGGGGCGACATGAGCCTCGTCGGGCCGCGTCCGATCCGCCCGATCTTCTTCGAGCAGCTGGCCGAGGAGCTGCCCGCGTACTGGCAGCGCCTCGTCGTCCGCCCCGGCCTGACCGGCTTCGCGCAGGTTCGGCGCGGCTACGAGACGTCGATGGCCGACAAGCTCGCGCACGACCTCGAGTGGATCGCCGACCGCTCGGTCGGCCTGTACCTGCGCACGCTCGTGACCACCGGCGCCCGCGTGATCAGCCAGTCGGTGCGCGGGGCGGTCCGACCGACGAAAGTAGAGTGATCGAGTGTGCGGGATCGCTGGACTCGCATCCGGTAGCGGGACGGCCGACCCCGAGCGGCTGCGCGCGATGAGCGCGACGCTCGTCCACCGCGGGCCGGACGCGGACGGGGCGCTCGTCGACGGTCCGGTCGCCCTCGCATCGAGACGGCTCTCGATCATCGACCTCGAGACGGGCGACCAGCCGATCGCGAACGAGGACGGCACCGTCCACGTGATCCAGAACGGCGAGCTCTACAACTACCGCGAGCTGCGCGCCGAGCTCGAGCGCGCCGGCCACCGGTTTGCGACGCAGTCCGACACCGAAGTCCTCGTCCACCTCTACGAACAGCATGGCGACGGCTTCGCGGAGCGGCTGCGCGGGATGTTCGCAATCGCCGTCTGGGACGCGCGGCGCCGGCGGCTCGTGCTCGCCCGGGACGCATTCGGGATCAAGCCGCTCTACTACCGCGCGGACGGCGCCGATCTCCTGTTCGCCTCCGAGCTGCGCGCGCTGCCGCGGGGCGACCTCGACCCGGAGGCGCTGCAGGCCTTCCTCGCCTTCAACTCCGTGCCCGGGCCGCTCTCGATCTTCGCCGGGACGCGGAAGCTGCCGCCGGGTCATCTCCTGGTCTGGGAGGGCGGCAAAGTCGAGCTCTCGCGCTTCGCGCGGCCGGCCCCGGCGGACGCAGCGGACGTTCGGCGCGAGGACGAGGACGAGCTCGCGGAGGAGCTCCGGGCTCGCTTGCGCGACTCGGTCCGCGCGCATCTGATCGCGGACGTCCCCGTAGGCGTGCTGCTCTCTGGCGGCGTGGATTCGGGGCTGCTGGCAGCGCTCGCGGCGCAGGAGAGCGCCGAGGCCGTCCACACCTTCTCGATCGGCTTCGAGGAGTCGTCCTTCGACGAGCTCGAGGACGCGCGAAGTGTGGCCGCGCAGTACGCCACCGACCACCGCGAGGTCGTGCTGCGACCGGATGCGGCCCTGCTCCTCCCCGCCCTGGCCGAGGCCTTCGACGAGCCCTTCGCGGACTCGTCGGCGCTTCCCACGTACCTCGTCTCCGAGCTCGCCGCGTCGCACGTGAAGGTCGCGCTGTCGGGCGAGGGCGGCGACGAGCTCTTCGGCGGCTATTACACCTACGCAGCCGACCTGCTCGCGCTGCGCGTGGGCCGGCTGGCGCCGCTGGCGCGGCCGGTCGTGGAGCGGCTTCCGAGCTCGAGCCGCAAGGCGAGCTTCGACTACAAGGCGAAGCGGTTCGTGCGCGGCGCCACGCTGCCCCCGCTCGAGCGCCATCACGCCTGGAAGGAGATCTTCTCGCCGGAGCTCCGCGCCGAGCTGACCGGGCGGACGCCCAACGGCGACCCGGTCGACCTGCTCCGCGCGCGCTTCGCCGAGACCGAGGGCGCGGAGCTGCTCGCGCGCCTCCAGGACGTCGACCTCGGCACGTACCTCGTGGACGACCTGCTCGTGAAGACCGACCGGGCGTCGATGGCGCACTCGCTCGAGGCGCGAGTCCCCTACCTCGACCCGCTCGTGGCCGGTCTCGCGCAGGCGCTGCCGACGAGGCTCAAGGTCAGCGGCCTGCGGAAGAAGCGGCTGCTGCGGAAGGCCGCGGCTCCGCTCCTCCCGCGGCGGATCGTCTACGGGCGCAAGCGCGGCTTCTCGATCCCGGCCGCTGCGTGGCTCCGCGGCGAGCTCGAGCCCTTCGCCCGCGACGTGCTCTCACCGAACACGCTGCGGCGACAGGGGTACTTCCGGCCCGAGCCGGTCACGAGGCTGATCGACCGCCACGTCGCCGGCGAGGAGGATCTCTCGCGGCAGCTGTGGGGGCTCCTCGCCTTCACGCTCTGGCACGAGCGCCACGTCGAGCGCCCGCCCGGCGCGCTGCGCGAGCCTCGCGTGACCGCAGCCGTCGCTTGAGAACTTGGATCGACATCACGGCGCCGGCGCATGCGCTGGTGTTCCGGCCGCTGATCGAGCTCATGCGCGGCCGCGGCGACGAGGTCGAGATCACCGCGCGCAACTACGCGCAGACGCTCGAGCTGCTCGAGCTCCACGGGATCCAAGCGGAGGTCTTCGGGGCGCACGGTGGCCGCTCGCGCGTCGGGAAGGCGCGGGCGCTCACCTCCCGCCTGGGCGCGCTGCGGAAGTGGGCCAAGGGGCAGGACTTCGACCACGCGCTCGCCCACGGCTCCCACGAGCTCACGATCACGGCGCGCCGTCTCGGGATTCCGAGCTCGACGACGTTCGACTACGAGTTCGCGTGGCTCCAGCACCAGCTCGGCCTCCGCGCCGCGACGCATGTGGTCGTCCCGGACGCGATCCCGCCGGAGCGGCTGGCGCGCTACGGCGTCCACCCCCCGAAGCTGAGGCAGTACCCGGGGCTGAAGGAGGAGTACTACCTCGCCGACTTCGAGCCGGACCGGGCGGTCGCCGAGCGGGTCGGAATCGACCCCGAGCGCATCCTCGTCGTCGTGCGGACGCCGCCCGACGTCTCGCTCTACCACCGCCGGTCGAACCCGCTCTTCCCGCAGCTCCTGCGCCACCTCGGCGAGCAGGAGGAAATCCACGCCGTCGTGCTGCCGCGAACGAAGGAGCAGGGCGCCTACGTCCGGACGCTCGGGCTGCCCTCGGTGATCGTCCCCGAACGCGCCGTCGACGCGCAGAGCCTGATCGCGCTCTCCGACCTCGTCGTGTCGGCAGGCGGGACGATGAACCGCGAGGCCGCCGCGCTCGGCGTGCCCGTGTACACGACCTTCGGCGGCCGCCTCGGCGGCGTGGACGAGGAGCTGATCCGACAGGGCCGGCTGGTGCCGATCACCGACCCGCGCGCGATTCCGCTCAGAAAGCGCGATTCAGGTGGACGAGAACGGGTCCGGCGCGACCCGGCCGAGCTCCTGGACCTGCTCCTCGCGCGGTAGCGCACCGCGCGTCGGGCGCTTCACCATCATCGACAGCCGGGAGACCGCCTCGAGCGTCTCTCCGTCCCGAACGAGCAGCTCCAGCGAGCCGAGCTCCTCCTCGAGCCACGTCGCGGTGATCGGAATCCGCCGCGCGCGACGGATCTTCGGATGGCCGGTTTCGGCGACCTCCTCGTCGGCGCCCCACAGCTCCTCGTGGAGCTTCTCGCCGGCGCGTACGCCGATGAACTCGATCGCGATCTCGCGCTCGGGCTCCTTGCCCGAGAGCCGGATCATGTCGCGCGCCAGCTCCAGGATCGAGACCGGCTCACCCATGTCGAGGACGAAGATCTCGCCGCGGCCGCCGATCGCGCCGGCCTGGACGACGAGCGAGGCGGCCTCGGGCGTCGTCATGAAGTAGCGGCTCATCTCGGGGTGCGTGATCGTCACCGGCCCGCCCTTCTCGATCTGGCGGCGGAAGATCGTGATCACGCTGCCGGCCGAGCCGAGCACGTTCCCGAAGCGCACGGCGACGAAGCGGGTCGGGACGTCCTCGCGGCTGCCGTAGGCCTCGACGATCCACTCGCAGAGCGCCTTGCACTGGCCGTACACGGCGCGCGGGTTCAGGGCCTTGTCGGTCGAGATCAGGACGAAGCGCTTCGCGCCGAACTCGACCGCGGTGTCGGCGACCACCTTCGTCGCCAGCACGTTGTTCCGCACCGACTCGAGCGGGTTCGCCTCCATCAGCGGCACGTGTTTGTAGGCGGCGGCATGGAAGACGACGGCCGGCCGGTACCGCTCGAAGACGTGGCGCATCCGGGTCTGGTTGGAGACGTCGGCCAGCACCGGGATCGAGGCCGTGAAGTCGCGCTCGTCGACGAGCTCACGCTCGATCTCGAAGAGCGGCGTCTCGGCCTGGTCGACGAGCACGAGCCGTCCCGGGCGCGCACGCGCGATCTGCCGGCAGAGCTCCGAGCCGATCGAGCCGCCCGCGCCGGTCACGAGCACGGTCTCGCCCTCGAGATACATCGAGATCGCCTCCAGGTCGACCTCGACCGGCTCGCGGCCGAGGACGTCCTCGACCTCGATCGGCCGGATCCGGTTCGCGAGGTTGTCGTCGTCCGAGATCAGCTCGTAGAGACCCGGCAGCGTCTTGACGGGGACGCTCTCCCGCCGCGCGACCTCGACGATCTTCTGTCGATCCTCACCGGAGGCGGACGGGATTGCGATCAGGAGCTCGTCCGGTCGGTTGTCCCGCAGGACGTGCGGCAGCTCCTGTGTCGTCCCGAGTACGCGCACGCCGTGCACGCGCAGGTTCTTCTTGCGCGGGTCGTCGTCGACGAGCCCGATCGGCGTGTAGCCGAGCTGGCGTGACCGCTGCATCTCGCG
>DATLQK010000007.1:0-22280 GCA_035535195.1 Gaiellaceae bacterium | reverse complement strand
GGTCGCTCGCGATCTTCGAGACGACCTTGCAGGTGGAGACGCCGAGGGAGCAGGTGAGGTTCGTCGCGCCGCGGACGGCGGTCTGGACGGCCTCGGCGACACCGCGCGCGTCGCCGAAGCTCGGCGCGACCGCGGCGAGGTCGAGGTAGCCCTCGTCGATCCCGGTCTTCTCGACGTTCGGGACGACCTGGCGGACGGTGTCCCAGACGGCCCGCGAATAGGTCGAGTAGACGCCCTTGCGTGGGCGGACGAAGACGGCGTGCGGGCAGCGCCGCAGCGCCTCGGCGCAGCTCATCGCGGAATGGATCCCGAACTGCCGCGCGACGTAGTTCGCGGTCGCGACGACGCCGCGCCCGTGCGGGTCGCCGCCGACGATCAGCGGCTTCGTCCGGAGCGACGGGTCCTCGAGCTCTTCCACAGCCGCGAAGAAGGCGTCGAGATCGAGGTGGGCGATTATCACCAGCCCACTGTACGAAGCGGGCCTGACCGGACGCGCAGCCGAGCCTCTTAACGGGACCAGGTCCCTGGGCGTGGCTTCAGGGGCCCTTGGGCTTATGGGGCTAGTCGGTCGATCCGCCACACGTCGCCGTCGCGTCTGTAGCGGAAGCGGTCGTGGAGGCGACTGTCGCGGTGCTGCCAGAACTCCCAGCGCTCCGGCACGAGCCGGTAGCCGCCCCAGTGGGACGGGAGCGGGACCTCGCGCCCCTCGAACTCGCGCTCGTACCGCTCGACCTGCGCGTCCAGCTCGTCACGTGAGCCGATCACCTGACTCTGCGCCGACGCCCAGGCGGCGATCTGCCCGCCGCGCGGGCGGGTCCGGAAGTACTGCTCCGACTCCTCGTCCGAGACCCGCTCCACCGGCCCTTCGATCCGCACCTGGCGCCCGAGCGGGTGCCAGTAGAAGAGGAGCGCGCCGCGGCTCGTCTCCGCGAGCTCGCCGGCCTTCCGGCTCGCGAGACCGGTGTGGAACTTGAATCCGCGTTCGTCGAAACCCTTCGCGAGCACCATGCGCACCGAGGGGCAGCCGTCCGCAGTCGCGGTGGCCAGCGCGACCGCCTCGGGAAACTCGACGGCCTGCCCGGCCTCCTCGTACCAGCGGCGGAACTGCTCCAGTGGATCAGGGTCGAGGTCGACCCGTCGCAGCGGCTTCGCCCGGGCGCTCATGAATAGCCAGTATTCAGTATCCACTCCGCCGGTCGCTGCGCTATCGTCGTCCCCATGGCGACGACGAAGACGATCGACCTCCGCACCGACATCCCCGGCCCCCGCTCCCGTGAGATCATCGGGCGCAAGCAGCGGGTGATCGCCGAGCCCCTCTCGCTGACCTTCCCGATTGTGATCGAGCGCGGTGAGGGCGCGCGCCTGACGGACGTGGACGGGAACACGTTCATCGATTTCACCGGCGGCGTCGGCTGTCTCAACGTGGGCCACTCGCATCCGCGGGTCGTCGAGGCCGCGCAGGAGCAGCTCGACCGCTTCAGCCACACCGATTTCACGATCGTGCCCTACGAGGTCTACGTCCGCCTCGCCGAGCGCCTGTCGGAGCTCGTGCCGATCCCGAACGCGAAGGCCGCGTTCTTCAACGCCGGCACGGAAGCGGTCGAGAACGCGATCAAGTTCGCGCGCGCCTACACCGGCCGCCCCGCTGTGATCGGCTTCGAGGGGGGCTTCCACGGCCGCACGCTGCTCTCGCTGTCGCTGACCTCCAAGACCCACCCGTACAAGGCGGGGCTCGGGCCGTTCGCGCCCGAGGTCTACCGGATGCCGTTCCCCAACCACTACCGCGGACCGAGCGCCGAAGAGGCGCTCGCCGCGCTGGAGCGCGCGCTGATCACGCACGTCGCGGCCGAGACTATCGCTGCGATCGTGATCGAGCCGGTGCAGGGCGAGGGCGGCTTCATCGTCGCGCCGAAGGAGTTCATGGCAGGCGTCCGCCGGATCTGTGACGAACACGGGATCGTGATGGTGGTCGACGAGGTGCAGACCGGATTCGGGCGCACCGGCAAGCTCTTCGCGATCGAGCACTACGGCATCGAGCCCGACCTGATCACGGTCGCGAAGTCGATCGCGATGGGGATCCCGCTCTCGGGCGTCCTCGGGAAGCCGGAGCTCATGGATGCGCCGGGCGACTCCGCCATCGGCGGCACCTACGTCGGCAACCCCGTCGCCCAGGCTGCGGCGCTCGCAGTGCTCGACGTGATCGAGGAGGAGGACCTCTCGGCGCGCGCTTCGATCCTGGGCGACCAGATGCGCGAGCGGATGGAGAGCTGGCAGCAGCGGTTCCCGCAGATCGGCGACGTCCGCGGCCTCGGCGCCATGGTGGCGATCGAGCTGGTGACCGATCCGGCGTCGAAGGCGCCGGCGGCGGAGCTCGCCACCGATGTCACCGCGGAGGCGGCGAAGCGGGGGCTCCTCCTGCTCAAGTCCGGGATCTACTCCAACTGCATCCGCGTGCTCGCTCCGCTGACCCTCTCCGACGCCGAGCTCGACGAGGCGCTCGCGGTCTGGGAAGAAGCACTCGAAACGGCCCTCAGCTGACCACGACTAGCCTTCGCCGACGGATGTCGGACGAGGTGATCGCAGGCCGCTACGAGCTGCTTGAGCTCGTGGGACGCGGCGGTATGTCGAGCGTCTGGAAGGCGCACGACCGGCTGCTGGACCGGGTGGTCGCGATCAAGGTCCTCCACGAGCACTACACGCAGGACGAGGAGTACGTCGAGCGCTTCCGGCGCGAGGCGCGCTCGGTCGCGCAGGTCAGCCATCCGAACATCGTCACGGTGATCGACCGCGGCGAGGACGGGGGCCGCCAGTACATCGTCTTCGAGTACGTCGACGGCGAGAACCTCAAGCAGCTGATCGAGCGCGAGGGGCCGCTGCCGGTGCGCGACGCGCTCCTGCTCGCGCTCCAGATGGCACGCGCGCTCGGCTTCGCCCACGACCGCGGCCTGATCCACCGGGACGTCAAGCCCCAGAACGTGCTGCTGAATGACGAGGGCCAGGCGAAGATGACCGACTTCGGCATCGCCCGATCGGTGGACGTCGACGGTGTGACGGTCACCGGCACCGTGCTCGGGACGAGCGAGTACATCGCCCCGGAGCAGGCGCGGGGGCAGCGTGTCGACGCACACACGGACGTCTACTCGCTCGGCGTCGTCCTCTACGAGCTGCTCACCGGCGCCGTCCCGTTCTCGGGCGAGAGCTTCGTCACCGTCGCCCTGCAGCACGTGAACGAGCCGCCGCCCGACGTGCTCGACCACCGGCCGGACTGTCCGCCGCGCGTCGCGCTCCTGATCGAGCGCGCGATGGACAAGAACCCCGACGACCGTCCGACGATGGACGAGCTCGTGAACGAGCTCGAGGCCTGCCTCTCCGACCTCGACCCCGTGTCCGAACAGGCGACGATGATCGCCCGGCCCCAAGCGACTCCGCGGACGAGGCAGCAGCAGCAGCAGCAGCAGCAAGAGCCGCGTCGCCGCCGGCGACGCGTCGGGCTGCTCTGGCCCATCGTCGCCGTCTTCCTCGTCCTGGCCGTCGCGGCGCTCGCCGCGCTCGGCGCGACGGCGCTCCGCGACAACGACGACGGCTCGCCGGCGGAGGCCTCGAACCCGCGGGTCCAGCTGTCGGCCGTCGCCGCCTACGACCCCGATGGGGACGGCGCGGAGCACGACGCGGAGGTGGGGCGAGCCACCGACGGGGACGCCGCGACGTACTGGACGACCGAGACCTACCAGAACTTCTCACAGTCGAAGCCCGGCGTCGGCATCGTGCTCGACGCAGGTCGAGAGGTGGACCTGAGCCAGATCACCGTCACGACCGACACGCCCGGATACCAGGCCGAGATCCGCGCCGGGGACTCACCGACCGGCGACTTCCGCACCGTCTCCGACAACCAGACGGTGAATGACACGACTACGTTCGACCTGCGCGACGCGAAGGCGCGCTACTTCGTCGTCTGGGTCACCGACCTGGACGGGTCGGCGCACGTGAACGAGGTTCGCGCGCGCTAGAACTGCAGCCGCGAGCGCCGCTCGTGGCGCTCGAGCGCCAGCTCGATCAGTCGGTCGAGCAGCTCCGGGTACGGGATCCCCGACGCCTCGAACAGCTTGGCGTAGACGCTCGTGGCGGTGAAGCCCGGGATCGTGTTCAGCTCGTTCACGAGCACCTCGCCCTTTGCGGTCACGAAGCAATCGGCGCGCGCCATGCCCTCGCAGTCCGCTGCGATGAACGCATCCACCGACACCTGCTGCACCCGCTCGATGTGCTCCTCGGAGATCCGCGGCGGGATGATCAGGTCCATGCCGCCCTCGTCGTACTTCGCCGAGTAGTCGTACCAGTCGACGCCGCCGAACCCGTGAGCCTCGATCTCCCCTGGAATCGACGCGATCGGCGAGCGGTTTCCGAGCACGCCGACCTCGACCTCGACGCCGTCGACGAACTCCTCCACGAGCACCTTGTCGTCGTGGCGCCTGGCGAGCGCCACCGCTTCGGCCAGCTCCTCTTCCGACCTGACCTTCGTGATCCCGACCGATGACCCGAGCCGCGCCGGCTTGACGAACACCGGGTAGCCGAACGGGTTCGACGGCTCGTCACCGTCGCGCAAGGTCAGCGACCGAGTCATCGGGATGCCCTTGTCGCGGCAGACGGACTTGAAGAGGTCCTTGTCCATGCAAAGCGCCGACGCGGTCACTCCTGCGCCGACGTACGGGACGCCCGCCAGCTCCAGCAGCCCCTGGACAGTCCCGTCCTCACCGAACGGCCCGTGGAGGATCGGGAGGACGACGTCCACGTGGCCCAGGGTCTCCGGCGGCGACTCCGTCGGGACCGGCAGCGTCTCCGCCACGGGGCGCTCGAGCTCGCGCCGAACCTCGCCGGAGTCCAGCTGCCAGCGGCCGTCGCGGTCGATCTCGATCGTCTGCACGTCGTAGCGGTCCGGATCGAGCCCGCCGAGGACGGACCGGGCCGAGGCGACGGAGATCTCGTGCTCGCTGGACCGTCCGCCGGCGATCACGGCGACGCGAACCCGCTTGGAGCTCAAGGCGTGGTCGGTGTGGTCGTCGTCGTCTGGGTCGTGTCGGTCTGCTGCCGCAGGCGGCCGACGTACAGCGTCACGCGCGAGCCCGGCGCCTTCTGCTCGCCGGCGGTCGGCGTCTGGCTGAGCACGACCCCGTCGTCGTCCGGGTTGTCCGTCGGCGTGTCGCGGATCACGACCACCCAACCGTCGTTCTGGAGGTTCGCCTGCGCCGTCGTCTCGTCCAGGCCGCGCACGTCCGGAACAGAGGTCGTCGATTGGCCGTTCGAGACGTTGAGCGTCACCTTCGTGCCGGGCGGCTGGAGCGTGCCCGGCCCTGGAGTCATGTCGATCACGGTCCCGGCCGGCTCCGTCGAGTCCACGTCCCGTCGCAACGGGGTGAACCCCGCGCGCCGCAGCTGCTCCGCCGCACTGTCGAACGAGAGCCCGATCACGTTCGGCAGGCCGGTCGTCTCGCGGCCCTTGGAGATGTTCACGCGGACCGTGCTGCCCTTGACGATACTCGTGCCGCCCTTCGGATCCTGCGCGATCACGGTTCCGGCCTGCTGGTCGGAGAAGATGTCGTGCGGGTCGGGGACGAGACCGGCCGCGCGGATGGTCGCGATCGCGTCCGACTCCCGGGCGCCCACCACGTCGGGTACGTCCACCCTCGGTTTCCCGGTCGAGACGAAGATCCGGACGATGTTCCCCTTCTGGATCCGCTCGCCGGCCGACGGCTCCTGGCGAAAGACGATTCCCCGCGCGACGGTCTCATTCGCCTCGGCGACGACGCGCGGCTTCAGACCCGCGTCCCGGATGCGCTTGACCGCGAGCGGCTGTCGCATCCCCTCCACGATCGGCACCGCGACCGGCTTCGTCGCGTTCAGCTCGTCCTGGATCGTGTCCCAGACGTAGTAGCCCGCGAAGATCGCCGCCAGCGCGAGCAGGATCCCGAAGACCCACGGCCAGACCGGACGGCGCCGGCGCCGCGGCTCCTCGTAGTCGTAGTAGTCGCGCCCGTAGGTCTGCGACGGCCGCGGGGCGACGACCGGCCGGCGCGAGATCATCGTCGGCGCCGTGTCCGCAAGCCCCGCGCCGGTGAGAACCGCCGTCGCCGCCTCCGCGGTCTCGGCCGCCACGGTGCCGCCCTGCGCGACCCGCGTCAGGTCACGATCCATCTCCTCCGCGTTCTCGTACCGGTCGGACGGATCCTTCGCGAGGGCCCGCAGCACGACCATGTCGAGGTCGGGGGAAATCTCCGGCCGCAGCTCGGACGGCGGCCGCGGGATCTCCGACAGATGCTTCATCGCGATCTCGAGCGGTGTCTCGCCGTTGAAGGGCAGCGCCCCGGTCAGCAGCTCGTAGAGCACGACGCCGACCGAGTAGATGTCGGAGCGCTGGTCGACCGGGGCGCCGCGCGCCTGCTCGGGTGAGAGGTACTGCGCGGTACCGACGATCGACCCGGCCTCGGTCATCTGGCTCGTCGTCGTCCGCGAGATGCCGAAGTCCGTCACCTTGAAGCGCCCGTCCCCGTCGCCCGGCTCCTCGGCGAGCAGGACGTTGTGCGGCTTGATGTCGCGGTGGACGATCCCGCGCCGGTGCGCGAAGCCGAGCGCACGGAGGATCTGCCGCGTGATCTCGATCACGGCGCTGATCGGAAGCGGCCCCTCGGCGACGATCTGCTCCTTGAGGCTGCGCCCCTCGAGGAACTCCATCGCGATGTAGTAGGTGCCCTCCGCCTCGCCGCGGTCGTAGACCGAGACGATGTTCGGATGCGAGAGCCCGGCGGCGTTCTTCGCCTCGCGCCGGAAGCGCTCCACGAACTGGTCGTCGCTCGCGTGGCGGTCGTTCAGGATCTTGATCGCGACGCGGCGGCCGAGCTCCTCGTCCTCGGCGAGATAGACGTTCGCCATCCCGCCCGAGCCGAGCTTCCGCAGGATGCGGTAGCGCCCGTCGAAAAGCGTGTTGATCAGGGTGTCGGTGACCGCCATCGCCTAACCCTTGGAGTTCGACGGAGACCGCAGCAGGGCCTCCATGATCTGTTTGACGAGCGGCGCGGAGTTGCTGCCGCCCGTGCCGCTCTGGTTCTGGAGCACGAGCGCGATCGCGACCTTCGGATTGTCCACCGGCGCGAAGGAGACGAACCACGTGGTGTTCCGCCCGGAGACGCCGGTCTCGGCCGTGCCCGTCTTGCCCGCGACGCGGACGCTGGGGATGGCGCCGGCCGTGCCCGTGCCGCCCGAGACGACGCTCTCCATCATCGAGGAGATCTCGGCCGCGGTCTGCGGCTTGACCGCGCGATCGAGCTCCTCCGGCTTGAACTTGACGAGGATCGACTTGTCCGGCTTGCGCACCCGGTCGGTGAGGTACGGCTTCATCACGACGCCCTTGTTCGCAATCGCCCCGGCCACCATCGCCATCTGGAGCGGCGTCACGAGCATCCGCTCCTGCCCGAATGCGAGGCGCCCCGGGTCGGCCCTGCGCTCCTCGGAGCGGGGCAGGGGCCGGCCCTTGGAGTAGAGCCCGCTCGGCACGCGCTCGCCGTCGGGAAGGTCGATCGGCGGCCGCTCGTAGAAGCCGAAGCGCCGGGCGTAGTCGAGGATCTTTTCGGGCCCCAGCTTCTTGCCCATCTCGCAGAAGGCCGAGTTCACCGAATGCTGGAACGCCTGGCCGAAGTTGATCGTGCCGAACGGCGTGGAGGTGTCGTAGTTGTTCACCCGCTTGCCGTATTCCACGCAGTAGCCCGGGTCGTTGAAGGTCGAGTCGGGCGTGTAGGTCCCCGTGTCGAGCGCGGCGGCGGCCGTGACGATCTTGAAGGTCGAGCCCGGGATGAAGAGGCCGCCCGAGGCGCGGTTCAGGAGCGGCGCCACTGGGCACGGGCCGTGCGCCCGCTGCGCGGCCTTGAAGTTCTTCTCGATCAGGTTCGGGTCGTAGCTCGGGCTCGACGCCATCACCAACACCTTGCCGGTCTTCGGCTCCAGCGCAACCGCCGCGCCGCACTGGCCGGCGAGCGCCTCCATCGCGACCTTCTGGGCGCGCGGCCGCAGCGTCAGCATCAGGTCGTTGCCCTTGATCGTCGCGCCGCGGATCCGATTGAGGGTGGTGTCGAGCAGCGTCGCCAGGTTCGTGTTCGCCCCGGTCAGGTAGTCGTTCCGCGACTCCTCGATCCCGGCGCGCGACCGCGCCTGGGTCGAGTACCCGACCGGATGGGCGAAGCGTCCGCGGCCGGGGTACCGGCGGTAGTAGAACGTCTGGCCGTTGACGCGCTTCGGTCGGTTCCGCGCCAGCACGGAGCCGTCGGCGGCGAAGATGGCGCCGCGCTTGATCGTGAACTGCGCGACCACCTTGATCGCGTTGTCGCGCCGATCGGCGAGGCCCGGGGCGGCCCAGGCCTGCCAGTAGGTCGTCCCGACGATCAACGCGATCACGAGCACGAGCGAGGCGACGGCGAGTCTCGAGATCTGGTTGTTCACCGGTCGAGCCCCCGATTGGCGCGGTCGGAGACGAGCAGCAGGCCGGCGAGCAGCACGAAGTTCGCGACGATGCTCGACCCGCCGTAGCTGACGAAGGGGAGCGTGATCCCGGTCAGCGGGATCAGCCGCACGATGCCCCCGATGATGATGAAGGCCTGGAGCGTGAAGGCGAAGGTGAGCCCGACCGCGAGCAGCTTCGAGAAGCCGTCCTGTGCGAGCAGGGCGATCCGGAACCCGCGGGCGGCGAAGAGCATGTACAGGAGCAGGAAGCCGCAGATCCCGACGAGGCCGAGCTCCTGCGCGAGGGCCGAGTAGATGAAGTCGGTGTTCAGGTAGGGGATCAGCTGGTGGCCATCGGCATCCGTGTACATCCCCTTGCCGAGGCCCGTGCCCCCGAAGCCGCCGTTCGCGATCGAGTAGAGGGACTGGGCCGCCTGGTAGCCGCGGCCGTAGACGTCGCTCCACGGGTCGAGCCAGATCTGCACCCGCTCCTCGACCCGCGGGAACAGCGAGTAGACGGCGGCCGCACCGGCGACGAAGAGCGCCAGGCCGGCGACGACGAACGAGAATCGCGCCGTGGCCACGTAGAGCATCGCCAGGAAGACGCCGAAGTAGAGGAGGCCGCCGCCGAGGTCGTTCGTGATTACGAGCACGCCCATCGCGGCGCCCCAGATCAGCAGCAGCGGGCCGAGGTCCTTGAGCCGGAACTGCGCGAGCACCTCGCGTTTCTCCCGCAGGTACCCCGCGAGGAAGACGATCAGGAGGATCTTCGCGAGCTCACCGGGCTGGAAGTGGACCGGCCCGACGTGCACCCAGAGCCGCGCGCCGTTCACGGTCTCGCCGATCCCGGGCAGCGCCGGCAAGGCGAGCAACGCGACGGCCGCGAGCCCGCACAGGTACTTGTAGCTCTCGAGCTTCCGGTAGTCGTCGTGGAGCAGGAAGAGGGTCGCGGCGAACGCGCCGAGCCCGATCACGATCCAGAGGCCCTGCCTGAAGGCGTCGGTCTCGGCCAGGCGGTAGATCTCGGTCAGGCCGATCCCGGTCATGAGGCCCGCCATCGGCAGCAGGTACGGGTCGGCGTCCGGCACCGTCATCCGCGCGATCACGTGCGCCAGCAGGTAGAGCCCGAGGAAGAAGAGCCCGTAGGAGAGCGAGGCGGAATTCACCACTTCCTGGCGCGCGATGTAGACGCTCGCGAAGCCGAAGCCGACGAGCATCCCGACGACGACCAGGCTCATGAGCTCTCTGTTGCGGAGGGACATCGCCTAGAGGTTGTTTAGGAGCCAGAGCACGGCCGCGGCGATGATCAGCAGGACGGCAAAGGCGGCCAGGATCGGGAGCAGGCGCCCCCGCCTTCCGGGCTCGGGCTCCGGCTCCGCGACGTCCACCGGGGGCACGGCATGGCTCTCGTCCATCGTGTCGTCGTCCTGCTCGAGCGCCGGGTGCACCGCCGTCTCCTCGGTCTGCTCGGAGGGCTCCTCGGAGCTGGCGTCGACCTCGAAGAAGATCACGGTGATGTTGTCCTCGCCGCCGCCGCGGTTGGCCGCGCTCACGAGCGCCTTCGCGGCCTCACGGAGATCCGGCCGGTGCTGCTCGACGGCGTCGAGGATCGCCTCGTCGTCGACCATCGTCGTGAGGCCGTCCGAGCAGAGCATGAACAGGTCGCCCGCCTCGGCCTCGACGGTGAAGGTGTCGACGTCGATGTCGGGCTCGGTGCCGAGGGCGCGGGTGATCACCGAGCGCTGCGGGTGAGCCTCGGCCTCCTCCGGCGTCAGCTTCCCGCCGCGAACGAGCTCCGCGACGAGCGAATGGTCGTCGGTGAGCTGGTCGAGCTGCCCGTCGCGGATCAGGTAGGCGCGCGAATCCCCGACGTGGCCGAACGCGACGTGATCGCCCTCGACGAGAGCGACCGTCATCGTCGTCCCCATTCCGTGGACGTCGCGGTCCTCGGTGGCGCGGCTGTACACGCGCCGGTTCGCCTCCTCGATCAGCGCCGTCACGCGCTGCTCACCGGACGCGCCGTCGCGCTCCTCCGCCTCCACGGCGGACACGGCGAGGCCCGACGCGACCTCCCCGGCCTTGGCGCCGCCCATACCGTCGGCGATCACGAACAGCGGCGGTTCGATCACGTACGAGTCTTCGTTGTGCCGCCGCTTCCGCCCCGGATGCGACAGGCCTGCGCTGGCGCCGACTCTCACAGGTCGTACCTCAGGTCGGTCTCACCGACGCGGATCACGTCGCCGGGCGAGAGCTTGCGCGGGCGGGTCAGCTTGACGCCGTTCACGAACGTGCCGTTTGTCGAATCCAGATCGCTCAACCAGATGCCGTCTCGGCGCGGCTCGATCTTGGCGTGGTGGACGGAGGCGAACTCGTCCGCGTCGATCGCGAGGTCGTTGTCGTTCGCCCGCCCGATCGTGACCGGCGTCGAGTCGAGCTCGCGCTCGGTATTCGTGTCGAGCGCGGGGCTCGAGAGCACGACGAGCATGCCTGTGGTGGAACGGCCGAGGCCGGCAGCGGCCGCCTGTTGCGGCCCGAGCACGAAGCTCTCCTGCGGCAGCCGGAGATCCTTCGCCACCGACCGCACGATCCGCCAGATGAAGAGGTAGAGCAGCACGAGGAAGGCGATCTTCAGGCCGAGCAGGACCGCTTCGACTTCGACGGCGCCGACGATCAACGCGACCGCCTGAAGACGAGCTCCGTCGAACCGAGGGTGATGCGGTCCTCGTCGTCGAGCTTTGCCCGCTTCAACGCGCGGCCGTTGACGGAGATCCCGTTCGTGGAGCCGAGGTCGACGATCCAGTAGTTCGAGCCTTCCTGGCGGATCTCGGCATGGCGGCGCGAGACGTTCGGGTCGGAGACGCGGATGTCGGACTCCTTCGAGCGGCCGATCACGATCTTCGGCTTGGTCAGGTCGTGCGACCGGTTGCCGATGTAGACCGCCGGTGGCGGCTCGGGCTCCGGCTCCAGGCCGAGCTCCGCGGCCGAGGCCGCCTCGGTCTGCACCGGCGCCGCCTTGTAGATCCTGGTCGCCCCGGGCTCTGGGGCCGGCTCCGGCTCCTGGTCGATCGCGTCCCGCTGGATCATGCGGTTCGCGATCCCGAACAGGCCGACCTCGAGATCCTCGTCGGTCTCGAACGACACGTCGGGCTTGGAGAGGAGCACGTAGCCCTCGCGGCGGCTGTGCTCCTTCAGGTACTGCTCGAGCTCCGTGACCAGCGCCTGCTCGTAGCTCTCGAACTGCACTCGATCTCCGGGCGACAGGTAGACGATGTACTCGTTCGGCGCGTAGACCTGGGAGACCGAGACCATCTTGTAGTCGTCCATCTCCTTCGCGAGCTTGCGGGCGAGCTCCACCGGCTGCACGTTGCGTCGGAAGGCGCGCCCGAACGCGCCTTCGAAGAGGGACTCGATCTTCTGCTCGATATTGCGCAGCACAGGCCCGACCCGCTGGCGAGTTTAGCGGCCGGTTACCACCGCTCTGACGCCCACGACCGCGCAACAGAGCCAGATTCCGGTCACGACAGGCAACGCGTGGACCGCCGCCACAGGGAGCAGGAGCGCACCGAGCGCGGCCGCTCCGAGTCCCGCCAGGGCCCAAAGCGTCCTGGCGGCGGCAAGCGGGAGTACCGCGGCGACGAGACCGAGCACCACGGCCGCCAGGGGCACCTCCGGCCGGGCGAGGAGACCACGGCCGAGCGCGGTCAGGACGGCACCTACATCATCGCTTCCTTCCAGGCCCAGCGGCGTCGTCCCACGGGCACTCAGCGGGAGGTCGGAGCCGGCGATGCCGGCCACGAGCGCTGCCAGCACGACCGCGAGCGCCGTGTGCACGCCGCGCCAGACCGCGCCACGCACGTAGAGCACCGCCAGCGGCGCGAGCGCGAGCGCACCGACGGAGGCGAGGACCGGCCCGACCGCCGCGAGCAGTCCCTCCTCCGGGCGCCGCCAGGTGGCGACGAGCCAGGCGGCCGCTGCCAGCGTGTACGCGACCGCCACGCCGAACGAGGCGTTCCCAAGTGGCAGGATCGCGGTCGAGAGCGCGAACGCGAGCCCGAGCCGGGCGCGAACAGCGGTGAGCGCTGCCGCGATCGCCGCGAGGCCCCACCCCCAGCCCGGGGGATAGAAGGGCAGGAGCAGCCCAACTGCGGCGGTGTACGCGGTCGCGGCGGTTCCCGCGACGAGCCGCTGGATCGGAGGAGCCGGGATGCTCGGCAGCGCCCGGCCGCCGGTGCGGCGGCCCCGCCGCTCGGTCGAGGCGTCGCGAAGCCGCTGGGCCAGCTGGAGCGCGGTAGGACGGCGCGAAGGATCGAGCCTGGTGGCGCGGTTGACGGCGTCGACGAGCGCCCTCGGCAGGTCTGGCCTCAGCGACTCGAGCGGCGGCGCCCCGGCCTCGATGCGGCGCGCCGTCTCGATCGGCGACGAGGACCAGAACGGGTGGTACCCGACAAGGGCCTCCCAGAGCAGCACGCCGACGGCCCAGATGTCGGCGGCGAACGACGCCTCCTCACCGAGCAGGCGCTCCGGCGAGATGTACGCGAGCGTCCCGGGCACGTCGCCGGCAGCGGTCAAGGTCTCCGCCTCGGCGAACTGCGCCAGGCCGAAGTCGAGCAGGCGCACCTGGATCTCGGGCCCGTCCGCGACCAGGACGTTCGTCGGCTTGACGTCCCGATGGACGATCCCGTTCGCGTGGGCGTGAGCCAGCCCCTCGAGGATCTGCGCCGCGACCTCGACGGCGCCGCGGTCGCCGAGCTCGTTCGCACGCAGCCGGTCGCGCATGGTCTGGCCCGGGACGTACTCGTACGCGATGTAGACGTTCCGGTCATCGCCCGCGAAGTCGTAGGCGCGCAGGCACCTCGGATGCCGGAGCCGCGCGGCCGCCTCGGCCTCGCGCTCCGCCCGCGTGCCGGCCTTTCCGTCCCGCGCCACGATCTTCAGCGCGACGTCGAGACCGTTGGTCTCGTCGCGAGCGAGCCAGACCGACCCCGAGCCGCCGCTGCCGAGCGGCCGCAAAGGGCGATACCGGCCGAGCACGAGCTCACTGGCCGACAAAGTCGCAACCGCTGTCGTCATGTGGGCTTCGGGTTAGGCGCTGCCCCGGGAAGTCCTCTACCGGTGCGGGTTCGGACCCGGTACGCGCCGATGGAGCCGATACAGTGGCCAAGCGGCACGGGCGCGATGACTGAGCGCGATACCAGCGAGATCGAGTTCGACTTCTTCGAGGAGCCGGCGACCACCGAGGCAACCCGAGTCGATCGGGCCCCACGGGGGCCGCGGCGTGGCCGGAGACCTCCGGGACCGCCGTCGGGCCTGACGCCGCTGCTGCGGCTCGTCGGGCTGATCAGCTTGGCGATCCTCATCGTCGTGCTACTCGTGTTCTGGGTCTCGAGCTGCCGCGACGAGGGCAAGAAGGACACGTACAAGGGCTACATGGACGACGTTTCCCGCATCGCCGACGAGTCGGAGGCGATCGGGAACCGGCTGAACCGGGCGCTGACGCGGCCGGACATCCAGCAGGCGGAGCTGCGGCGGACCCTCGACGGCCTCGCGCAGCAGCAGGTGCAGCTGGTGGATTCAGCCGAGGCGATCAAGGAGCCGGGGCCGCTCCGGGACGAGCACGCGCACCTGATCGAGTCGCTCCAGTTCCGCGTCAGCGGCCTCCGGGGGCTCGCAGACGGCTTCTCAGGCCGGACACGGAACGCGACACAGGCCGGTGACCTCCTCTCCGAGCAGGCATTGCGGCTCGTCACGAGCGACGTCGTCTGGGACGACCAGTTCAAGGATCCGGCGATCCAGGAGCTGAGGCGTCAGAGCATCGAGGGTGTCCAGGTGCCCGACTCGAACTTCGTCCAGAACGCCGACCTCGCGACCTCGACGGCGATGGCGAATATCTGGAACCGCGTCCGCGGTGGGCCCTCGAGCGGAGGCACCGCCTCACCCGGCTCGCACGGCCACAACCTCGTTTCCACCAAGGTCGCCGGCGGCTCGACCCTCTCCACCGACCAGCTGAACGAGATCGTCGCCACGACCGACCTCAGCTTCCAGGTCACCTTCGAGAACTCGGGCGACTCGACCGAAACGGGCGTCCAGGTGACGCTGACGATTCAGAAGAGCCCGGAGCCGATCGTCCGGCGCCAGACGGTCGACCTCACGGAGCCTGGTCAGCAGAAGACGGTCACATTCTCGAACATCGGCAACGTCCCGTTCGTGCAGCGGACGTCGCTGCAGGTCGAGGTCAACGAGGTGCCCGGCGAGAAGAACCTCCAGAACAACACCGCCGAGTACCCAGTGATCTTCAGCTACCCCGGCTCTGGGTAGTCGGCGAAAGTCTTACGACTTTCGCCGAGGTGCTTGACCCCGGGGGACGTGAACGGAGCGGGCAGAGCCCGCTCCGCGGCGCTCTAGCCCGCGGCCATGGCGCGCTCGACGGCTTCCTGCTCCTCCGGCGAGAGCGCTACCGGGGCGCGGCCGTGGTCGAGCTCCTTCACGTAGATCCGGGCGTAGTCTCGGCCCTGAATCGCGGTGAAGACGACGCCCGAGCGCGCGGCGTCGAGGAACGCGAGCGAGGCGGACTGGTGGCCGCCGGCGCCCTCGTACGCGTCGTAGCGGACGATCGACGTCTTCGAGACGGCGCCGTCCAGCCTGCGGTCGACGCGGGCCAGCCCCGCCGCCACCTCGTCCACCGCACGGTGGAGGTCGTCCATCCGAGCCTGCAGCGAGACGGCGAAGTCGACGAGGTCCGACTTCCCGCCTCCGAGCAGCACCAGCTGCCCCTCCCGTACTCGTCTCAGCTTGAGCAGGAGGTAGAGGACGATGCCGAGCGCGACCACTGCGGCCGCGGCGGCGGCGATCGCGATCAGCGCGGCGGTCGAGGCCGAGACGCTCACGGCCGAAGATCCTAGGAGGGATTGGGGGAACTTCGCCGTCATAGGGGTTCGATAGTCGTTTCGCGGCAAGGACGCAAGGAGCGCCCCTATCCGCTGCGATACGGGCGCGACTGAGGACGCTGTCCGCGGGGCGAGCAGCGGAGCCCAGTGGCACAGCCGTAGTTCCGCCGAGCCCTCCTGGTGCCGGCGTCCGGGACGGTCCCCGGTACAGTTTTGAACTGCCATGACCCAGGTTCTCGTGCTGAACGCCAGCTATGAGCCGCTGAACGTGTGCTCGGTCCGGCGTGCGCACGTTCTGGTCTTCAAGGGCAAGGCCGAGGTGATCGAGGCGCTCGAGCAACCGCTCCGTTCGGCCACCGACACCTACCAGTGGCCCCACGTGATCCGCCTCGTCACGTACGTCTCCGTCCCACGCACGGTGCAGCGGAAGATCTCGCGGCGAGCCCTGTTCGCGCGCGACGGCTGGCGCTGCGCCTACTGCGGCACGTCCGGCGGCCGACTCACGCTCGACCACATCGTCCCACGCAGCCGTGGCGGCGACTCCGTCTGGGAGAACGTGGTCACATCGTGCGCCCCCTGCAACCTGAAGAAGGGGAACCGGCTGCTGCACGAGATCGAGATGGTGCTGCGCACCAAGCCCCGGGTCCCCCAGCCGGTGCTCTACATCCGCCTCGCGACGCCGAAGATCCCGGAGGGCTGGCGTCCGTACCTGCCCGACCTCGGCGAGGCCACCGCCGCCTAGTTGCGCTGGACCTGCAGCCGCTGCGGGACCGAGCACGAGGGCGTACCGCTCGACTGGGCGTTCGACAAGCCGGCCTACTGGGACGGCAGACGTCACAAGGGGGACTGGCTCTCGGACGACCTCTGCGTCTGGACCGACGACGCCCGGGAGCAGAACTACTTCATCCGCGGCGTCCTCTACGTGCCGATCCCCGAGACGGGCGAGTCCCTGGGCTACGGCGTGTGGTCCTCGCTGAGCAAGAAGTCCTTCGACCGCGTTTATGGCCTCTGGGACGAACCGGCGAGAACGGAGGAACCGCCCTACTTCGGCTGGCTCTCCAACTCACTCGTTGGCTATCCGGAAACGCTGAACCTCGCACTCGACGTGATCACCGATGAACTGGAGAAGCGACCCTCGTTCGTGCTTCACGACGACGGCGACCACCCGCTGATCGACGAGCAGCGGGAGGGAATCTCGCAGCAGCGGGTGCTCGAGATCGCCGAGCTCAACGTGCACGCGGACTAGTCGCGCTCGACCGGGAGGTCGAGCGTCTCCCACTGGCTCCACGAACCGGGGTAGAGCCGCGCATCGCGCCCGGCGAGCGCGAGCCGGTGGATCGTGACGCAGGACGTGACGCCGGAGCCGCAGTACGCCACGATCTGCCCCTCGGGTAACGGCGGCGGCTCCTCGTTCCACGGCGCATTCAGTGCACCCGGAATGCGGCCCGGCACCTTGTCGATCGGGTTCTGCTCGCCGCGCCATCTCGGCGCCAGGCGCGCGTCGACGAGCACCAGCCCATCCCGCGCCTCGGCAATCTCCCCGGCGCCGATCGTGTCGCCCGTCCGCTCTCGCGGCGTGAACCTCAGCGGCTCGACCTCCTCCTCGCCGGTCGCGAGCGGCCCGCCCCAGGCGTCTATCCCCCCGAGCAGAACCGCGCAGTCATCGTGACCGAAGTGCCGGAGCAGCCACCAGAGCCGCTCGGCGCCGCCCATCTCCCCGTACGCCACGACGAACACACCGCCGCCGATGCCCGCCCGGCCGGCGGCCTCGGCGAACCGTTCCGCACTCGGCAGCGGATGTCGTCCCTCACGCTCGCGGGAGAGGTCCGCAAGGTCCTCGTCGACGTCGATGAAGGAGGCGCCCGGGATGTGGCCGGCGAGATAGAGCTCGCGCCCGCGACGCGGGTTGCCCAGCTCCCAGCGGCAGTCGACGAACTGATAGCGCACGAGGAGATTGTGACCGTGGCCCGGGCTGCGGCGTATACGGGATATGAAGGCCATTCGGATCGCTATCGCGGCGCTGCTCGTCCTGGCGGCTGCCGCACTGGTCGGCATCGGCCGTCCCGAGGCGGCGAGCGGAGCGAGCGACACTCCGCAGGAAGGCATCACGGTCACCGGGACCGGGCAGGTCAGCTCGGTACCGAACGAGGCCGAGTTCTCGCTCGGCGTCAGCACGACCGGCACGACCGCGCGCTCTGCGCTCGCGTCGAACTCCGAGCAGATGCAACGCGTGATCGACGCCCTGAGGGCCGCCGGCGTTGCGCGAGCCGACATCAAGACGCAGGATGTCTCCGTCGGCCGTGACTACGACGACGACGGTGGCTATGCCGCCCGCAACTCGGTGAGCGTCACCATCCACGACCTTGACCGCGCGGGCGCCGTCCTCGACGCGACGTCACGGGCAGGCGCGAACGAGGTCTATGGGCCGTCGCTCACGCGCGCGAATCGCTCCGGGCTCGAAGCGAAGGCGCTCAAGGTCGCGTACGCGGATGCCCACGACCGCGCCGAGGCGCTCGCCGAGGCCGCCGGCGTCTCGCTCGGCAAGGTCACCGCCATCACCGAGGAGCCGCAGTCCGGCGGCGAGTACATGCCGATGCTCGCCGAGCGCGACTCGGCGGCCCCGATCGAGGCGGGACGCGACGTGATCGCCGCCTCGGTCACGGTCACCTTCGCGATCAGCTAGACATCCAACATGGATGTCCCCGAGGCCGAGCTGAGGCAGACCGACACAGGGCGGGTTCCGGCCACCGCCGGCTGGTTCGTCCTCAACGCGCGCGACGCGCGCTGGAACGCCCGCCCCGGCCGGCAGAGCGTGAGCTTCACCGGCAAGACGGAGTGGGAGGCCGACACGCTCTTCCCGATGCTCGGCGTCCAACTGGCCGTCCTCGAGCCCGGCGAGCTGAACTCGACCTACCACTGGGAGACCGAGGCGGAAGCGTTCCTCGTGATCCAGGGAGAGGCCCTGCTGATCGTGGAAGGGCAAGAGCGGCCGCTGAAGCAGTGGGACTTCGTCCACTGCCCACCCAAGACCGAGCACGTGCTCATTGGTGCCGGGGACGGGCCGTGCGTCCTTGTCGCCATGAGCTCGCGGGAGAACCAGGCCTTCGGACCGTACGGCGAGTACCCGGCGAACGAGGTCGCGGCGCGACACGGCGCCGAGGAGACCCAGGCGAGTTGGCCCGAGTCGCAGCCGTCGCTGTACCGCGACGGCTGGCTGCCGAGCTAGGCCACCCGGCCGGGCGGACGCATCGCGAGCGGCACGGGCAGGCCGCAGCGCGCGCACTCGGTGCGCGACGTGCCCTTCCGCTCGCTTCGCTCGATCGGGACCGGGCGCTCGCAGGTGCAGGTCTTGGGGGTCATGCGGCCTCCTCCGAGAGGGCGGGACTGGGCATGGGGTGGTGGTGATGGCCGTTGCCGAGTAGATGTCCGTGCGATTCCGTGCCGTAGCCGCCCGGGACCGGGATGTAGAACTCGGGATAGCCCCACATGCCGTGCTCGGAGACGTCCAGGCCGGCGGTCTCGACCTCGGGCTCGACGCGGATCCCCCACGCGAGCTTCATCGCCCACAGGGCGCCGAAGGAAGCGCTGAAGGTGAAGATGCCGACCGCAAGGAGCCCGAGGGCCTGCGTGCCGAGCTGATGGAAGCTGCCCGTGTACCAGAGCCCGCCCTGACCGGTAGCGAGGTTCTCCGCCAGCGCAGGCACCGCGAAGATCCCGGTCGCGAGCGTGCCCCAGACGCCGGCCATCCCGTGGACGGCAACCGCGCCGATCGGGTCGTCGATCCGGATCCGCTCGACGAGCAGCACGCCGGTGACCGCGATCGCGCCGGCCACGAGGCCGATCACGATCGCAGCCCAGGGCGCGACGAACCCCGCTGCGGCGGTCACTGCCACCAGGGCCGCGATCACCCCGTTCAACATCATCGAGAGGTCGGGCTTGTGCAGTACGAGCCAGGAGACCGTGACTGCGCCGATCGCGCCAGCGGCGGCAGCGACGTTCGTGGTCAGCGCAACGTAGGCGAAGTAGCCGACGCGATCGCCGGTGACGACGCCGAGCGTCGAGCCGGGGTTGAACCCGAACCAGCCGAACCAGAGGATCAGCACGCCGAGCGTGACGTAGGCCATGTTGTGACCGGGAATGGCGTTCGGCTTCCCCTGCTCGTCGAACTTCCCGATCCGCGGCCCGAGCAGAAGCGCCCCGGCGAGCGCCGCGAGCGCACCCTGGTAGTGGACGACCGTCGAGCCCGCGAAATCCTGCATCCCGAGCGCGAAAAGCCAGCCGTCCGGGTGCCAGATCCAGTGGGAGACGACGGAGTAGACGAGCGTGAAGACGACCCCAAAGAGGAAGTAGACGTAGAGCTTCGTCCGCTCGGCCATGGCCCCCCAGACGATCGCGAGCGAGACGGCGGCGAAGACGACCTGGAACATGTAGCCGGCGCCGGCCGGGATCGAGCCGAACCAGCTGAAGGGCGAGGCGCCGATCGCGAGCAGCGTCTCGGAGGAGGGCACGAAGCCGGAGCCGCCGACGAGCCCGTTCCCGCCGTCCCCGAAGGCGATCCCGTAGCCGACCAGGTAGTAGACGAGCGAGGCGATCCCGAGCACGAGCACGTTCTTCGCCGCGATGTGGCCGGCGTTCTTCATCCGGGTCAGCCCCGCCTCGAGGAAGGCGAAGCCGGCCTGCATGAACATGACGAGAATCGCGGCGACGATCACCCAGACCGTGCTCGCCGCGATTGCGAGCTCCTTCGTCGTCATACGCGCTCCACCGCCTCGAGCCGCAGGCCGGTGCGGGTGTGCGTGACGTTGTAGACGGGCGTCGTCCAGACGATCCCGTCGCCCGACTCCCCGCCGCTCCGGGCGGCGTCGGCGACTGCGTCCACCACCGTGCCGGCGATCTCGTCCGCCACGACGAACGTGAGGAGCGCCTTCGGGAGAAACCTCGACTCGAAGATCCGGCCGCGGTACTCATGGGTGATCCCCCGCTGGCGCCCGTGGCCGATCGCCTCGACCACCGTGACCCCGACATGGCCCGTCTGTTCCTCGACCGCGTCGATCACCGTCTCGACGCGCTCGCGCAGGACGACAGCCTCCACTTTGATCACGCCGACCTCCGTTCCATCAGGACGACGTCCCGCCAGACGCCGTGCAGTTGCCCGATCCGCTCCCGGAGCCCCGCGACGCAGAACCCGCAGCGCTTGTGCAGCGCGACCGAGGCGACGTTCTCCGGAAAGATCCCGGCCTGGATCGTCCAGAAGCCGTCCGCCTCGGCTCCAGCGATCAGCTGCTCGAGGAGCGTTTGGCCGACGCCGCGCCCCTGGGCCGAGTCGGCGACGTACACGCTGTCCTCGGCCACACCGGCGTAGCAGCCGCGCTCCGACACCGGCGCGAGGGCCGCCCAGCCGAGCACCTCACCGCCCTGGAGGGCCACCAGCTGGTGGCCCTCCAGGTGCGCCGTATCCCAAGCGACCCAGGCGGGAGCCTCGGTTTCAAACGTGGCCTGCCCGCCTGCGATCCCCTGCTCGAAGATCGCCTTCACCGCCGGCCAGTCGTCGCGCGTCAGCGCCCTCAACTGCACGCCTAGCAGTCGTAATACAGCGAGAACTCAGCGGGGTGTGGGCGAAGCCGTACGAGGTCGACCTCGTTCTCGCGCTTGTAGTCGATCCAGGTCCGGATCAGCTCCTCGCTGAAGACGCCGCCCTTCGTAAGGAACGCGTGGTCGGCCTCGAGCGCGTCGAGCGCCTCGGCCAGCGAGCCCGGCACCTGCGGGATCTCGGCTCCGGTCTCCTCGAAGAGGTCGAAGTCGGCCGGCGCACCCGGGTCGAGCTCGCGCTCGATCCCGTCGATCCCCGCCATCAGCATCGCCGCGAAGGCAAGGTACGGGTTGGCCGCGGCGTCCGGGCACCGGAACTCGACCCGCTTCGCCTTCGGCGAGTCCGAGTACATCGGGATCCGGATGCAGGCCGAGCGGTTCCGCTGCGAGTAAACGAGGTTGACCGGGGCCTCGTAGCCCGGCACCAACCGCCGGTAGGAGTTCGTCGTCGGCGCGCAGAAGGCGAGCAGCGCCGGCGCGTGGGCCAGGAGGCCGCCGATGTACCCGCGGGCCAGCTTCGAGAGGCCTGCGTAGCCGGACTTGTCCGCCATCAGCGGCGTGCCCTCCTTCCAGAGGGACTGGTGCGTATGCATGCCCGAGCCGTTGTCGCCGAAGATCGGCTTCGGCATGAAGGTCGCCGTCTTCCCGGCCGCTCGGGCGATGTTCTTGACCACGTACTTGTAGGCCATGACCTGATCCGCCATGCGGGTGAGCGAGCCGTAGCGCAAGTCGACCTCGCACTGCCCGCCGGAGGCGACCTCGTGATGGTGGAACTCACACGGGATCCCCAGCCGCTCGAGCGTCAGGACGATCCGGCTGCGGAGGTCGTGGAGCGTGTCGTGCGGCGCCGGCGGGAAGTAGCCTTCCTTCTCCCGAACCGTGTAGCCGAGCCCGGGCTTGCCCGAGTTCCAGTGGCCCTCGGCCGAGTCGACCAGGTAGTGCGACGTGTTGGTGTTGAGCTCGTACGAGACCTCGTCGAAGACGAAGAACTCGCACTCCGGCCCGACGTAGGCCGTGTCCGCGATCCCCGTGCTCTCGAGGTAGGCCTCGGCACGCTTCGCGACGCCACGCGGGTCGCGCGCGTAAGGCTCCCGCGTGATCGGGTCGGCGATCTCGCACACGAGCGAGAGCGTCGGCGCCTCGGTGAACGGATCGAGGATCGCGCTCGACGCGTCCGGCATCAGGAGCATGTCCGACTCGGAGATCCCCTGCCAGCCGCGGATCGAAGAGCCGTCGAAACCGAGGCCCTCGTCGAAGGCGGACTCGTCGAACGCCGACACGGGCAGCGTCATGTGCTGCCAGGTGCCGAGCAGGTCGGTGAACTTC
>DATLQK010000006.1:0-20007 GCA_035535195.1 Gaiellaceae bacterium | reverse complement strand
ACCTCGTACTCGCGCAGCCGACCCGGCTTGTGCGGCAGGGAAGCGGGCGGCTCGAGCAGGTGGTCCAGCTCGTTCGGCCCGCCCGGCGCCGGCACGTGGTCGTGCACCATCGCCGCATGGCCCAGGGCCGGGTGGTTGTGGCCCAGGTGCGTCGCACTCTCCTCGGCCTGCGCGGCATCAGGCCACACGGCCTTCGCAAGCGGCGCCGCCACGAGCGACGCCCCGCCGGCAAGCACCTGCTTCCGAGAAAACTTCGTCATGTCTAAACTCTAACTTAGAACGATGGAACTGACAGCGGCAATTCAGGACTACGTCCGCGAGATCTACAAACTCCAGTCCGACGGGGGCCGCGCGACGACCTCGGCGCTTGCCCGGAGCCTCGGCGTCTCCGCGCCGTCCGCCACGTCGATGCTCAAGAAGCTCGCGTCGCTGGGGCTCGTCGAGCACCAGCGCTACCGCGGCGCAACCCTGACGCCGAAGGGCGAGCGGGTGGCTCTCGAGGTGATCCGGCACCACCGCTTGCTCGAGCAGTACCTCGCGAAGACGCTCGGACTGCCGCTCGACGCCGTGCACGCGGAGGCCGACCTCCTCGAGCACGCGCTCTCCGAGGAGCTCGAGGCTCAGATCGACCGCTCGCTCGGCTTCCCGACCCGGGATCCGCACGGCGATCCGATCCCGCGCCCCGACCTCACGATCGAGCGGCCGGCGGGGACGCCGCTCTCGGCGCTCGAACCCGGCGCGAAGGCGACGGTCGAGCGGGTGCCGGACGGCGACGGCGACCTGCTTCGCTACCTCGCGGGCCTGAAGCTCACCCCCGGCAGCCGGCTGGAGGTGCGCGAGGCGGCGCCGTTCGAGGGCCCCCTCACCGTGCGTGTCGGCGGCAGCGACCACGCGATCTCACGGGCCCTCGCTGCGCAGATCTCCGTCACTTAGGAGCGTTTGGCGCAATACAGCTTGTGCCGCAGGGGCGCGCTGCTCGCCCCTGCGACGAACGGTATTCCGCCAAACCCTCCTAGCCGCCCCGGTGACGGCGCTCCCACGCCGTCGCCAGCTCGATCCGCTCCTGTACCGAAGGGTGAGTGGCGAGCGCGGCGTACGCCCAGCCCGGCGGAGTCGGGTCTTCCAGCGCGTCGCGGGTGAACCCACGGAAGAGCCGTCGCGCCGCGTCGGGGTCGCGCGTCGTCTCCAGCGCGACCCAGTCCGCCTCCGCCTCGTGCCTGCGCGAGAACGCGTTGTCGACCGGCTGGAGCAGCAGGCCGCCGGCAAGCACCGCGAGGAGGGCGAGGGGCACCGCCCTCGGCGTGTAGATCCCGCCGCGCCGCGAGGTCAGCCACGCGACGCCGCCCAGCAACGGCAGCAGGAGCAGCGCGTACCAGGCGACGCTCTTCCAGATGTGGTTTCGCGAGTGGTGGCCGAGCTCGTGCGCGAGCACGACGCGAAGCTCACGCTCGTCGAAGCGGCCGTCCAGCAGCGTGTCCCAGAGGAAGATGCGGCGGCTCGGCCCGACGCCGGTCGCGTAGGCGTTCGGGATCGTCGTGAAGTCGCTCCAGTCCTCGACCTCGACCTTCACCGGCTTCATGTGCTGGCGGTGCGCGAAGACGACCGCGTCGCGTCTCAGGTTCTCGGGCGCGGGTCGACCGTCGACGAGGTACGGGTAGACGAAGGCGAAGAGGAGCGCGAGCCCGACGAAGACCGGGACTGCCGCCAGCCACCACGTCTGCCGCAGCACGGCCGCCAGCGCCATCGTCGTCACGAGGAACACGCAGACGAACAGAAACTCGGCGCCGAGCGAGAGCCAACTCTCGAAGAACCACTCGAGGTAGCCCGACCGCCAGAGGTCGTGGCGCCGCTGCCACCACAGCTTCAGGAGCTCGAACGGCAGCTGCGAGAGCCAGACCAGCGCGAGGCCGAGCATCCCGAGGAGCATCCCCGTGCCGATCCGGCCGGCCGCCGACTCCCGCGTCAGGCGAGCGCCGCGCCAGGCGTACAGGACGAGCACGACGAGCGCGGCGAGCTGGGAGCCGACGAAGGTCCAGCGGAGGAACCGCTCGTAGTCCTCGGCCTCGTCCAGCACCCGCCGATCGACGCCGACGGTGGGGTCGACCTTCGGCAGGACGAGATCGGCCGGCACCGAGGTCTGCCAGAGGAACCACGCCGCAACCACCCACCCGATGCCGAGCAGGACGAGGAGAGCGAGCTTCGTGCGGCGCGCGGTCAGCTCGCGGGCTCGACCCGGATCGGGCCGCTGTGCGGGTAGCGCTCGGTCAGGATCAGCAGATAGGCGGAAACCTGTGTGGAGTACCGCAACGCGTAGGCCTGCGCCTCCCTCAGCGACCTCGGCATGCGCCCGAGGGCGAGCGATGCGAACCAGCCGAGCAGCGCGCAGACGAACAGGAGTCCACCTAGCGCGCCCGAGACGGCGAACGCAGGGATCGCGAGAAAGAACCGGAAGGCGGTCACCAGTCGCCGCTGGCGCCCCGGCGGCGGCAGCCGCGGATCGATCGGATACGAGCCGGCCCGTCCCGTGAAGCCAGGGAAGGGGTTCGCCGTCAGCATCAGGTAGGCGTATACATGCGTCGCGTAGCGGAGGAACGCCGAGAGGAACCGGTGCAGGGGAGCCGGTGGGCGGCCGATGACGAGCGCGGCGAACCACATCGCGATCGCCGCCAGGACCGCCGCGACCCACCAGAGGACGAGCCAGACGAGGTGCGGCAGGGTGAGCAGGAACCGGAAGAAGACCGTGAGGCGCGAGCGGCGCAGGTCGTCCTCGATCGCAAGGCCGACTGGGTGCGGGACGCCCGTAGCGGGCGTCGCCGCCGGGTCGACGTTCGGATAGCGGTCGGTCAGCACGAGCAGGTACGCGGCCAGCTGCGCCAGGTAGCGCAGGCCGTAGGCCTGCAGGTCGCGGAAGCCCCGCGGCATCCGTCCCAGGGCGAGCGAGACGAACCAGCCGAGGAAGGCGACCGTCAGCAGGGTTCCACCTGCCCAGGTCAGCGCCGCCTCCCGGTGGTCGGACTCGGACCAGGCGCCGGGCCCGCCGCCGGCGAATGCTGCGGCGAGGAGCAGGGCCGGCACTGCGACCAGCAGCCTCAGTGCGACAGTCCACCGACGCTGCGGGGCGGGATCATCGATCTCCAGGTCGACCGGGTAGCCGGGCCTGCCGGTGAACATCGGCCAGGGATTCGCCGCGAGGTAGGCGTAGGCGTAGAGGTGGGTCGTGTACCGCACGTACGACGCGAGGAACGTGTACAGCCCCGCCGGCGGCCGTCCGCGGATCAGCGTCACGATCCAGTTCACGATTGCGAGCAGGACGGCGAGAATCGACCACCCCCACCACCAGAGGGCGTGCGGGATCAAGAGGATCAGCCGGAACAGGACGGTCAGGCGCGAGCGCCGCAGCTCATCGTTCACCGTCAGCCGCACGGGGTGATCGGTCACCGCGGCAGTATGACCAGGGAGAAAGCCGCGCTCTAGCCGAACTCGAAGCGCGTCGCCGTCGTCGGGTAGTCCGACTCGAGCCAGGCCAGCGCACGTGTCGGCGCCAGCCGGAACAGGCGGTTGACGGGCGGGCGGTGGTCGTACTTCACCTCGTACGCGTCGAGGACGTCGTCTCCGACGTCCGAGACTCCGGCCGTCCCGTGGAGGATGACGACCTCGTCGCCGCTCTCGAGATGGATCACGACTCGCGGGTCGCGCGCCAGGTTGCGCCCCTTGCGCGAGTTCGGGCTCGTGCCGAAGTAGACCGCGCCGTCGAACCAGACGCCCCAAACCGGCGCGGCGGCCGGCGCTCCGTCCTGGCCGCTCGTGACGATCCAGTAGTTGCGCGCCCGGGCGAGGCGCTCCTCCGCCCAGCTCCAGTCGAGCATCCCCTCCTCCTCCTCGGAGATGCCGTAGTTCGGGTCGAACCGGGGACGGCTCCGGAACGGTGGCACCTCGAAACCATGCACGATGATCGGCCGATGGAGCGCGTGGAGACGCCGGACGGGATCGGGCTCGCCGTCCGCGAGGGCGGCGAGGGGACGCCGGTGGTGCTGCTCCACGGCTTCCCCGACTCGTCGCAGGTCTGGCGGCACCAGATCCCGGCGCTCGTCGAGGGGGGCTTCCGCGTGATTGCTCCCGACCTCCGGGGCCTCGGCGAGTCCGACCAGCCGCAGGAGGTCGAGTCGTACCGGATGACGACGATCGCGAAGGACGTCGCGGCGATCCTCGACCACTTCGGGATCGAGCGGGCCCACGTGGTCGGGCACGACTTCGGTGCGAATCTCGCCTGGGTCGTCGCGGGCCTCCACCCCGAGCGCGTCGACCGGCTCGTCGTCATGTCCGTCGGCCACCCGAACACCCAGCGTCACCGCACCGTCGAGCAACGCGAGAAGGGCTGGTACATGCTCTGGTTCCAGTTCGAGGGGCTCGCAGAGGAGGTCGTGCCGCGGGACGACTGGCGGCTGCTGCGTGAATGGACGCGCGGGAACGGCGACGTCGACCGGTACATCGCCGACCTCTCCCGGCCGGGCGCGATGCGGGCCGGGCTCAACTGGTACCGGGCGAACGTGCCGCCGCAACGCGAGCTGGGGGAGCCGCGCGAGTTCCCGGCGATCGCCGCGCCGACGCTCGGGCTGTGGAGCACCGGGGACGACTACCTCCTCGAGGAGCCGGTCGAGCGGTCGGGCGAGCACGTCACGGGCGGCTGGCGCTACGAGCGCGTCGAGGACGCAAGCCACTGGCTCCAACTGGACCGGGCAGACCGCGTCAACGAGCTGCTGCTGGACTTCCTCCGCTAGGCGACCACGCGGTACACCTCGAAGACCTCGGCGTACTCGCGGTTGACGTTGATGCCGTGCGTGCGCGCGAGGTTCCAGACGTACTCGGGATCCGAGTAGCGGCGGTGCTGCTGCGACTCGTACCGCGCGAGCGCAGCGACCTTCCGCTCCAGATGGACCTTGTCGAGCGCAAAGTAGGCCTGGTAGCCGAAATCGAAGTTGTTCCACGGGATCTCGTAGCCGAGGATCGTCGTCCGCTTGAACGCCCGCAGGCCCTCGGCCGCGATCACCTGGTGGTCCTGATGGATGTCGCGAAGGCTGGGCTGGAGCACTGCATCCGGCTTGAAGTCGTCCCAGAGCGCGATCAGCAGCTCGAGGATCTCCTGCCGGTGCTCCGGGAAGGTGCGGACGTCGAAGTCGTGGACGGTGAGGCCCGCTTCCGGGATCCCGAGCTCCGCCGTCGCCTCGCGCACCTCCCGGGCGAGGGTGTCCGGCGGGAAGCCGTCCGGGAGCGACCGGGTCGCGATCGAGAACGCCGCGTAGCGGACGTCGCTGCCGGCGTCGACGAGCCGCGCGATGGTTCCGCCGCACCCGAATTCGCCGTCGTCGGTGTGCGGCGCGAGCACCAGCACTCTCTTCCAGGCCTCGACCATGAGCGACGTAGTATCCGGCCCGGGGATGGGTGAGGTGGGAATGTCGGAGGTTGCGGGCGTCGTCGGCGCCGTCGGAGCCTCCCTCCTCTTGCTCTCCGCCCGGCGCGCCACGCTCGTCGCGGGCATCGTCCTCGTCGCGGTCGCCGAGGTCCTGCTCGCCGACCCGCACGGCCCGAGCGTCTCGCCGACGCTCGTCGCGGCGGGGGTCGCCGGCCTCGCCCTGCTGGCCGCCTGCGCCGCCGTCTTCGTCCGGCGGCCGGAGCTTGTGCTCCCCGCGCTCGTCATCGTCGCGCCCTTCCGGCCCCCACTCGACTTCGACCGCGGTCACCGGTTCCTGTTCGTGGTCGCACACGGAGGCAAGCTCGGCCGCCTCGTCCCGCTCTACGTCGTGCTTGCGGCCGCCGTTACGGCCTACCTCTGGACGTTGCTGCGCGGCGCCGAGGTGAAGGAGCTCCCGCGGTTCCTCGCGGTCCCGGCCGCGGCGTTCTTCGCGCTCGCCTCGCTCTCGCTGCTCTGGTCGCGCGACGTCGACGCCGGCGCAAGCCTGCTGGCCTTCTTCCTCCTCCCCTTCGCGGCGCTCGTCGCGGTCGTCGCCCGCGCGACACTCGTCCCCTGGACGCCGAAGGTGCTGGCCTGGATCGCGATCGGCCTCGCCTCGGCGTTCGCCGCGATCGGCCTCTGGCAGGAGGTGACGAAGGACCTCTTCTTCTACAGCCCGCAGCTCGAGGTCGCGAACGCGTACTCGCCGTTCTTCCGCGTCACCTCGCTCTTCACCGACCCGAGCCTGTACGGGCGGCATGTCGTGCTCGGCTTCGCGGTGCTGCTCGTCGTGGTCTGGTGTGGTCGGATCAACGTGTACCTCGCCGCCGGCATCGCCGCGCTGCTCTTCGGCGGGCTCTACTTCTCGTACTCGCAAACGAGCATGGCGGCGCTCTTCGCCGTGGCGTTCGTGATCACGCTCATCGCCGGCGACAGCACCGCGCGGCGCGCCGTCCTCGTCGCGACGGCGGTATTCGTGCTGCTGGGGGGAGGCTTCGTCCTGCTCGGCGCGAAGGGGCACTCGATCAGGGACGTGACGAGCGGCAGGTCGAACCGGATCGAGCGTACGGCCGACGTGGTGCGCGAGGCGCCCGTGCTCGGCGTCGGGCTCGGCGCGCAGGCGGAGGTGAGCCAGGAGCTGGCCCAGCGGCGGAACGCCCGCACCGCGCGGTTCGTGTCGCACACGACGCCGCTGACGGTGACGGCGGAGCTCGGGATCGTCGGTCTGACGATCTACCTCCTGCTGCTGGCGGCGGCCACGCGGATGGTGCTGCTCCTGCGCCGCTGCGACGAGGCGCTCGCGCTCTCGCTCGGTGCCGTGCTGCTCGCACTGTTCGTCCACGCGCTCGGCTACAGCGGGTTCTTCGAAGACCCGGTGACCTGGCTCGCGCTCGGGATCGGCGCCGCCTACCTGGGCGTGCCGGCGGAAGCCCCCGAACCGGCGCCCGAAACGACCGCCGCGGGCCCGTCGCCCTCCGGCCAGCCGGTTCCCAGCGTCCGGTGACACGGCGCGAGGCGGCGGCCGTGCTCGGCGTCCTCGGCCTGCTCGTTGCGGTCGTCCTGCCGGAGCTCGGCTCGGACGGCTGGAGGTTCTTTCCGCCGCCCTCGGTTGAGCCACACGGAATCCTCGGACCGCTGGTCAGGGCTGCCGACAGGGACTGGGACGGAAATGAGGGAGTCCTGAGGGCGGCCGGGATGGTTGCCGGTCTCCTCGTCGCACTCGCCGCGGTGGTCGTTCTCAGCGTTCGATCGGTAAAGCCACTCCTCGTCGCCGGGCTCTGCGCCGCCGTCGTCGCCTTGCTCGTGGTGCCGGCGGCGATGCTCCAGGTTGGCCTGCGTGACGGGTCGGAGCCATGGTTTTTCGACAACGACTCGACCTACCAGATCGACATCGCGGGCGACCTGGTGCTGGACGGGAAGAACCCGTACGGACACGATTACCGCGGTTCGGGCCTCGAACGCTGGTATCCGGCCGTCGGCGGCGATAAGAGCGTCCCGCGCGTTGCGCTCGACCACTTTGCCTACTTCCCCGGAACCGCCCTGACGGCCGCGGTGTGGCGCCTCGTCCCGGCGCCCTTCGACGACTACCGGGTCTTCGTCCTGCTCTGCACGCTGGCGCTCTTCGTCGCGGCGCTCGCTTTCGACGCACCTCTACCGTGGAAACTGGCGCTGGGTGCTGCACTGGCCGCCAATCCGCTTGCGATCCGAGGAGCCTGGTTCGGGACGGCAGACGCGCCGAGCGTCCTCCTCACTGTGCTCGCCTTCGCCTTGGTGACGCGATCCAGATACGTCCTCGCCGCGGCGTGCCTTGGCGCTGCTGTGCTGTTGAAGCAGTTCGCGCTCGTGGCCGTGCCGTTCGTCGCGATGGCGCTGCTGACGAGGAACGTACCGAGGCCGGTGCTTTACCGCTCGGGTGCCGCGTTCGCGGCTGTGGTCGTCGTGGGCGTCTTGCCGTTCGCGATCGCCGACCCGGGCGCGCTTTGGGAGGACACGATCGCGTATGGCGCGCAGACGTACAGGATCATCGGCTACGGGCTAGCGGGCCTGCTCGTGGAGGCGAAGGTCGTCGACCGGTTCGGTTCGTATCCGTTCCTGCCGCTTGCCCTGCTGATCTGGCTCCCGATCACGGCGTCGTTACTGTGGGCACAGTGGCGGTCTCGGCGCCTCTGGGTGGCGGCGGCAGGTTTCGCGGCAGCGATTTTCGGTCTCTTGTACGTCGGGCGGGTCTTCCAGACCTCGTACTTGATCTGGCCTTTGACCGCTTCTTTGCTCGCTTTTTTGCTTGCTGCTTCGCCTTCTTCAAACGGCTCTTCGGCGCGAAGCTGAAGATCCGCGAGCGGCCGACGATGTACAGGTGCTGGCTGTCCGCCACGGCGGGGCTGAAGATGCCGTCCGGCCAGTGCCAGACCTGCTTCCCGGTCAGCGCGTTCAGCCCGTAGGTGCCCCGATCTCCCTGCTTTGCGTAGCGGGACGCGACGCTCCCGCACCGTGGACAGGCCGCAAAGTAGACGATGCCGTCGATCACGCTCGGCGCGCCGTGCACCGCCGCCGAGGAGGAGAAGCGCCAGAGCCGGTCGCCCGTCGCCGCGTTGAAAGCCATGAAGTGGCCGTCGTAGGTGCCAACGTAGACACGCTGCTTCCAGACCGCGGCGGCGGTGTAGATGTAGGTGCCGGCGTGCTGCGCCCAGAGGAGTCGTCCGCTCGAGGCGCCGAACGCGTAGAGCGTCCCGTCGCTGTTCCCGATGAAGACCCGGCCGTAGGCGATCGTGGGGGTGGCGTAGAAGTACTCGCGGCCGCCGAGCCGCGTGCCCGCCTCCGCGCGCCAGCGCAACCGGCCGGTGCGGGCGTCGATCGCGTAGAGGCTTCCACCGTCGGTCCCGAAGTAGATCTTCCCGCCGCTATAGGTGGGCGAGCTGTTGACCTCGCCGTCGGCGCTGAAGGTCCAGCGGGCCTTCCCCGTGTAGATGTTGATCGCGTAGAGCTTGTGGTCCCACGAGCCGGCGTAGAGCGTCTTCCCGATCACGAGCGGCGAGGTCTCGAAGGCCCCCGCCCGGAACGTCCAGATCAGCTTCCCCGTCCGAGCGGCCATCGCGGTGATCATCCCCCGCTGGCTCCGCGGGTAGCGGTTGCAGGGCAGCGGCTGCATCCACGCGTGGTAGACGACGCGGTAGGCGACAGTGGGCGACGACGCCGAGCAATGGTTGAACCGGCGCTGCCAGACGATCTTTCCGGTGCGGTGGTGGATCGCGTAGAAGCGGCCGCGCTGGTTCGCGACGTAGAGCCGCCCGTAGGCGATCGACGGGGGAAACTCGAGCACGTGCTTCGCCTTGAACGTCCAGCGGAGCCGGAAGGGAGGCTTCAGGCGGAAGTCGGTCGCCGTGTGCGTCCGCTGCACCTTGAGGCCATAGGTCGGCCATGGCAGGCGCAGGACGACCCTGCGCGGGCGCTTCTGCTCCGGCGCCTTCAGCGTGGTCACGAACTCGATGGTCGGTGAGCCTCGCTTCTCGTCGATCGTGTCCTCGTTGTGAAGCCAGAACCCCAATGCGACTCCAAACCCCAAGGCACTCGCGATCGCCAGCGCATACAGCAGCCTGATTCGCGGCACCGTCCTGAGGCTACCGACGGCGAACGAGGATCGACGCGGTCGCCCGTCTGCCGCCCGCGGTGATCGCGAGCGTGTAGCGCCGGGGCGTCACAAGCGCGCGGAGCTCGAGCCTGTGCGCGCGGCCGGTCCCGCTCCGCCGGCCGAGCCGCCATGTGTACCGCGGGAAGTCGGTCGAGATGCGGACGGTGAAGACGCGCCGCGGTCGTACGCGGAGCCGTGTCGGAGAGATCTGGAGGTAGCGCACCTGGACGTAGAACGGCTTGCCGGCCCCGCGGTTCCCGGCGGCGTCGACCGCCGCGAGCTGAAGGCGCTGCAGCCCGGCCCGGAACCGCTTCGGCGCCCAGCGGATCGCACCCTGGGAGCGCAGCCGCGTCAAGGCACGCCGCTTCCCGTTCACGAGCAGGAGGGCGTGCGAGGGCTCGCTCGCCTGGTAGAGGATCGTGATCGCGTCGCCGCGGCCGTCCGCGTCGGGTGAGATCACCCGGCGGCTGACGTGCGTGGCGCGGATCTTCGGGCGCGTCTTGTCGACGCGGATCCCGGTGGCGAAGGTGATCACCCTGCCGAGCTTCTCCAGCCGGACGCGGGCCTCGTAGCGCCCCTCGGGGACGACCTTGCCGGCGTCGTCTCGTCCGTCCCAGCCGAACCGGTGCCTCCCGGGCCTGAACTCGGCCTCGCGCAGCAGCGTCCGGACCTCCCGCCCCGTGGTGTCGGCGATCGTCAGGGTCAGCCTGTCGCGCTCCTTCAGGCGGAACGCGATCCGAGCCGTCTGCTGGTCGCAGCGGCAGATCGGCGAGAAGGTGCGGTCGATGCGCGGCACCGCGATCGGGTCGGGCTCCAGCTTCAGGTCCTCGGTGACGACGAACGCCACGGCGGTCGCGGCGAGGATCAAGAGGACGAGGATCGTCCGCAGGTGGCGGCGCAGCAAGGCTCGGCGAGTGTAGTGCCCGCTCCCGCCCCAACCCTTGCAGACGAGGTAGCTAGCTACCATCGTCCTGTGCGGAGGTTCGTCCTCGCCGGGGTCATCGCAATCGCCTTCATCGCCGCCACCGCGCGCCCTACGGAGGCGGCCGCGGGTCCCTGCGGGCTGCCCCAGAGCGGCACGGCCTGGGTGGACTTCGCCGACGGCTCGGTGCCCTTCTGGTACCGCTTCGCGCAGCCGGGCATCATCGCCGCAGCCTCGAACTTCATCTTCCCCGCGAAGTTACGGGCGGCCGGTGCGAAGACGATCTACTTCGACCTGTACCTGAACAGCCGCGTCGGAACGCCGGACCGGCCCGAGGACGAGGCCACGGTGGTCGACTGGGCGCAGCGGATCTACTTCCGCGCCGTCGCCTCCACCGGCTGCTCGAGGCCGTGGATGGCGCTGAACGAGCTCTTCGGCGCCCAGACGACGACGCCTTGGACCTCGAACAACGCGCAGTACCGCCACAACGTGATCGTGTTCGCAAAGACGCTGAAGGACCTCGGCGCGCGCCCCTTCATCCTGATCTCCAGCCGGCCCTATACCCAGGGTGACGCCGGGATGTGGTGGCGCGAGGCCGCCGCCTACGCCGATCTCGTCCAGGAGGTCTACTTCAGCGGCAAGCTGATCCACCGGCAGGGCCAGGTGGCCGGGAGCCGCACGGTGCGCAACCGGTTCCGCGAGGCGATCCGGACCTTCACCGACGTCGGGATCCCCTCGAAGAAGCTCGGGATCATGCTCGGCTTCCAGGCCTCGAATCGCGGGAGCATGGGGCCGATCTCGTGGTTCCAGCACGTGAGGCTCCAGGCGCTGGCCGCGAAGCAGGTCGCGCGGGAGACGCAGCTCGGGAGCGTGTGGTCCTGGGGCTGGCAGGCGCGCAACACCGCGCAGGCGGACCCGGACAAGGAGGCCGCGGCCTGCATCTGGCTGTGGGTTCGAAGCCCTCGCCTGTGCAACGGTCCCGGCGCCGCCGGTCCCGACTTCAACCCGGCCCTGACGTCCGGGCAGATCACGCTCCCCGCGGGGCTCGTCTGCCAGATCGGCGACCGCGGGATCAGCGCGGGCGGGATCAGGCAGCTCGCGCGGGTGACGGGAGACCGCGACATCGCCTTCTCGGCCGCTTACGCCCGGGCCGTCCTCGCCGGGCTCGTCCGGGTCGACGGCGCCGACGTGCTCGCGGCGGAGCGGGCGATCATCGCCTTGCATTTCCGCGGCAGCCGCCGCGCGTACCGCGCCGCCCTCCGCCGCGGCCACGCCACAGAGGGACTGGCACGAGAGGTGATCGCGGACGAGCTCCGCCAGCAGCGCATGGGTCGGCGTTTCAGCGTGCGCTCGCCCTCCAGGGAGCAGGTCGAGAGCTACTACGAGAGCTTCGCCGACACCCCCGCGCGCCTCCTCGAGGTCAAGCCGCGCGCGTGGTGGCTCGGCGAGCGGCGGTCGGGCCTCGCGATCGGGTCGCTCGCGCCGCCGCAGGTGTTCGGAATCGCGCCGGGCAAGAGGTGGGTCAGGATCCGGACGGCGGACGGGCTGATGAAGATCCGCTCCGGGGACGACGCCTACCCGCTCGGGACCTATCCGCTGAGCGTCGCGCGGCCGTCGATCGCCGCGGCGCTCAAGGAGATCCAGCGGCGGCAGATCTTCGAGCGGTGGTTCAACCGACCCCTGAACGACGGGCTCGACCGGCTTCGGTGCTCGAACGACCAGTTGCCGGCCGTAGCGATCGTCGACCTTACGGTCTACCTGCCGTTTCTGGCGCTGACGGCGTAGCTACTGCTTCGCGACGAAGACCTGCACGCCCTCTTTGAGGTCGAGCGCGGTCGCCTCGTCACGCGTCATCTGCACCCAGACCTCGCGGCCGTCCTCGAGCTCCAGGTCCGCGCGTACCTCGAACCCGAGGTGGACGACCCGTTCGACCGTCGCGCGCTCGGCCGACCCGTTCTGCTCGCGTCGGACGACGATGTCGTGGGGGCGCACGAGCTCCTCGCCGAAGTTGCTGACCGGCCCGATGAAGCTCATCACGAAGTCGTTCGCGGGCTGCTCGTAGAGGTCGCGGGCGCCGCCGATCTGCTCCACCTTCCCCTGGTTCATGAGGACGATCTGGTCGGCGAGCTCCATCGCCTCCTCCTGGTCGTGCGTGACGAAGATGGTCGTCACGTGGACCTCGTCGTGGAGGCGGCGGAGCCACGCGCGCAGCTCCTTTCGTACACGCGCGTCGAGTGCCCCGAAGGGCTCATCGAGGAGGAGCACGTTCGGATCCACGGCCAGCGCGCGCGCCAGCGCCATGCGCTGACGCTGTCCGCCTGAAAGTTGCGCCGGATAGCGTTCCGCGAGCCCGCTCAGCTGGACGAGGTCGAGGAGCTCCGAGACACGCTGCTCGATCTCCGCCTTCGGGCGTTTCCGGATCTTGAGGCCGAACGCGACGTTGTTCCACACTGTCATGTGCTTGAAGGCGGCGTAGTGCTGGAACACGAAGCCCACGCCGCGCTTTTGCGGCGAGACCGTCGTCGCCTCTCGGCCGGAGATGTAGACCTCGCCCGCGTCGGGCTGCTCCAGTCCGGCGATCACGCGGAGGAGCGTCGACTTCCCGCTGCCGCTCGGGCCGAGTAGCGCCGTCAGCGACCCGCTGGCGACATCGACGGAGACCTCGTCGAGCGCCTGGAAGTCGCCGAACAGCTTCGAGACGTGGCGAACTTCGATCGCCATCAGGTCTCCTCCCGGCGCAGCAGGGTCATGACGAGCAGCGTCGCGACGGCGAGCACGGCGAGGACAACGGACGCCGCGTAGGCGTCCTGGATCTCGAACGCCTGATAGCGCTCCTCGACGTGGAGGGTCATGGTCTCGGTGCGGCCTGCGATCCGACCCGAGACGACGCTGACGGCGCCGAACTCGCCGAGCGCGCGGGCGGTCGTCAGCACGACGCCGTACAGGACACCCCAGCGGATCGCCGGCAGCGTCACACGCCAGAACGTCTGCCACGGCGAGGCGCCGAGCGTCGCCGACGCCTCCTCCTGCTCGTCGCCGATCTCACGGAGGACGGGCACGACTTCCCGGACCACGAACGGGAGCGACACGAAGATCGTCGCCAGCACCATTCCGGGCAGCGCGAAGATCACCTGGAAGCCGTTGTCGATCAACCAGCCGCCCCACCAGCCCTGGCGGCCGTAGACGAGCACGAGCGCGAGTCCGACAACGACCGGCGAGAGGGCGAGCGGCAGGTCCACGACGCTGTTCACGAGCCCGTGGCCCGGGAACTTCCGGCGGACGATCGCGAGCGCGCAGAAGATCCCAAAGACGGTGTTCATCGGCACCGCGATGAGGGCGATCACGATCGTCAGCCAGAGCGCGTGCAGCGCCTCGGGCGTCGTGATCGACTCGATGAACGCGCCGATCCCGTCCTCGAACGCCCGGTACACGACGAGGCCTACCGGAACGATGAGCAGCGCCGCCAGGTACCCCAGCGCGATGAGGCGGAGCATGTACCTAGTTGTCATGCCTCGTGGCCCAGCGGCGGAGACCGCCGATCGACAGCAGGACGGCGAGCGAGGCGAGCAGGAGCACGACGGAAACGGCGGCCGCGCCGGTGATGTTGTCGCTCTCGATCTGCCCGAAGATGTAGACGGAGGCGACCTCGGTCTTGAACGGCTGGTTCCCCGAGATCAGCACCACTGAGCCGAACTCTCCTAGGGAGCGCGCGAAGCCGAGCGCCGTGCCGGAGAGGATCGCCGGGAACAGGTTCGGGAAGACGATCCGGCGGAACGTCTGGAACGAGGTGGCGCCGAGCGACTGGGCGGCTTCCTCCATGTCGCGGTCGAGCTCGAGCAGCACGGGCTGGACGGTACGGACGACGAACGGCAGCGTCACGAATAGCAGCGCCAGGACGATCGCCGCCGTCGTGTAGGCGACGTTGACGCCGACGGGGCTCTTCGGGCCGTACAGCGCCAGCAGCGTCAGCCCCGCCACGATCGTCGGGAGCGCGAACGGCAGGTCGATCAGTGCGTTGACGAGGCTCTTGCCGCGAAACGAGTCTCGAACGAGGACCCACGCGATCACCGTCCCCGCGACGGCGTTGATCAGCACGACTCCAAGCGAGATCACGAAGGTGAGCTTGAGCGCGGCGACCGCCTGGGGGTCCGTGACGGCGTCCCAGAACGCCCCCGCTCCACCCTCGAGGGAACGGAGCAGCAGGGCGGCCATCGGGATGAGGACGATCACGCTGAGGTAACCGGTCGTCACCCCGAGACTGAGGGCGCCGTCGCGGCGCCGGCGGAGCGGCCGGGCGACAGGTTGCGCGACGCTACTCAAGAGCGGCGCCGACCTCCTTCTGGATCTCGGCCATGACGCCCTTCTCGCGATCGAAGAACGTAGCCTGCACCTCGTCCCAGCCGCCGACGTCATCGATCGCGAACAGGCCCGGGGGCAGCGGGAACTGGAACTCCTTCGCGAGCGACTTGTCGACCGGCCGGTAGCCGTCCTTGCCGAACACCCGCTGCGCCTTCGCCGACCAGACGTAGTCGAGGAACGCCTTCGCCGCAGTCGGCGCGTCCTTGGTCACGGCGATCGGGTTCTCGATCAGAATCGTCTGTTCCGGGACGACGTAGTCGACGTCCTCACCCTTCTTCTGGGCCAGGATCGCCTCGTTCTCGTAAGCGAGCAGGACGTCGCCCTTCCCACCGGTGAACGTCTGCAGCGACTCCCGCGCACTCTTGTCCTGCACCGAGACGCGATGGAAGAGCTCGTTCAGGTAGGCGACCGCCTGTTCGTGCGTCTTGCCGAGCTTCCGTTGCGCGCCGTAGGCGGCCATGACGTTCCAGCGGGCGCCGCCCGAGGTGAACGGGTTCGGCGTGACGACCTCGACGCCGTCTGCAACGAGGTCGTCCCAGGTCTTGATCCCCTTCGGGTTGCCCTTGCGGACTGCGAAGACGACAACGGAGTCCGTGACCATCCCCTTGTGCGGCTGCTTGTCCCAGTTCGCATCGACGATGCCGGCGTCCACGAGCCGCTTCATGTCGGGCGCGAGTGAGAACGCGACCACGTCGGCGGGCAGGCCCTGCTCGACGGCGCGGCTCTGCTCCCCTGAGCTGCCGTACGACTGATCGAAGCTGACGCCCTTGCCGGCCGTCGTCTTCGCGAAGTCTTTCGTCAGCTCGTCGTAGACCTCGCGCGGGGTCGAATAGGCCACCAGTGTCAGCTTCTCGCCGGCGCCGGCCTCTGCGGAACCTTCGGACGTTCCCCCGCAACCGACGGCGAGCGCCACGAGCGCAGTGGCGGCCGCGGCGAACCCCGCCAGGTGTTTATTGGGTTTGCTAATTCGAGTCATTAGCGACTTCTATCCGCAGCGGCCTTGGCCTGTCAAGCGGCAACCACGCGCCACGAGTCCCATGTGATCTTGAGGATCACGAGCGTGATCAGCAGGCCGATCAGCGGGTCGGCAACCTCCAGGCCGAGCGCGACGAGCGCCGCGGTCGCTACTACCGCGAGCGACACGAAGCCGTCGACCCGCGCGTGGTTTCCGTCGGCGACGAGGGCGGGGCTGTCCAGGCGCCAGCCGGCCCGCGTCCGGATCCTCGCCGCGATCTCGTTTCCCAAGAAGCCGATCACGCCGGCGATCGCGAGGACGCCGAGATGCGACAGCTCCCGCGGAGGAGCGTGTGGGCGTGCCGGTCGTGCGAGTCCACCGGAGGTCGCGATCAGCCTCCGGTGCGATACGCCGCGATCAGCACCGCCGCGACCTCCGGCCGTGAGAACTCGACCGGCGGGATCTCGCCGTTCCCGAGCAGCTCCCGCACCTTCGTCCCCGAGAGGAAGACGTGGTCGTCGCCGCCGTGCGGACACGTCTTCGGCGAGACCATCGCCGCGCAGATCTTGCAGTAGGCAGCGTGCTCGAAGAACATCGGCTCGATGTCGAGCTCGTGCGGCTCGAACTCGTCGAAGATCAGCTGCGCGTCGTAGGAGCCGTAGTAGTCCCCGACACCGGCGTGGTCGCGGCCGACGATGAAGTGCGAGCAGCCGTAGTTCTTGCGGCAGATCGCGTGCCAGATCGCCTCCCGCGGGCCCGCATAGCGCATCGCCGCGGGAAAGGCCGAGAGGACGACGCGGTCGTCCGGGTAGTAGTTCTCCAGCAGCACCTCGTAGCAGGCGACGCGCGTGGCGGCCGGCACGTCGTCGGACTTCGTGTCGCCGACGAGCGGGTGGATCAGCAGGCCGTCGACGGTCTCGAGGGCCGTCTTCGTCAGGTACTCGTGCGCCCGATGAATCGGGTTCCGGGTCTGGAAGCCGACGATCCGCTTCCAGCCCCGCTTCGCGAACTCCGCGCGTGTCTCCGCCGGATCGAGCGCCAGCTCCGGGAAGGGCGGCTCAGCCCGTTCGAACACCGTGACGCGGCCGGCGAGGTAGAGCGGCTTCTGGTCGTAGAGCCGCGCGACACCCGGGTGGGCGTCGTCGGTCGTGCGGAAGCACTGCTCGGCCTCCCGCTCCTTGTCGTACTCATACGTCTCTTCGACCTCGAGCACAGCGACGAGACGGCCCGACCCGTCGGCAAGCGCTACGCGGTCGCCCTGCGGCGCCGCGTCGACGGCAAGGCAGACGGGCAGGGCCCACGGCAGCCGGTTGGCGAGCCGCATCTCCTCCACGACCCGCTCGTAGTCCTCGCGGTTCATGAAGCCCTCGAGCGGGCTGAGCGCGCCGGAGGCGAGCATGTCCAGGTCTGAAAGCTCCCGCGAGGTGAGCGAGACGACTTCGAGCCGCTCGACGTCATCCGGCCGCGGGCCGGTGCGGTCGACGAGCACGCCGCCGTGGGGCGCGATCAGCTGTCCCGTGGCCGTGACGGTCACGCCGCCACCTCGGCCGGGACGAGGTCGAGCTCCTCGAGCTTCGCGAGGATCTGCTGCGCGATCTCCTCGGCGGAGTGCCGCTCGGTGTCAACGCGGAGCTCGGGGTTCGACGGCACCTCGTACGGGTCGTCCACGCCGGTGAAGCCCTTGATCTCGCCGGCGAAGGCCTTTTCGTACAGCCCCTTCACGTCCCGGCGGGCGCACTCCTCGACCGATGCGTCCACATGGACCTCGACGAACGTGCCCCACTCCTCGACCATCGCGCGCGCCTTCTGCCGCGTCTCCTCGTAGGGCGAGATCGCCGAGGCCAGCACCGCGCCGCCCTGCCGCGTCAGCCGGGAGGCGACCCAGCCGATGCGCTCGATGTTCGTGTCACGGTCCTCCTTCGAGAACCCGAGGCCCTTGGAGAGGTGCGTGCGAACCGTGTCGCCGTCGAGGTACTCGACGACGTGGCCGCGCCGGTCGAGCTCGGGGCCGACCAGGTGCGCGATCGTCGTCTTCCCGGCCCCCGAGAGGCCGGTGAACCAGAGCGTGAACCCGCCCTCCCGCGAGCGCTCCGACTCCGGATGCTCGTGGGCGTAGATGTGGTCAGACATTCGTCTCCTTGGTGTCGATCGGTGTGTCCACGTGAATGCCGCACTCGAGCTTGTCAGAGCCGGCCCAGCGGCCTGCGCGCTCCTCTTCGTTGGGGGAGGTCGGCCTGGTGCACGGCATGCAGCCGATCGACCGGTAGCCGGACTCGTGCAGCGGGTTGTACGGAATCTCGTTGACCTGGATGTAGCCCCAGACGAAGCGCTCGTCCCAGTCCACGAGCGGGTGGATCTTCCAGACGCCGTAGCGCTCCGACCACTGCACCTTCGGCGTGTTCGCGCGGCTCGGCGACTGGTCGCGGCGAATCCCGGAGATCCAGGCGCCGTAGGGGTCGAGCGCCTCGAGCAGCGGCTCGACCTTGCGGATGTGGCAGCAACGGTCGGGATCGCGCTCCCAGAGGTTCGGCCCCTCGCGCTTGTGCTGTTCCGCGACCGTGATCACGGGCGGCGGCGGGACGAGATTGAGGCCGTAACGCTCGACGAGGGCGTCGCGCGTCTCGTAGGTCTCACGGAAGAAGAGGTGGGTGTCGAGCTCGATGATCGGGATCTCGAGCCCGAGCTCGGAGACCATGTGGACGAGCACCGACGACTGCTTCTGCCAGGAGCAGGTCAGGCAGAGCTTGTCGCCGAATTCGTCGTAGGCCCAGCGGAGCAGGTCCTCCGCCGACATCGCCTCGAAGTCGAGCTCAGGAAGCGGGGGCGCGGTCGCCAAGCAGCACCTCCTTCAGCGTGTCGGCGCGGAGCCCGCGGCGCAGCGTTTCGAGCGGGATCACCTCGTCGGGAGGGATGTTCCCGAGGTTCACCTCGGGCCCGAAATGCTTGACGAACCACGCCTGCGCCGACTTGGCCGGCGCCTCGAAGATCAGATCGCTCGGCGAGATGTCGTGGACGATCTCGTCGATCAGGCCGGTGCGCATCTCGCCGGTGGGGCGGAAGATACCGGCGGTGCCACCCTCGCGCGCCTCGGTGATCACCTTCCAGGCGCCGGCCTCGAGCTCCTCCTTGATCCACTGCACCCACTCGTAGGGCGCGAAGACGACCTCGGAGTCCTTGGAGCCGACCTCCGAGAGGACGGTGAAGTCGCGGGCGAGGTCGGCGATCAGCTCGAGCTTTTCCTCGCGCGGCATCTCGACCGCGCCGTCGGAGATCTCGACGTGCGTCAGCCCGAGCTCGCCGAGCCAGCGCTTGTACTCGTCCACCTGGCCGCGCGCCCAGACGGCCTCGAAGAACGTCCCGCCGATCACGACCTTCTTCCCATGGAGCACCTCGAGCTTCCGCTGGAGGTTCGGCGTCACGTAGGCCGTGCCCCAGCCGAGCTTGACGATGTCGATGTAGTCGCCCGAGGTCTCGAGCACGTCCTCCCAGGCGCGCGGGCCGAGGCCCTTGTCGATGACGTGCGTCAGCCCGCCGTTCTTGGGCGGCAGATCAAAGTCCGGCAAGGATCTTCTCCAGGCGCTTCGAGGCTGCTTCGTTCACGTCGTGGAAGAGCGAATTGCCGTGCGCGTCGATCCCGACCCAGAGCGGCCCGAAGTCCTTGACGCGGAACTTCCAGAGGCACTCCGGCATGAGCTCCTCCCAGTAGACCTCCTCGATCTCCTCGATCTGGGTCGTCTCGAGCGCCGCGGCGCCGCCGACGATGGCGAAGTAGACCATCCCGTGCTCGCGCATCGGCTCGATCGCCTCGTCCGGGAGGCCGCCCTTGCCGCAGATGGCGCGGACGCCGTGGTCGCGGCCGAGCGGCTCCGTGAAGCGCACCATGCGGGCGCTCGTCGTCGTGCCGATGCAGACCGGGTCGTAGCCGCCGTCGTCCCGCTTGCGGACGCCGGGCGCCGTATGCAGCAGGAAGGAGCCGCTGAGGTCGACCGGCGGTTCGACGCCCTGGTCGAAGATCCGGATCTGCGTCCGGTCGCGGATCCCGAAGATGTGGCCGTCGACGGTGACGAGGTCGCCGGCGCGGAGCTGGCGGATGTCCTCCTCGGATGCCGGGAACGTGAGTCTGTGCTCGGCCATCAGGCTTCTCGGTCGAAGTCCGTTGTTCCGTCGGCGGCGATGTGCGCCGAGGCGCGGCGCGC
>DATLQK010000005.1:0-24091 GCA_035535195.1 Gaiellaceae bacterium | reverse complement strand
CCGGAGAGCATGCGGATGATCTCGTTGCGGATCTTCTCGGCGTCGGCGTCGAAGTCGAGCAGGATGCGGGCCGCGACGCCCTCGTTCTCGCGGACGAGGCCGAGCAGGATGTGCTCCGTGCCGATGTAGTTGTGGCCGAGGGAGAGCGCCTCGCGCAGCGCGAGCTCGAGCACCTTCTTCGCGCGCGGGGTGAACGGGATCTGCCCGGTCGTGACCTCGTCGCCCTGGCCGACGATCCGAGCAACCTGCGCCCGGACCTCTTCCACCGTGATGTCGAGCGACTCGAGGACGCGCGCGGCGAGACCCTCCTCCTCACGAAGGAGCCCGAGCAGGATGTGCTCGGTGCCGATGTAGTTGTGCTTCAACGCGCGCGCTTCGTCCTGCGCCAGGACGACGACTTGGCGGGCCCGTTCAGTGAATCGCTCAAACAACCTTCGAGTCCCCCTTCCATGAGTCTCTCTGGCGGCCGACTCGGCCGACCGCAGTCCGAAGGTCGGCCCATCGTAGCTCAGTGATCGGAGCCCACGTCGGGCGGGGCCCGACGTTCAAAAACCTTTTACGAGCTCGTGCGCCCATCGTCTCTTTGACCTTTCGGCCGGAGAGGGCGAACGGTTTAGAAATGTGTCCCTACTCGACCTGCCGCGGTGCGCGAAACACCGCCACGACAGTGCGCAGGCAGATCTTCAGGTCGAGCCAGAGCGACCAGTTCTCGATGTAGTAGTTGTCCCACTCCACCCGGTCTGCGAGCGAGGTCTTGCCTCGCAGCCCGTGCACCTGGGCCCAGCCGGTGATCCCGGACTTCACGCGGTGGCGGTCGCCGTAGCGGTAGACGCTCTGCTCGAAGAGCCCGACGAACTGCGGCCGCTCAGGCCGGGGGCCGATCAGGCTCATGTCGCCCATCAGGACGTTCAGCAGCTGGGGCAGCTCGTCGATCGACGTCCGCCGCAGGAAGGAGCCCAGCGCGGTCCGCCGGTCGGCGCCTTCCACCCCGCCCGGTGCGGTGTCGGGCGGCAGGTGGAGCTGCTCCTCGTCGCCGTCCCACGAAACAGGGCGCATCGACCGGAACTTGAGCATCTCGAACTCGCGGCCGTCGCGTCCGACGCGACGCTGCCGGAAGAAAATCGGCCGGCCGAGCGTGAAGAGCACGCCGAGGGCCGCGGCAATCATCAGCGGCGAGGCGAGGAGCAGGAGCACCGTAGCCAGGAGCCGGTCGACCGCGTACTTGATCGCGAACTGGATCCCCCTCGGGTGCGGGGCCCGGGCTGCGATCACGGGCAGGCCGCCGAGGTAGTCGACGGTCAGGCGGCCCGTGACCTTCTCGAAGAGGCGCGGGACGAAGGCGACGCTGACGCCGAGCTCCTCGCAACGGCGGAAGAGCCGGAGCAGCACCTCGTCGGGGGCGGTGGAGAACGTCACGATCACCTGCTGCACGCCGTGCTCCTCGACCACCCGGTCCAGGTCCCAGCTCGCACCGAGCACCGGCAGGACCGGCCCGCCGTCCTGGCCGTCCAGCGGCTCCTTGTCGAGGAAGCCGATCGGCCGGAGGCCAAGCTCGGGCTGCTCCAGCAGCCGCCGCGCCGTCAGGCGGCCGATCCGGCCCGCGCCCACGATCAGCGTCGGCCTGAGCGTCTCACCGTGGCGCCGGGCCTGCGTCTGCGACCAGTGGAGGGCGACTCGGCCGGCGGCGAGATAGACGGTCGCGAACGCCCAGGGCCTGATCACCTGTGCCGCGAGGTCGGGCGGCGCGTCGGAGACCAGTTCGCGCAGGGCGAGCACCGCCATGGCCGCAAGCGAGGTGGCAGCGACGACGCCGCGCAGATCCTCGAGGAGGTCGGCCCTCAGCCGCGGGCGGTACATGCCGCGCGCCGTGAAGACGCCCAGCACGACGACGGCGAAGAGGACGATCCAGGAGATCGGGCCGGCATCGATGCCCGCGGCGCGCGCGCCGAGCGCGGCGGCCAGACCGGCGGCGCTGAGCAGCGCCGCGTCGAGAGCGAAGCGCGCCAGCGCCCAGCCAGCGTCCGGCCGGAGGCCGAGGCGCGCCGCGACCTGGTCGCGCCGCCCTTGGTCGACGTGCGGAGAGGAGGAGACCCGTTGAGGAGCCGCCGCAGAGGGCCCTGTCGCTCGCACTTAGCTTCCGATCATCTCCACGGGCTTGCCGAGAGCGAGACGGCGGCGGAGGCCGACACCGATCAGCAGGAGAGGCCCTCCGCCGGCCAGCAGGAGCATCACGTCGAGGCCGGTGAAGGGCACCCGCCCCGCGGCGGAGGCCTTCGGCGGCGGGGCCGGGGCGGAGGCGATTCGGCGCCTCGGCGGAGTAAGCGTCCGGTCGGTCTTGACGACCTGCTGGAGGTTCAGAGCGCGCGCGATGTCGGCGCGGCTGTAGTCGCCGTCGAGTCTGCCGTTATCTGCCAGATCCTTGTAGATCTTCTGCGGCGACGCAGCCGTCGCCGGGCCAGCCGCAAGGAGCGCGATCAGCGCGAAGATTGCCGCTATCAGCACGGGCCGCCGTGCCGCCAAAATCGTCCCTCCTCCCGCACTTCCCCCCAGGGCTTCCTGCCCTCATCTTGTCTCCGGGACAACGGAAGATCAAGGTTTTCGGATACGTCTTTACCTCACCCGAACGAGTGAAATCCGAAAATTGCGGAGAAAACGGAAGGTACATCTAGCCTCGGCGGCGTTGGTCTAGGCTCAGGCGACCGTGGCTCAGCAAACGGCTCTCGTCACCGGCGGCGCCGGGTTCATCGGCTCGCATCTGTCGGAGAGGCTGTTGGCCGAGGGTTGGGAGGTGTATGCGTTGGACGACCTCTCGACGGGATCCGACGCGAACGTCTTCCACCTCTCGCAGGACCCGAGGTTCCACCTGAGCGTGGAGTCCGTGCTCTCCTCGTCGGTGGTCAGCGAGCTCGTGCATCGGTGCGACGCGGTGTTCCACCTCGCCGCCGCAGTCGGCGTGCGGCTGATCGTCGAGCGTCCGGGGCATACGCTCCTCACCAACGTTCGGGGGACGGAGAATGTTCTCGAGTACGCGAGCCGGTTCGGAAAGCCGGTCCTCGTCGCGTCCAGCTCCGAGGTCTACGGCGACCACCGCGCCGAGGACCTGCCACTCGCCGAGAATGCGCGCCGGATCTACGGCCCCACGACCGCGAGGCGGTGGGCCTACGCCGACTCGAAGGCGATGGACGAGTTCCTGGCGCTCGCGCGGCACGAGGAGGACGGGCTCCGGTGCGTGATCGCGCGCCTCTTCAACACGGTCGGGCCGCGGCAGAGCGGCGAGTACGGGAATGTCATCCCGCGCTTCGTGCAGGCCGCCCTCGCCGGCGAGCCCCTCGAGATCCACGGCGACGGATCGCAGACGCGGTGCTTCTGCCACGTCGACGACACGGTCCGCGGCCTGGTCCGGCTGATGGAGAAGCCGGCCGCCGTCGGCCAGGTCTTCAACGTCGGCTCGACGGAGTCGGTGACGATCCTCGAGCTCGCACGGCGGATCCTCCGGCTGACCGGCAGCTCCTCGGAGCTCGTGTTCGTTCCGTACGACGAGGTGTACGGGCACGGCGTCGAGGAGATGTTCCAGCGGATGCCGGCGATCGAGAAGATCAAGGCCGCCACGGGCTGGGAGCCGACGGTCGCGCTCGACGAGATCCTCGAGCAGGTCGTGGCGCACGCACGGGCCGGGAGCGTCGCTCCGGCCTGACGAAAGGAGTGGGTTGGTTGCGGTGACGCCTAGGCCGGGGCGGCTGGATCGAGCACTGCGCTCGCTCGAGCCGAAGGTCGTTGCGGTCGTGTTGCTCGGCGCGTTGGCGGTAATCGGCACGCTCGGCGCGCTCCAGGCAGCCGAGGGTCCGGTCGAGGCGGAGGGCGGGCCCGCGTCGCACGGCTTCCTCGGGCTCTTCTACCTCGATGGCGAGTACAACGTCCCGGCGATCTTCAGCGCGGCGCTGTGGCTCTTCGCCTCCGTCTCGCTCTATGCCGCCGGTCGGGCCCGCGAGGTCGGCTGGAGACGCCACCTCTGGACCGGGCTCGCGATCGCGCTCTTCTACCTCGCGCTCGACGAGGCGCTCGGCTTCCACGAGAAGCTCGAGGCGAGGACCGGTGTTGACTGGCAGCTCCTCTACCTGCCGTTTCTGCTCGTGGTCGCAGCGGTCGGGCTCTACGTCCTGCTGCAGAGCCACGGAGCCGCCCGGTGGCTGCTGCTCGCGGCCGGCGCCGCGGCGTTCGTCGCCCAGGTGCTCGAGGCCGTGCAGTGGGATGGGTCCGAGCCGGTCGACGCCTACCGGCAGCTGATGGTGCCCGAGGAGATCCTGGAACCGACGGCGGGGGCGCTGATCGCCGTGGCCGCCCTGATCCTCCTCCGGGAAGCCGAGCTCGGTCTGTGAGCAGGCCGCTCGCCGCCGCCATGATCGCGGCCGGCGTTCTCGTCGTCGTCCTCGCCGTCGCGCTCTACGCGGGCGGCGAGATCGTCGAGCACGGCCACCTGCTGCCGTGGGCGGGAGACGATGTGCGCAAGGTGCGGTTCTTCGACAGGTTCGACCTCTACGTCTCGTCCGAGACCGGCAAGCCGAGCGCCGATCTGATCAACAGCTACCTGCTCGTCGCCGCGGCGTCGGGATGCTTCGCCGCTGCGCTCCTGCTCTACCCGCCGTCGCTCCGTCCGTTGCTCCTCGTCGCCGGTTTCGGCCTCGGCTACCTCGCGATCGACGAGCAGTTCGCGGTGCACGAGACGGTCGGGCACAACCTCGGCTTCCTGGCCGACCTGCCGGGTGTCGAGCGGCCGGACGACGTCATTCTCGCCACCTACGCGATCCCGTCGGCCCTCTTCATCTACGTCTTTTGGCGGCAGCTGCGGCAGTCGATGAGAGCTGTGGTGCTGCTCGTATCCGCTCTCGCACTCTTCGCCGTCAGCGCGCTCTGGGATCTCGCCGACCTGCCGGCCGAGGAGCTCTTCGAGCTCGCGCCGTCGCTCGCCATCCTCGGCGCGTTCGCGTTCCTGACCTACGACTTCGCCCGCGTGCACCGGGCGCCGGCGTGAACGAGACCTACTACACGGTCGCCGACCGTGGGTTCTTCCCCGGCACCGTCGCGATGCTCAACTCGCTGCGGCTGACCGGCCACAACGGCGAGATCGTCGTCCTCGACTCGGGGCTCACCGACGACCAGCGGTCGAGGCTCGACCCCCATGCGCGCCTCGAGCGTCCGCCGAGCGAGGGGGTCGAGCATCAGGCGCTCCTGAAGCCCTGGGTCCACAAGCTCCACAGGGACGGCGTGGCCGTCCTGATCGACAGCGACCTCGTCGTGACCGCCTCACTCGGGAACCTCCTGGCGGCGGCCGGCGAAGGGAAGGTCTGCGCCTGCTGGGACCACCCGAACGCGATCGACCGGATCTTCCCCGAGTGGGTCGAGCTGTTCGGCCTGGAGACCGCGCCACGGCCGCGAACCTACGTCAACGCCGGGTTCGTGGCGATCGGCGGAGCCGTCGCACCGCTCCTGCTCCGCCGGTGGTGGGAGGCGACGGAGCGGCTGACCGAGCGGCAGTGGATCCCGGACGCGAGAGACCCGGCCTGGGATTTCGACCAGGACACGCTGAATGCGCTGCTGATGAGCGAGTTCGCCGAGGTCGAGTTGGTGGATCTCCCCCACGACATGGCACTCCCACCGGAGCTCTACCGGACGAAGGTCGTCGATCCGCAGACGCTCGAGACGACGCTGGACGGGCGGCCGGTGCGCTTCCTCCACTACACAGGCGGGCCGAAGCCCTGGAACCGCCACGGCTGGACCCGGTCGCGCCGCGATGCCTATACGGCGCTGCTGCCCCGGCTGCTGTTCGGCTCCGACGTCACCCTCTCGCTCGACCCCGTCGAGGTGCCGCTGTGGCTCCGGCCGACCGCGCCCGGTGCCGCGGCCCTGTCGGCGCTGAACGTGGTCAACCGCGGCATCCGCGCGGTGGGCTCGCGCGTACCGCACGGGATGGAAGCGCGCCTGCGCCTCCTCCGCTCGAGGCTCGCGAAAGGCTGACGGTGGAAGCCGGCTCGGTCATCTCCGGGGACGACCTCTCCCGTCCCGTCGCCCGCAACCTCGCGGTCGTCTTCTCGGGGCGAGCCGTTGCGCTCGTCCTGCAGTTCCTCGCCTTCGCGGTCGCGGCCGCGTATCTCGAGCCGGCCCTGCTCGGCATCTACACGTTCGCAATCGCCCTGACGGCGCTCTTCCGGCTCCTGCCGGCGTTCTCGTTCGACCCGATCGTGACCCGCGAGCTCGCGCAGCAGCCGGCGCAGGAGCCGGAGCTCGTGCCGAACGCGGCCTACCTCCGGCTCGCCCTCTCGGTCGTCGCCTACGCGGCGCTCGCCGCCACGCTCGTCCTCGGCGGCTACGACAACGTCCGGACCGAGGCCGGGCTCATCGCCGGGCTGGCGCTTCCAATGATCGCGCTGGACACCTTCCGCAACTCGCTCGGCGTCCGGCTCAGGCTCGGCTGGACCTCGATCGCCGACGTGCTCGAGGCCACGTTCACGCTCGGCGGCGCGATCGTGATCGCGGCGACGGGCGCCGGGGTCTTCGCCTTCCTCTGGCTCTATGTCGCAGCGAAGGCGCTGAACGGCGTGGTGCTGCTGGGCGCGGTGGCGCGGATGGCGGACTTCGACTGGAAGCCGAAAGTCGGGAACTGGCGCGGCCTGCTCGTCGCCGCGGCGCCCCTCGCACTGGCGACGATGCTGATCGCGCTCTACTTCCGGATCGACATGGTCGTCCTCGCCCGGCTGAAGCCGGCCGCGGACGTCGGCCAGTACGGCGCGGCCTACCGGTTCCTCGACGCCCTGCTCCTCGTCCCGGCCCTCGTGATGTCCGTGCTCCAGCCGGTGATCGCTCGGAGCGCCGTCGGGGATCGGAGCCGGCTGCAGCGCCGGTACTGGCGGGCGACCCAGCTGATGGCCGTCGCCGGGATCGGGATCGCGGTGCTCGGCGTGATGACAGGCCCCCGGGCCCTGCCCGCGCTGCCCGGCTTCGAGGACTACGACGGCGCCGGGCGGGCGCTGGCAGTTCTCTCGGTCGCCGCAGCGCTCTCGTTCATCGGGGCGGTCGTCCAGACGACGCTGATCGCGACTCATCGCCAGCGGCAACTGCTCTATGTCGCGGGGGCCGCCCTCCTGGTGAACATCGCGCTGAACGCGGCGCTGATCCCGCCCTACTCGTATATGGGCGCGGCCTGGGCGACGGTGATCACCGAGGTGGCTGTGCTCGTCTTCTCCCTCTGGGCGGCTTACCCGCTCCACCTCGGCCTGCCGGTGCGCGGCCTCGGCCGCGCGCTTGCGGCGGGCGCGATCCTGGCGGCGGTGCTGGCGGCTACACACGCGCTCCCACCGCTCGTCCAGGTGGCGGTCGGTGTCCTCGCGTACGGCGTCGCCGTTCTCGTCACCGGCGCCGTCTCCCGCTCCGAGCTCGGACTGTTCGTCAGGCGCGCGTGAAGATCCTCCAGCTCGCCCAGGAGACTCCGGTGCCGCCTACCTCCGGCGCGCGGCTGCGCGTGCTCCAGCTCGCTCGACAGCTCGCCGCCACGGCGGAAGTGGAGTTGCTCGCCCTCGGCGAGGCCGAAGACACCGATGAGCCGTTTTCCCTCCGCGGCATCCCGCACGACACAGGCAGGGTCGGCGCGCTCGTGCGATCCGTGCGCCGCCCATACATGGCCGCGAAGCTCGAATCCGACGCCCTGCGTGAGGCCGTTGCGGCTTCCGAACCGGACACCGTGCAGGCCGAATTCCCCTACCTCGTGCCTGCCGCACTCGCCGCCGAGGCGCCGGTCGTCCTGTCGTCCCAGAACATCGAGAGCGAGGTGATGGCGACGCTGGCCGAGGCCGACTCGCGGCCGCTTCACCGCCGCCGCTGGGCCTGGGAGGCGCGTAAGACGGAGCGTTACGAGGCCGGCGCTGCGCGCGCGGTTGCGGCTGTTGCGGCGACGAGCGACCACGACGCGGAGATCTTCGAGCGCTGGGGAGCGAGGCGGGTGGTCGTGGTCCCGAACGGAGTGGACACCGCCGCGATCGAGTATCGCTCACCGCCGTCCGGCGCCCAGCTCGCGTACATCGGGCACTACGGCTACCTCCCGAACACCTTGGCCGCCCGCGAGCTGGTGGAGCAGATTCTCCCGCGCGTGCCCGGCGCTACGCTGCGGCTCGTCGGTCGCGAGCCGGGGCCGGAGCTCGAGCGGTTGGCCGGCCCGACTGTGACCGTCGTGGGCGAGGTACCGGACCCGATTGCCGAGCTCCGGGCTGCCCGCGCGCTCGTAATGCCGCTTCGCGCGGGCGGCGGCACCCGCCTGAAGGTGCTCGAGGCGCTCGCGGCAGGCACGCCGGTCGTCTCGACGCCCTTCGGCGTCGCCGGCCTCGCCGTGCGGGACGGCGAGCACGTCCTGATCGGCGAGACGCCGGAAGAGCTCGCCGCGCTCGCGGCCCGCGTGATCGCGGACGACGCGCTCGCCCGGTCGCTCTCCACGCGAGGTCGCGCGCTTGTCGAAAGCTCCTACGACTGGTCGATTGTCGCGCGGCCGCTGGTCGAGCTCCACCAGGAGCTCGCGTGAGGCTCGTCACTGTGCTGGTCCCGGCCTACGGCCACGTCGACCGGCTGCGGCAACTCCTGGCCGCCGTGGGCGCGCAGGCGGACGGCGACCCTGTGCCGGTCGTCGTCTCCGACGACGCCACGCCCGAGCCGTTGGAGCCGGAGCTCCGGCCGAACTTGCCGCCTGGCGTGGACCTGGAAGTCGTCCGCTCGACGGTCAACGGCGGCCCGGGCGCGGCCCGCAACCGCGCGCTCGAGCGCATCCGGACGCCGTGGGTCGTTCTGCTCGACGCCGACGAACTGCCGGGGGCGGGGTGGGTCGACCGCCTCGAGGTAATCGCGTCGGCGCCGGACGCTCCGGACGTCGTCGAGGGCGCCGTCGACGCAGGCGGAGCCGGGCGACCGACGCCGTTCACACACGTCGCGGAGGTCCAGGGCGGCGACGACCAGCACGTCGCCGGGAACGTCTTGCTCCGGACGGATGCGCTCCGGGAGGTCGGAGGCTTCGACGAGCGCTTCTACGACCCGAGCCGCAAGCTCCACTTCCGCGAGGACGTCGACCTCTACTTCCGGCTCGAGCGCGCCGAGAAGCGGCTCGTGTTCGACCCGGAGCTGCGGGCGGAGCACCCGCCGCTGCCGGCGTCGTTCTGGTCTCCCGTGCGCGACGCGCGGCGCTACTACTTCGATCCCCTCCTGAGCCGAGAGCACGGTGACCGCTTCCGCCGCCTCGTCACCGGCCGTCGCGTCGGGCTGGTGCCGCTCCGCTGGGCGCGGCACGCCGCCGCCTGGCTTTTCGCCGCCTCGGTTGCCGTCGCCGTCGTCGCCTTCCTTGTCGGCTGGACCACCCTGGGCCTCGTTGCAACGGTGCTGGCCCTGCTCGGACTCGCCGCCAACGTCGCCGCGCTCGCCTGGAAGCGCCGGCTGACCGCGGGCTCGGTCGTGCCGCTCGTCGCGGTCGCGGCGATCGTCCCGTGGGTCTACCTCTGGCACTACTACCGCGGCGTGATCGCGTTCAGGCACCGTCCCAGGCTGACGTGACCCCGCTCGTCTCCATCGTCCTCGTCACCTACAACGACGAGCGGTTCCTGCCGGAGTACTTCGAGAAGCTGGACGAGACGACGTACTCGCCCTGGGAGCAGATCGTGGTGGACAACGGCTCCACCGACTCGACGCTCGACCTGCTGCGGGCGCGCGGCGACCGGCTGACGCTGCTGGAGAACACCGAGAGCCGCGGGTTCGGCGCCGCCTGCAACCAGGGCTCGCAGCTCGCCCGCGGTGAGTTCCTGCTCTACATGAACGCCGACGTCTGGGTGCTGCCGGAGTGGATGGAGCGACTCGTCGGGCGGATGCAGGAACAGCGCCGCGCCGGGGTGGTCTCACCGGTGACGCTCCCACGCTACAAGGGACCAGAGCCCTCCGACGTGCCCTTTCTGGACGTCGCCGCCGTCCCGGGGTGCTCGATGCTCGTGCGCCGCGAGGCCTGGGAGCAGGTCGGCGGCTTCGACGCGCGCTTCTTCCTCACCTGGGAGGACACGGATCTCTGCTGGCGCATGTGGCTCGCCGGCTGGCGCGTCCTCGAGGATCTCGAGGCGCACGTCTACCACCTCGGTCGCGGCAACTGGCGCCGCTGGGCGGCCGAGGAGCTGCACAACGGCCTCTTCACGCACCTCAAGCTGATGCGCTGGCGCCGCACGCTTCCATTCGCGGCCAAGTCGCTGGGCCGCAGCGTCGTGAAAAGCGTCCTCCTCCGAGATCCGTCCGTCGTCGGCGCCTGGAGGCGCATCGCGCGCGAGCTACCTGAGCTGATGCGGGAGCGGCAGCGCTGGCTCGCAGACGGCGACCGCACGAGGAGCCTAGAGACGCTCGTGAGTGCGCAGCAGCGCCGCCGCCGCCGCGAACGCCTCGAGGAGTGGCACATGGGCCGCGAGGGCGACTCCTAGCGGCCCGCGGCGCCCTCAAGGACGGCACGGACTTGCGCCGCAACCTCGGGCCAGCGGAACCGCGCCGCATGCGCGACGCCGGCCGCGCTCAGCTCGTCCCGCCTCCCCACGGCCTCGTCGATGGCGGCCAGCCACGCCTCGGGCGTCCGCTCCCGTACGACCACTGCCACCGGCGCGCTGAGCTCCTCGAGCGCCCCCGCGCCGCCTGCCACCACGGCCGGCGTCCCCGAAGCCATCGCCTCGAGCGGCGTCAAGCCGAATCCCTCGTAGAGAGACGGTGCGACGAGGACGTCGGCGGCGCGGTAGAGCGCCAGGAGCTCCTCGTCGGCGACAGGCCCAAGCACCCGGGCGCCCGCCGCCCTCGCCGCGTCCGAGAGCTCCGCGCCGCGGAAGCCCGGCGCGCCCGCCAGGACGAACTTCCGGTCCGAAGCTGCGCGGGCCAGCTCGGCGAGCAGGTCGATCCCCTTCCGAGGCTCGAGCGTCCCGACGAAGAGGACGAACGCCGCGTCGAGCCCAAAGCGCTCCCGGACGGCACCGGCGGCCGCTACGCGATCGCCGGGCTCGAACGCGGAGTCGACGCCGTTCGGAACAACCACCAGCCGCTCGGGCGGAACGTCCCAGAGCCGTTGCACGTCTGCCGCCGTCGCCTCCGAGACGGCGATCACGCGCGTCGCCCGCCGCGTCGTCCGCGGCAGCGAGAACCGGTAGCTCGCGCGATGCCGCGCCGGCTTCGTCTCGGGAAGGAGCACGGAGGCCAGGTCGTGGACCGTCACCACGGTCGGCACGGGCGACCACAGCGGCATCAGCGTCTCGGGTGCCCAGTAGACGTCCGGCCGGTGACGTCTGAGCCACGGGGCGACGAAGGTGTTGCGCCAGATGCTCCCGCCCTTCCGCCGTCCCCAGGCCTGGCGCACGCCGGGGATCTGCGTGAAGCGGTCGCGGGCGTTGGCGAGCAGCGTCACCTCGATGCTGTCCTGCGCTGCGAGCTCGCGCGCGATCCGGTCGGTGTAGCGCGGGATGCCACTCCAGCCCCAGGCGAGAGAGTTCGCGTCGACGGCGACGCGCAGCGGGCGGTTCGGCACGGCCTAGGGCTCGGTGCGCGGTCCGGAGAGGCCGTGCATGCGTGCCGCCGCGAGCCAGCCCAGGAGTGCCCCCATGATCACGCTGAAGCGGTAGTCGGCGCCCGTGAAGGTCCCGGTCGTCTCCGCCACCATCAGGCCGGCCAGCGAGGTCGCGACCGCGAGGCCCACGACCTTCAGGAACGTGTCGAAGGTGAAGCGCCAGACCCGGATCGCTGTGAGGACAGCAGCCGCCATCAGCCATAAGTACGCGGCGACACCGATCAGCCCGAACTTGATCCAGTACCAGAACACCGCCACATGGGTGTAGTAGCGCCCACCCGGGTGCTCCTCCGGGAGCGGGTGGTCGACCGCGCTCCACGGCACGCCGAGCCCGAGCCCGGCGATCGGGTGGTTCCTGATCTCGATGATCACGTTCTTGATCTCCTGCAGCCGGTAGACGTCCTCCTTCCGCGCGTTCACCGTCGAGGGGGCGAGGGCGCGGGCGCGCTCGGCGAGTGGGCCCTGCACCTGCGCCCCGCCTCCGGCGGCGAGCGCGATCCAGACGGCTCCGATCAGCACCAGCACCGTCGGGAAGACGAGTCGCCGGCCGCGGATGCCGCTCGTGAGCATGATCGTCAGGAGGATCGCGAGCGTGCCCGCGATCCAGAAGTTTCGCCGAAGCGCGAGCGTGAAGGACACGAGCACGAAGGGGGTCGAGAGCTTCACCCAGAGCGGCAGCGGAATGCGCTGCAGGAGCGCGCTCGCCACGCCCACGAGGAACAGCAGCATCACGAAGTTCGCGGTGGGCTCGTAGAACGTGATGGCCGTGCCGTCGAGGTTTCTGCCCGAGCCGGAAAACCAGGCGATACACCCCTCCACGCCCTTGTAGACCGCCAGGCCCGCCGCCACCCCTCCGAACACCTTCACGTCGCGGAGGTTCCGCAGCAGGTTGACGGTCAGGAACGAGACGAGGATCAGGTAGCCCACCGGCCTGAGCACCCAGAGCACCTCAGAGAAGGATCCGTTCGAGAAGTGCCCCGTCACCGTTCCCGCCATCACGGCGAGCACGAGCAGAGCCAGCGGCACCGTGAAAGGCTCCGGCAGGAGCGGCAGCCGGCGCTTGATGCCCATGTCGAGCAGGACGCCGGCCGTCGCGGTCGCCATCACGACCTCGTTGATGGACGGCGGGCCGACGTAGTACTTCGCCGTGATCGGGAGGAAGCCGTACGGATCCGATTCGAGCGCCACGGTCGTGACGAGCAGCACGGCGAGCCCGATGCCCGGTCGCCGGATCAGGAGGAGCACACCGAGGAGCCCGACGATCGCCAGGCCGACGACCGGTCCGATGAAAACGAGGCCGGCCGCGACGGCGCCCACCGCGCCTAGCGCGGCAAGCGGCGTCCAGGCCGAGCCGGTGGCACGGCCGAACGCTGCGGTGGCCGCCCGGGCGGTCATTCGCTCCCTCCTGCCGCCAGCGCCTCCGGCTGGGGCACGGCGGTCGAGCCGGACACGGCCTCGCCGACGAGCCGGCGCATCTGCTCGCGGAACCGCCCTGGGGAGAAGCGCTCGGCGTTCCGCCTGATCGCGGCGGAGTCGAGCTCCTCGACGGCCGCTCGTTCGACCGCGCGCCGAAGCTCGCCTGCGTCCTGCTCGTCGAGGAGCCACCCCGTCATGCCGTCCTGGACGATGTCGACCGCGCCACCGCGGCGGAGGCCGATCACCGGCGTCCCGCACGCCTGGACCTCCGCCATCACGATCCCGAAGTCCTCGTCGGCGGGGTAGACGAAAGCGCGCGCCCGGCGGTAGAGGTCGCGCAGCTCGTCTTCGCCCTGCTCGCCGAGGAACTCGACGTTCGAAGGTGCGTCCCGCTCGAGCCGCTCGCGCAGATGGCCGTCACCCACGACTCGCAGGCGCGCGTCGAGCCCGCGGAAGGCGTCCACGACGAGCTCGGGCCGCTTGTAGCTCACGAGCCGTCCGACGTAGAGGAACCAGTCCTCGCGCTCACCGCCTGGCGTGAAGAACTCCGTCCGCACGGGCGGATGCACGACGTCCGCCTCGCGCCCGTAGAACCGACGGATCCGGCCCGCGACGGCGGTGGAGTTGGCGACGAAGCGGTCGACGCGGGAGGCGGTGGAGCGGTCCCAGCGGCGGAACCAGGTCATGCCGGCGCGCGCCGCGGGACGGATCGGCGCCGGGAACCGTCCGGACTCGGACTCGAAGTCCCACGCGTAGCGCATCGGCGTGTGGCAGTAGCAGACGTGGGTCACGCCGTCGGAAACCCGGACGGCCTTGGCGCAGGCGTGGCTCGAGGAGACCACGGCCTCCACGCCATCGACCGGCTCGCGCAGCCGCCAGGAGAGCGGCATCAGCGGGAGCAGCCACTCGTGGTGGCTCGTCGCTCGCGGGACGCGCTGGAGGAAGGACGGCTCGGCCAAACGCAGGTCCGCCGGGACCGCGACGGGATCGACCAGCGTCGTCAGAAGCCGCGAGCCCGGGAACGCGTCGAGCAGCTCGGCGACGACTCGTTCGGACCCGGCATAGCGCACGAGCCACTCGTGGGCGACGGCGACCTTCACCGGCCCGCCTGAGGTCTACCGCCCGGCGCGTTCGCGAACGCGGCGCCGGAACGGACCTCGCTTCTGCTCCGGCCGCGGACGGTAGTTGTAGTAGTACGAGATCCCGTAGTCCTCGCCGAGGTCGGCGTCGGTGATCACGAAGCCGAGCTTGGTGGCGGGCGTGGTCTCGAGCAGCCGGTTGAGCTCGTCGACCGTCGAGCGACGGACGACGCGAAGCCTGGTCACGATCAGCATCGCGTCGACGACGGCGCTCAACGCCATCGCGTCGTTGACGTGGAGGACGGGCGGCGCGTCGATCAGGACGATGTCGGCGCGGTCCCGGACCTGCTCCAGGATCCTCGCCAGCGAGCGCGTGCCGACGAACTCGCCGGCGTTCGGGGGCGTCGGCCCGGCCGGAAGCACCTCCAGGATGCCCTCGGTCCGGTTGCCGTTCTCCTCCGCGTTCACGCTGACCTGGTCGAGCTCGGTACCGCGCATCGGCAGCTCGACAAGCGCGTCCTCCAGCTCGACGTCGCCGAGGACGATGTCGGTCACGCCCGGTCGGCCGTCCAGCCGGAAGAACCGGCCGAGGAAGGGGCGGCGCAGGTCGAGATCGACGAGGACGACGTGCCGTCCCGCCTTCGCCATCGCAACGGCGAGGTTGGCCATCGTCGTGGACTTTCCCTCCTGCTCCAGGGCGCTCGTGACCATGATCGTCTTCGCGCCACGCTCGATGTTGACGAAGTCGATGTTCGTGCGCAGCATCCGGAAGGCCTCGGCCTGGACACTGTCTGGATCCTCGATCATCGTGAGACGGTGGGCGCGCTGGACATTGCGGCGGGGGCGCGGAATGCGGCCGAGCAGCGGCAGGTTGAGCCGTTCCGTGATCTCCTCGGCCGACCGGAGCCTCGTGTCGAGCGCCTCCCAGAGGAACGCGAACAGCAGGCCGAAGGCGAGGCCGAACATGATCGCGAGGATCACGTTTCGCGTGGTCTTTGGCTGAACCTGTTCGGCGGTCGTCGACGGCCGGACGACGAACGCGTTCGACGTCTGGAGCGCCTCGAGCAGGCGCAGTTCCTGCTCCTTGCCGACGAGGCTGGCGTAGAGCGCGGAGCTCCGGTCGCCGCTCCCCTCGAGCTGCCGGATCCGTTCCTCGAGCCTGGCGAGCGCCGTCTTCAACGCGGCGGTGTCGATCTCACTCCGATAGGTCGTGAATTGCCGCGCGTACTCGGTCGCCAGCTGCTCGGCCCGGCCGGCGTCCTCGTCCCGGACGCGGAACTCGAGCAGGTCGACGTTCGGCTTGGCCTCGACCTCGGAGTTCTTCAGCAGGTCGGCGGGGTTGCATTGGGGCGTGACGTTCTGGCAGACGCGCGTGGCGACCTCGGGGACGGAGGCGAGGTCGGCCTGCGTCTCGGCGAACCGCTCGGGATCCTGGAAGGTCGTCCCGTCGGTCGTGTTCGTCAGCGCCGCCGCAAGGTTCTGCGGGCTGAGGTAGACCTCGGAGGTCCCCTGGTAGATCGCCTGCTGGCGCGAGGACAGGAGCAGCGCGAGCAGCGGCAGCAAAACCACGCAGCCGACGATGATCCACTTGCGCCGCCGGATGACCCGGAAGTAGTCGGGCAGCGTCGGAGCGCCGGTTCGCGAAGGGGTGTCAGTGGCCATGACAGGAAGGTTGTCGGCTATAGAGTGCCAACACTTTCGGCCTACCTGTGGTCCGGGAGCTTCCTGTGAACCGATTTCGGCTCGTCGTCCTGTGCACCGGGAACCGCTTTCGCAGCCCGCTGGCCGAGGTCCTGCTCCGCGACCTGACCGCTGAGCTGCCGGTCGACGTCTCCTCCGGCGGCACGCTCTCGCTCCCGCCGAGCCCGGCGCTCCGTGAGGCGATCGATGCCGCCGCGGCGATGCAGCTCGACCTGAGCCCGCATCGCTGCCGGCACATGAGCGAGGCCGGCCTCGCGGACGCCGACCTCGTCGTCGGCTTCGAGCGGATGCACGTCGCCGCCGCCGTGGTCGACGGCGACGCAGCGTCGGAGCGCACGTTCACGATGCCGGAGCTCGTGGGCCTCCTCCGCGAGGTCGAGCCGCACGAGCAGGATCCGGTGGCGCGGGCCCGCGAGGCGGTCGCTCTGGCGCACCAGGCCCGCAGCGGCCGGCCGCCGCAGCTCCTCGACGCCAACGAGCTCGGCGACCCCTACGGCCGGTCGGCGAAGGTCTACCGCGAGACGGCGGAACGGGTCGAGGCGCTCTGCGAGGAACTGGCCGCCCGCCTCTTCCGCGTCCCTCCCCGCCGGCGTGCCGAGCCCTCGCGCTCGGAGGGCTGGCTCAAGCGCCTCGTCTCCCGCTGATCGTCGGCGTGATCCCGGCAGCGGGCGCCGCAACGCGCCTCCAGCCACTCGACGGCTCGAAGGAGCTGCTCGAGGTCGGCGGTCGACCGGTCTTCGACTACGTGGTCGAGCGGATGCGGGCAGGCGGGGCGGACGAGATCCGCGTCGTGACGCGCCCGGACAAGCCCGACGTCGCGGTGCATGCCGCGGGGCTCGGCCTGTCCGTCGTCGTGCAGTCGCCGCCGACCGCCGCAGCGTCCGTCGCGGCTGCCCTCGACGGACTCGACGAGGACGACACCGTCCTGATCGGGTTCCCCGACTCGATCTGGGAGCCCGTCGACGGGTTCGCGCAGCTCCTGCGCGAGCCGGGCGACCTGGTGCTCGCCGTCTTCTCTTCGCCGGAGCCGGAGCGCTCGGACGTGGTCGAGCTCGAGGGCGACGAGGTGCGGGCCGTGCACGTCAAGGTCCCGGAGCCCCCCGGCAACCTGATCTGGGGCGCGGCGGCAGCTCGCTGCGGGGCGCTGGAGGGCCTCGAGCAGCGAGCTGAGATCGGTCACCACTTCGACGACCTCGCGCGGGCCGGGCGGGCTCGGTCCGTAGTCTTCCCGGGCGAGTTCATCGACATCGGTACGACGGACGCGCTGGCACGGGCGAGAACCCTCCTTGGAAGATGAAGATCCTCCTCACCGGACACCACGGCTACATCGGCTCCGTCTGCGCGCCGGTGCTCGCCGCCGCCGGCCACGAGGTCGTCGGCCTCGACACGCTCTTCTACCGCGACTGTGACCTCGCCTCCGCTCCCTCGCCTGCGACCGAGACGCTGCTCGCCGACGTCCGCGACGTGCGGCGCGAGCAGCTCGACGGATTCGACGCCGTCGTCCACCTGGCGGCCTTGTCGAACGACCCGATCGGCGACTTCAGCCCGGAGCTCACGCGCGAGATCAATTACGAGGCGACCGTCTCGCTCGCGCGTGCCGCCCGCGAGGCCGGCGTCCGGCGCTTCGTCTTCTCTTCCTCGTGCTCGATGTACGGCACGTCCTCGGACGAGGCGGTCGACGAGAGCGCGCCGCTGAAGCCGCTCACCGCCTATGCGGAGTCCAAGGTTCGCTCGGAGGAGGCGTTGACGGAGCTGGCCGGCCCCGACTTCGCGCCGGTGTCGATGCGGAATGCGACCGCGTACGGGGTCTCCGCGCGGCTTCGGGTCGACCTCGTGCTGAACAACCTCGTCGGCTGGGCCTACACGACGGGCAAGGTGAAGATCATGAGCGACGGGACGCCGTGGCGGCCGCTGATCCACGTCGAGGACATCTCCCGCGCGGCGCTGGCCGCCGTCGAGGCCCCGGAGGACGTCGTCCGCGGCGAGGCGTTCAACGTCGGCCGCGACGACGAGAACTACCAGGTACGCCAGCTCGGGGACATCGTGCACGAGGTCGTCGACGAGTCCGAGGTCGAGTACGCCGGTTCGGGCGACCCCGACCCGCGCAGCTACCGCGTCAGCTTCGCGAAGCTCCACCGCACCTTCCCCGAGCTCCGGCTAACCTGGACGGCGAGGGCCGGGGCGCAGGAGCTCGTCGCCGCCTACCGCGCCGCCGACCTCACGCTCGGGCAGTTCGAGAGCGACCGCTTCACGCGCCTGAAGCGGTTGCGGCTGCTGCTGGAGCGAGGCGAGCTCGACCGGACCCTGCGCTGGAGGCGCGCGGCGTGATCTTCGAAGAGACGAGGCTTCCCGGCGCCTTCGTGATCGACCTCGAGCGCCGTGAGGACGAGCGCGGCTTCTTCGCCAGGACGTTCTGCGCGAACGAGTTCGCCGACCACGGCCTCAACGCCCGGCTCGTCCAGGCGAACACGTCCTGGAACCCCCGCCAGGGGACGCTCCGCGGGATGCACTTCCAGCACGCCCCGCACGCGGAGGTGAAGGTCGTGCGCGCCACCCGCGGCGCGATCCACGACGTGATCGTCGACCTGCGGCCCGACTCGCTCACCTACAAGCAGTGGGTCGGCGTCGACCTCACGCAGGAGAACCGCCGCGCGCTCTACGTCCCCGAGGGGTTCGCCCACGGTTTTCAGACGCTCGAGCCCGACACCGAGGTGCACTACCTCGTGACCGAGTTCTACACACCGGAGGCGGAGGGCGGCGTCCGCTGGGACGACCCCGCCTTCGGGATCGAATGGCCGGATCCCGCCAACGCCTTTCTGTCCCCAAAGGACGCGACCTGGCCGGACTTCAACGGCTGATGCAGATCGTCGACACCGCACTCGAGCGCCGCACCCGCGACGGGAATCCGATCAGGGTCGCGATGGTCGGCGCCGGGTTCATGGGTCGCGGCATCGCCTTGCAGATCCTGAGCTCGGTACCGGGGATGCGCCTCGTCGCGATCGCAAACCGAACGCTCGACAAGGCGCACCAGGCCTACCGCGAGGCGGGCGCAGACGACGTCGTCGAGGTCTCGACGCCGGACGAGCTCGAAGCGGCGATCGCCTCCGACCGCTACGCCGTCACGGACGACGCATTGCTCGTGGCGCGCCAGCCGGGCATCGATGCGTTGATCGAGGTGACCGGGTCGATCGAGAACGGCGCCAGGGCCGTCTCGACCGCGATCGACCACGGCAAGCACGTGATCCTGATGAACGCCGAGCTCGACGGCACGATCGGGCCCATCCTGCGGCAGAAGGCCGAGCAGGGCGGCCTCGTCTACACGAATGCCGACGGCGACCAGCCGGGCGTCCAGCTCAACCTCTTCCGCTTCGTCCGCTCGATCGGGGTCACGCCGGTGCTGTGCGGGAACATCAAGGGCCTCCACGACCCGTACCGCAATCCGACGACGCAGGAGGGGTTCGCGAAGCAGTGGGGCCAGAACCCGCGGATGGTGACGTCCTTCGCCGACGGGACGAAGATCTCGTACGAGCAGGCGATCGTCGCGAACGCCACCGGGATGCGGGTCGCGAGGCGCGGGATGCACGGGCCGACAGTGGAGACGGGCACGCACATCGACGTCACGCGCGACCTCTTCGACCTGGAGGAGCTCACGGCGGGGCCGGGCATCGTCGATTACGTCGTCGGCGCGGTTCCGAGCCCCGGCGTCTTCGTGCTCGGAACGCACGACAACCCGACGCAGCAGCACTACCTCAACCTCTACAAGATGGGCGAGGGGCCGCTCTACTGCTTCTACACGCCATGGCACCTCTGCCACTTCGAGGTGCCGATCACCGTCGCCCGCGCCGTCGACTTCCAGGACGCCGCGATCACGCCGCTCGGCGCGCCGCTCGTCGAAGTCGTCGCCGCGGCGAAGATCGACCTCGAGGCCGGCACCGAGCTCGATTCGCTCGGCGGCTATCACCTCTACGGCCTGGCCGAGAACGTCGAGACGGCGCGCGGGCAGAACCTGATCCCACTGGGACTGGCCCCCGGCTCGACCCTCGTCCGCGACGTCCCCCGCGACGGCGTGCTGACGTACGACGACGTCCGGATCCCCGACGGCCGGGTCGTCGACGAGCTACGACGCGAGCAGGACGCGCGGTTCGACCAGGCCTAGCGCCAGGTCTTCCAGGGCGCCTGGCCCGACACCCAGAGCTCCTCGAGCACTGCGCGGTCGCGCAGCGTGTCCATCGGGTGCCAGAAGCCGTGGTGGCGGTACGCGCTCAGCTTGCCGTCCTCCGCCAGCCGGCGGAGCGGCTCATGCTCCCAGGTCACGTCGTCGCCGTCGACGTACTCGATCGCTTCCCGGTCGACGACGAAGAAGCCGCCGTTGATCCAGCCGCCGTCACCTTCGGGTTTCTCCGTGTACTCGGACACGCGGTCGCCCTCGCCGAGGTGCACGGCCCCGAAACGCCCGGGCGGCTGCACCGCCGTCAGCGTCACGAGCCCGCCGCTTTCGTCGTGGAACTCGAGTTGCCGCGTGACGTCGACGTCGGCGACGCAGTCGCCGTACGCCAGACAGAACTGGCCGCCCTCGAGGAAGTCGCGGAGCCGGACGAGCCGGCCGCCGGTCATCGTGTGCTCGCCGGTGTCGAGGATCGTGATCCGCCAGGGCTCGGCGCCGTTCCGGTGCGTCGTCGTCGTGCCGTGCTCGAGGTCGAAGGTGACGTTCGAGACGTGCAACGAGTAGTTCGCGAAGTACTCCTTGATCAGGTAGCCCTTGTAGCCGGCGGCGATCACGAAGTCGCGAATCCCGTGGGCGTCGTAGATCTTCATGATGTGCCAGATGATCGGCTTACCGCCGATCTCGACCATGGGTTTCGGGCGCACGGCGCTCTCCTCGCTGATGCGAGTCCCGAAGCCGCCGGCGAGGATGACCGCTTGCACGCGCTCGATAGTAGGGCGGCATTCCCGCTAGGGGCGCGTGAGCAAACTCCAGCTCCGCGCCCTCGACAGGTAGCCGAAGAGGGAGAGCGGAGCGGTCTTGCGGGTAACGACGAGCGTCGCCGTCGCCTCCCTCGACATGCCGCCGAGCGTGCCGCGGAAGGTGAGCCTGTAGGTGCCGGGGCGCACCGTGCGGCCGACCCGGACCAGGACGGCGGCGGGCGAGCCCGGTCCGAGCGACCCGCTGACGATGGCCGTCGCACCGCGCGGGAGGCCTGAGACGCCGACACCGAGAGGCCCGTTCACACCGCCGCCCGCGGTCAGGAGGAAGTCGACGCGGCCGCCGCGACCGACGGTGGCACGCTGTGGCGCGGCCGCGAGGGTGAAGGAGGGTGCGGGTGGCTTCGGCGTCGTGGTGGATGCAGCCACCGGCGGCGGCTGAGGCGGCGCCGGGAGGGAGACCGTCGTCTCGAGGAGGCTCGTCAGCGCCGCCCAGGCAGGCTTCGGGCTCCCGTCGGCACGGCGGAGGCCGTAGTTGCCCTCCCGGTCGTCGGCGGTGCCGTTCGACTTGTCCCAGGAGTAGACGAAGACGCGCTCGACGTAGCTGCCCCACTGGCCGAGCGCCCGCTCGACCGCGCCGCGGACATAGGTCGCTTGTTTCGCCTCCGAGACGGCATCCTCCACGCCCGCCGCGGTGCTCCAGCCGACCTCGGTTACCCAGATCGGGTGGCCCGGGTCGGTCTGGTGGATCAGCTCGAGCCGGCGGAAGTCCCAGCGCGGGTCCGGGCGGTCGTCGTACGGGCCGAGGTCGCGCGGGTAGGGGTACGGGTGCACGCTGAGCGCGTCCACCAGCGTCTTCAGCGCCGGCTCAGCCGCGAGGACGTTTTTCAGCCAGTCGACGATCTTCCCGTCGGTCCGGACCTGCAGGAGGTCGCCGGCCATCAGCACCTCGACGCTTGGGTTTGCCGCCTTGACCGCCTCCGCTGCCGCCTTCGTCAGCCGCGCGTAGGCGGCGGGGTCGGGGTTCGGTTTCCAGTCCCAGTAGCCCCACGGCTCGTTCCAGACCTCGACGGCGGTGAGAGGCTGCGGCGCGAGCTCCGGATGGGCGCTCCAGAAGGTGCCGCCGGGGCCGTAGCGGCGGGCGACCGCCGCCGCATAGGCGGCGTAGTCGGCCGGATCCCGTGGGGGGTAGGTCGCGTCGCCGTTCGGGCCCGAGGACGCCCACTTCGCCGAGTAGTCGAGGATCGCGAGCACCTTCATCCCGGTCTTCGAGGACGACGTCATCAGGTGGTCCGGCCACGACCAGTTGAAACTGCCCTTGGTCGGCTCGATCGTGTCCCAGAGGAAGTCCTCGCGCGTCCAGTCGACGCCGCCGGCGCGCAGTCGCGTCATCTCGGACTGCTGGTCGGCGTACCAGATCAGGTGGCCGGCGACGCCGACACGGCCCGACCAGGCGCCGCTGTCCGCGCCCACGGACGAAGAGGCTGCGAGCCCCAGCAATCCGGCGAGCACGGCGAGAAGGGTTGCGCGGCGGAGACCCCTCGGCACGCACCTTGCATCGGAAGGGGCGCGGTATGACTAGTGGCTCGTTCGAGTGTCCCTCGAACGAGGGAGGGCTCAGAGTTTCTCCCGCACCTGCGGAAAGAGAATCGTGTCCCGGACCGAGCTTGCATCGGTCAGGACCATGGCGAGCCGGTCGATGCCGAGCCCGAGGCCCCCTGTCGGCGGCATTCCGTAGGCGAGCGCCTCGACGTAATCGGGGTCACCCGGCTCGCCGCCCGCCTGCTCAGCCTGCTGCGCGAACCGCGCCGCCTGCTCGTCGGAGTCGTTGATCTCGGAGAACGCGTTCCCGAGCTCCATCCCGCCGACGAAGTACTCGAACCGCTCCACGATCGACGGGTCCTCGTCGGTCGGCCGCGCAAAGGGTGAGAGCTCGACCGGGTAGTCGTGGAGGATCGACGGCTCGATCAGCTTGGGCTCGACGAACGAGCTGAGAGCGTGGTCGACGAGCTGCGCCCAGCTCTCGTCCGCGGTCGTGTCGACCTCACGGGCGGCGAGCCGCTGCCGGAGCTCGTCGGGGTCGCGCGTCCAGAGCCCCTCCTCCTCGAGCGCCTCGAGGAGCTTCAACCGCCGCCACGGCGGCGCCAGGTCGACCTCGTGGCCACGGAACGTCACGTTCGTTGTGCCGAGCACCTCCTCCGTGACGCCGGCGACGAGCTGCTCGATCCGCTCCATCGTGTCGCGGTAGTCGGCGTACGCCTCGTACCACTCGACCATCGTGAACTCCGGCGCGTGCTTGTAGGAGACGCTCTCGTTCCGGAAGTCCTTGCCGACTTCGTAGACCTTGTCCAGGCCGCCGACGATCAGACGCTTGAGGTAGAGCTCCGTCGCGATGCGGAGGTAGAGGTCGGTGTCGAGCTCGTTCGAGTGCGTCACGAACGGCTCGGCGAAGGCGCCGCCGTAGCGAGGCTGGAGCACTGGCGTCTCGACCTCGAGGAAGCCCCACTCGTCGAGCCGGCGGCGGATTGCGGTGAGCATGCGCGCGCGGGTGAGGGCGTCGGCGCGCGACTCCTCGTTCACGAGCAGGTCGAGGTAGCGCTGCCGGTAGCGCGACTCGACGTCCTTGAGGCCGTGGAAGGTGTCGGGAAGCGGCCGCTTGATCTTGGCGAGCACGACGAGCTCGTCGGCGGCCAGAGAGGGCTCGCCGCGGCGCGTTCGGGCGGGCCGACCGGTGACGCCGACGATGTCGCCGAGGGCGAGGTCGACGGGCCCGATCCGGTCAGGCTGCACGAGCAGCTGGATCCGGCCGGAGCGGTCGACGAGGTCGAGGAAGACGAGCTTCCCCATGTCCCTTCGGGCCATCACCCGGCCGGCGATCCTCCGCGCCTCTTCCCCCTCCTCCCCGGCCTCGAGCGGCTCGGCCTCCACGCGGACGGACGAGATCTCGACGCGGTCCGGAAACCGCTTGGGCAAGGACGCCATGGCGGGCGAGTCTAGTGGCCGCCCAAGCGCGCTAGTAACAACTTGTTACTTGGAGGGTTCGGCCCGGCGAGAGGCCTCGAACCCGCACGGCTCGTGACACTCCGCCCTGGCTAGTAACAACTTGTTACTTGGGCAGTTCGGTTACGGCGCGAACGGGCTTGGCCCGTTCGCCACCGAAGGTCTCGAGCGGCGACCAGCCCACGGACCACGGTCCTCGCCGAAAGTCGCAGACTTTCGGCGACCGGAGCTAGGCGGCCTTGATCTCGAGGATCTTGTACTTGAGCTTCGCGCCGCGCGGGGTCGCGACCTCGACGGTCTCGCCCTTCTTCTTGCCGATGATCGCCTTGCCGACCGGCGACTCGTTGGAGAGCTTGTTCTCCGACGGGTT
>DATLQK010000004.1:0-4209 GCA_035535195.1 Gaiellaceae bacterium | reverse complement strand
GATCGCGTCGTCGACGTTGCTGGGATCACTTTCGAACGTGGCTATCCGCGCGTACATCTCTCCTCCTTCGGTCGAGTCCAATCCGGGTCCAGCTTACGCCGACTAGCCCGAGTGTGAGCGCGCTGGAGACGGCGGCCCGCTTCCCCGCGCAAGCCGTTCCGTCGCGACGTCTTCGCCCGCCGCCCGGACATCCGAGTGGCCCGTGACGGCTGCGAGAAAGTCAGCTCTCTCCAGCGCGTAGACCTGCGAGTCCACCAACGCCTTGACGGTCGCCGTGCGCGGGACGTCTCGGAGCAGCGCAATCTCCCCGAAGTGGTCGCCGGCGTGCGCGGCGAGGCGCGCGTCCCCCGCCAGAATCTCGAATTCGCCGTCCGCGACGATGTAGAATCGCTCCCCCGAATCGTTCGCGCGGATGACGGCGTCACCCGCCGCGACGGACATCGGGACGAGCGCCGCCGCGAGCTGCTCTTTCGCCGCGAGGGACAGCGGCGCGAACATCGGCACGTGGTCGATCATCGCCAGCTGGCCCGTCGGGCAGGGCGCCGCGCGGTCGATCGCAGCGAGGCGGCTCCACGCCAACAGCGCGAGCACAGGAAGGATCAGGCCGACGACGACGAGCGCCGCCTGCGCGCCGAAGAGGCTGACCACGGCGGGAGCAAAGATCGAGCCGAGCGCGACACCCCCCATCGCCAGGCCCCAGATGGCGCCGAAGGCGCGGGCCAGCACGTCATCGGGAACGATCCGCTGGAGCAGCGTGAACGAGGCGACGTCCTCGATGCTGTTAGCCGCCCCGACGACGGCCAGAAGGACGAGAGCCGTCACGAGAAAAGACGAGGGAGCCATCAGGACGATCGGGAGACCCCAGAAGACGAGCGCCACGCCGAAGACGACGGCGAGCCGCCGGCCTCCGAGCGTGAAAGCGCCGAGGGCGCCGAGCAGGCCGCCCACTCCGATGGCTGCGGTCATGTAGCCGACCGCGCTCTCGTCCGCGTCGAGAACCTGGAACGCGGCGACGACGATGAGAACGTTGAGGCAGCCACGAACGAAGGCCTGTGCCGCGATCAGCCCCACCACCATGCGCGGCCCCGGCGCCCGCGCGAGAAACTCAATTCCGGCGATGAGGAGGGCGCGCGTGCTCTTCGTCCCAGGCGCGGGCGCCACGCGAAGCCGCCCCTCGACCCGGACGAGACTGAAGAAAAGCGCCGCCGCGAGCATCGCGCCGGCGCCGACGGCGAAGACGACGCCCACGTCCGCGACCGAAATGAGCACTCCGGCGAGAAGCGGTCCGATCAGGGTTCCGAGGCTCTCGATCGTCGACGAGGCGCCGTTCGAGCCGATCAGCTCCTGCGTGTTCCGTGCGAGCGAGGGAAGCACGGCCTGCTGTACGGGTCGAACAAGCGTGACAGCGAGACCTACGACGGCCGAGAGCGCGAAGATCGCCGGCACGTTCTCGCCCGCGTAGAAGGCGACGGCCGACCCGGCGAGCGCCGCGGCGCCGACGAGCGCGATCACCGCGAGGAAGCGCTCGCGCCTGAAGTGGTCCCCGAACGAGGCGGCGAAGGGGGCAACGAGCGCGGCGGGCAGCAGGCGAACGAGCCCGGCGATCCCGACCGCGGCCGTCCCGCCCGCGTCGTAGGCGAAGACACCGAGTGCGACGAAGTGCGCCCACTCGGCCGTGATCGCTGCCCCCCACGCAAGCTCGAGACGCCGGATGTTTCGGTTGCGAAAGACGGCAACGAGCCCGCCGAGCGCGTGACCCACTCGACCTACGCCCACCCAGCGATTGAATCGCAGAAGCCGGCGCCAAACAAGGCAGCCTAGGTCACGGCAGCGAGGAGCACGACAAGCGCGGCGAGCGCGACGAGGGGCACAAGGAGCGCCGCCACGACGGTCGCGACGAGAAACGGGACGTTCAGGAGCGGCAAGAGCGGCGCGTGGGGGGCGAGGAGCTCGCGGGCCGAGCCCACGAGCGTGGCGAGCCGCCACGTGCTCCCGGGCAGGCGCCGCCAGGCCGGCCGCTCGCGCGCCTTTGCGTCCTGCGCGATCGCCTGCAGTTCTGCCGCATGCTCGCGCGTCAGGCCCGGATAGTTCCGCAGCTTGTCCGGCAGCTCCACGACCTCCCCGAGGAAGACCGAGAAGGCGAACAGAACCGCCGCAGGCACTGCGAGAAGAACGGAAAGGATTGCAAGACCGGCCCACCCTTCCCCGTCGCCCGGGGTCCAGCGGACGAGAACGATGAGCGCGATGGCGGCCGCCGCCGCCAGCCCGACGAGCCCGAGCCGGCGCACTCCCCGGCTGACCCCGGCCGCGAGCGGGAGGATGCGAGCGAGGATGCCGACAACGTCCCGCCTCATCGGCGGCCACCGTCGCGGCGGGCGCCCGCGACCGCTTCGCAAAGGCGTCGCTGCACGTCGAGCTCGGCTTCCACTGGATCGACGACGAGCTCGCGCCCGACGTCTTCGACCCGGCTTCGGAGTGAGCGAGCGGCCGCGCGAGCACGGCGTCGCGCCCCTACCCCGTTCGCCAAGCGCGCGACGAAGGCCAGGGCGATGCCGGCAAGCGCGCCGCCAAGGAGCAGCCAGGTCGGGATCGGGACGCCGTACGCCTCCGGAAGCGGAACGACCTCGTCGACGTGGAGGTAACCGAGCACGGCGAGGACAAGGAGCCAGAGACCGCCCGCAAGGAGGGCGAGCGCGAAGACCTTCTGCAGGAATGCCGCGCCGCTCCACCAGCGCGGGCGCGAGACGGACAGGTCCGCGCCGGCGACCGCTCGGTCGAGGCGGTCTGCGACTTCTGCGTCGCGCTCGGTGGCGGCGTCACGGACAAGCCTCGGCCACGGCTCGCCAAGGCCCTCGGCGGCCCGATCGGCGAGGCGGCGGGCCGCAGTTGCCACCTGGGCGGTCTGGACGTCGGTCGGTCGCGGAAGCGATGTACGCGTCTCCTCGCGGGGCGCTTCCGGTAAACGAAGGCGCCGAAGAGGATCGGGACGAAGTCGGAGTGCCCAGCGGACGAATGGCCAGCCCGTCGCGAGCGCGGCGCGCCGCCGATGCGCAGCGTCGACCGCTCGCAGGACGGCAGGGACGCCGGCCGCGTCCTCGAGCGCAGCGCTGAGCCGGCGGCGATCCTCGCGTCGAACCCCGGCGACGCTGCCGGCGCAGGCGTCGTCAAATGCCTCCACGGCGTCGTCCACGTCTGCGGCGAGCCGGGCGACCGCCGCATCCCGCGCGCGGACGCGTTCTGCGAGCAGACGCCGCAGGTTGTCGATGCCCTGGCCCGTCTCGGCAGAGACGACAACGAGCGGTGCGTCTCGAACGCCGTCCGCGGCCAGAAGACGCGCGACGTCAGCACGCCAGGCGTCAAGGTCTCGCGGGGCCAGGAGATCCGCTTGGTTCAGAACGATCGCCATCGCCTCCCCGTGCGAGGCGAGCGGGCGCAGGTACCGGTCGTGCAGCGCTGCGTCAGCGTACTTCTGCGGCTCCACGACCCAAGCGACGAGGTCGGCGAGCCCGACGACGCGGTCGACCTCGAGCCGGTGCGCGGCCTCGACCGAGTCGAAGTCGGGGAGGTCGAGCAGCACAAGGCCGTCGAGGCCGTCGGCGGCGAGCCGGTGGCGGCTTGGGATCTCCAACCAGTCGAGGAGCGGATCCGCGCCGTCGCCCCAGACGGCAGCCTGCCCAGCGGACGTCGTCGGGCGGCGACGGCCGACAGCCGCGAGCGGCTCCCCGGCGAGTGCGTTGAAGAGCTGCGATTTCCCGGCGCCGGTCGGGCCGGCGAGAGCCACGACAGTCGACTCGAGCCCAAGGCCCAGCCGCGCCCCCGCCTGCGCGACGACGGCACGGGCCCGCTTGACGGCCTTTCCGTCGAGCCGTCCCTCCGCTAGGTCCGCAGCCTCCCCGAGCGCGGCCAGGCGCTGGTCGAGATTCCCCTTCATGCGGCGCGGCGGATCGACTCCACCGCCCCGTGGAGCCGGGCGAAGCTCTCCGCTTCCGGCGCGAACTCGTCGAGGAGCGCATCGAAGCGCGCCGCATCATCACGCAGGAGGCGCTCGACCCGCGCAAAGAGGTCCTCCCGGGCCTGCGCGGCCAGCGTGCGCACCGCCTGGTCGCCGAAGATCGCCTCGAGCACTTTCTGACTCAGCGCCGACGTGCCGCCCGCGACCACGACCTCGGCTCCGGTGAGACCGCCGGTATGGGCGAAGACGGCGAGCAT
>DATLQK010000003.1:0-4217 GCA_035535195.1 Gaiellaceae bacterium | reverse complement strand
CGATGACCCGCGCCGTGAAGCTCGGCCCGTCACTTCGCTTCAGCCAGCGCTGAGACACGATCTCTTCACGCGCAGGCGCGTCGTCCGCGTCCTGGACAGCTACGCGAGCCTGCTCGTCCTGCTGCTCGCGAACTTCTTTCTGCTCGAGATCGTCGACGACCCGCGCTGGGGCGCGATCGGGAGCACGATCCTCTCCGCGCTCGCGCTCGTCGTCGCGATCAGCGACCCGGACGCGGGGCACCGCGTCACGCGGCGGCAGGCGATCCAGATCGTCGCGTGCGTCGCGCTCGCGCCGATCGTCCTCTTCGTGAACTCGACACAGCTCCTGGCGCTGACGTATCTCCTCCCGGCCGGCCTCCTCGTGACGGCGACCCTGCCGGTCACCGTCAACCGTGTGCTCCACCACCGCCGGGTCAGCTTCGAGACCGTGGTCGGCGCGCTCTGTGCGTACGTCCTGATCGGTCTCCTGTTCGCGTTCGTCTACCTCGCGGTGAACGAGCTTCGCGATGAGCCGTTCTTCGTCCAGCCGGGGCCGCACACGCAGGGGGAGTTTCTCTACTTCAGCTTTGTCGCCCTGACGACGCTCGGGTTCGGCGACCTTTCCCCGTCGGTCGGGCTACCCCAGGCGCTGACCGTGCTCGAGGCCCTGATCGGCTCGATCTTCCTCGTCACCCTCGTCGCCCGCCTCGTCACCTTGTGGGTGCGCCAGGACGAGGCGGATGAGCGGCGCCGGTAAAGTACGGGGAGCGGCGCCTCGCCTGGAGGCGCCAAAAGGGAGAGACGCCTATGGGAGCAAAGAAGCGCCAGACCTTCGGAAAGATGCAGCGCGAGCGGGACCGCGCGGAGAAACGGGCGCGCAAGCAGGAAAAGAAAGACGAGAAAAAGGCCATCGCGCTCGCCGCGGCGGAAGCCGGCCTGACAGTCGAGGAGTTCGTCCTGCGCACGCGGCCGCCTGAAGCGGACGGCGCGGACGAGGAATCGACTCTCTCGGCTACTTCCTGACCGCGAACAGCAGGAACTGCGTGAACTGAGCCGCGGCGAAGTTGTTGTCGCTGACGAGCAGCAGCGTCCGCTTCCCACCGCGGAGCCTCGGCCCGAACGTCATCCCCTCGACGTTGTCGAGCGGGATGCCCAGCTCGTCGAGGTTCAGCAGCAGCGACTTCGACGTCGTCCCGTCCTTCTCCAGCTCGGTGAGGAAGAGCTTGATCTTGTTCCCGGTGCCGGGCGCGCCGACCGAGAACGACCGCTCCATCGTGATCAGGCGGTCCTTCGCGAGCGGCAGCACCTCGACGAGGCCGTTGACCGCGAACTGCGTCGACGGGTTCGGCGGCTCGGCGATCGGCTCGGTCAGGTAGCGCCACTCGCGCTGGAGCGTCGAGCGCTTGACGTCCCAGCGCTGGAGGCGAGCGGGGCTCCCTGCCGCCAGGGTCGCGGCGGGACCGTCCTGGGCTAGTGCCGCCTCGGTCCCCGTGTAGAGGCGCTTGCCCCGGGTGGCGGCTGACTCGAAGCCGAGGTTGAGCCGGACACCACGGGTACCGCCGGCGTTCGGGATGTAGTCGTCCGGGACGGGGAAGTCGCGGACGTAGGTGCCGTCGAGCTTGTAGAGGCGGATCCACGGCGCGATCAGGCGGTTGGCGAAGCCCTCAGAGGTGACGACGGCGCGCCGGTCGTGCTTCGTGAGCGTGAAGCCCTCGGGGTCGAGGCTCCCGGTCGGGTACGGCGTCCCGTCCGGCTGCTTCAGCGTCGTGACGCCGAGGAACGTGACGTCGCCCGGCGACAGCTGGCCGTCGCCGACCCGGGCCTGGAGCTTGTAGAAGCGCGCGTTCGCCTGGTCGTCGGAGATCGCGTAGAACGTCTCCTCGCCGGCGTACGAGATCGACGAAAGGCCGCCGACGGTCGTCCCCTGGAAGGTCGTGCCCGTCGGGACGATCAGCTGTCCGAGGAACTCGAGCTTCGGTCCTTTCTTGGGGCCCTTCTCGGCCGTTGCGCCGGGAGCGAGCACCGCGGTCGCGATCAGCGCGGCGAGGGCGAGCAAGGCGGGCAGGGTGCGTGCATACCTCGTCATCTACGACCTCCAAGGTCGGCGGCTGTCGGTTTCGACCCTACCGAATAGGTCGTTGCGATCATCCTCGCGCGCTCCGCGGCCCTCCGTCCGATGCGAACGCGATTGTTCGGGGGTGCCACTCCCTCCTGCGGGGTGGACGGCGTTGACGGCTGCGCCGTCCACGGTTGAGCGGAGCCATGCCATCCATGCCGCGACGCGGGGGTAGCCGATCCTGCTCAAGCGGCGACACCGCCTTCTCGCCGCCGTCGTCCTCGCGGCCGTCCTGCTCGCGACGGCCGTGGCGGTCGCGATCTCACGGAGCATCAAGCACGAGGAATATCGAAAGGTCGACGCGCGACTCTCGGCGGAGCTCTCGGAAGCGGTTCGCGTTCTGGACGTGCTCGCCCGGCAGGCCCGCACCCGCGCGATCCGTGTGGCGGCCGACCCCGACGTCCAGCAGGCGTTCGCGCAGGGCGACGTGCGGCGCCTCCGCCGGATCGCCGCCGGTACCCCGGGCGTCGGTTTCGAGGCCGACGGCGCCCGGATCGCGGGAGCGCGGATCGGGCCGCTCGTCGTGCCGGCGTCGGTCGTCGCCGACGGGCGCGAGCTCGGGCGGGTCGTCGTCGCTGTGCCGGTCCCGGCCGTCGCGGCGGAAACGCCGCTGGCTCCGGGTGACCGCCTGGTGGCCGGAGGGGCCGGGCCCGGGGGGACGTCGCCCGAGACAGTCACGATCAACGGAACTCGGTATCGCGGCGTCTCGACGGCGGGAGGCCCGACGCGTCTCTCCGCGCTGGCGCCGAACGAGCCGATCGCGGCGACGATCGGCGAACGCCGCCGGCGCGTCGTGCTGGCCGTGCTGGCCTCCGTCGTATCGATCGCGCTTCTCGCGCTCCTGCTCGCCCGCGCTGCGATGCCGGCAAGGCGGCGTCTGCGCCGCAGCAGCGACGAACCGCCGACGCGGCGGGGCGAGCGCACGCGCGAGGCGGCGGAGCTCGTCGGCAACGTGCTCGCCGCCGGTCACGACCTCGACGCCCTCCTGCCCGTGATCCTCGAGACCGCGGTCACGGTCACCGGCGCGGCGAGCGCGCGCCTTGTCGCCGACGGCGAGGAGCTGGCTCGGGTCGGAGACGACGAGACCGGGACGCCGCTCGCGATCTCGCTGTCCGCCGGCGCCCTGAGCGGCGGGCTGCTCGTGCTCTATCCGCCGCCCGACGCCAGATTCGACCACGAGGCCGTCCAGCTCGCCGAGTGGCTTGCCGGCCGCGCCTCAATCGCGCTGCAAAACGCGCACCTGCACCGCGTCGCGCGCCAGCTTGCGTCGACCGACGAGCTGACGCAGCTCGCGAACCGCCGTCAGTTCGACGAGGCGCTCGCTGCCGAGGTCGTGCGGGCCGAGCGCTTCCAGGACCCCGTTGCCGTCGTCGTGGCCGACCTCGACAACTTCAAGGAGATCAACGACCGGTTCGGGCACGACGTCGGCGACCTCGTCCTCCGCGCCTTCGCCGGCGTGATCCGGGCCAACGTCCGGGACGTCGACCTGCCCGCGCGCTATGGCGGGGAGGAGTTCACGGTCCTCCTTCCGGCGACGAGCGCCGAGGGCGGCCGCCAGCTAGCCGAGCGCCTCCGCCAGGCCGCGGAGGAGCTGAGGATCGAGGTCGGCAGCGAGGCCACCGTCCGCGTTCGCTCGAGCTTCGGCGTCGCCAGCTACCCGGAGGAGACGACGGCGGCGGCGCTCATGCGGGCGGGCGACCGGGCGCTCTACCGCGCCAAGGCCGCAGGCAAGAACACGGTCGTCGTCGCGGGGGGAGCCGCGGCCAAGGCCTCATGACGTCCGGCGATCCCACTACCGTCGCTCGCTGCGGGTACTGCGGAAAGGAGTTCGACGTGCGCGGGTTCCAGGTGATCGTCGTGGGCCGCGGTGTGTTCCACAGCACTGAGTGTGCGGACCTCGACGCCGAGGAGCGCCGTCTGACGGCCGCACGGCCGCGTGCGGTCGAGCTCGGGAGCGCGCTCAAGCGCCGGTGATCGCTCTGCTCCGCATCTGGATCGCAATCGCGGCGAACGTCGCCGTCGCGGGGATCGCCCTCACGGGATCGGCCGTCCTCTGGAGCCGCGCGACGGAATCGTCGCCCGAGCTGGTCGCGGTGCCGACGCTGCCGGCGATCGTGGGCGA
>DATLQK010000002.1:0-31191 GCA_035535195.1 Gaiellaceae bacterium | reverse complement strand
TCGGGCCCGCCCGTGGCCGAGACCAGGTCGAGGAACGCGGCCACCTGCGGCTTGAGCACGAGCTTCGCCATCTCGCTTCCGGCGGTCGAGTACGGCTGCACCACCCGGTCCGCGCCGGCCAGGCGCAGCTTCTTGGCGGCGGCAGAGTCGGACGCTCGGGCCACGATCAGCAGATCGGGGTGCGCCGAACGTGCAGAGAGTGTGATGTAGAGGTTGTCCGCGTCCGAGTCGGACGAGGCGACGAGCCCCCGCGCGCGGCTGAGCCCGGCCGCCTCCAGGTCCTCGTCCTCCGTGCCGTTGCCCTCGACGAAGAGCACCCGGGACGCCCGCGCCTCCTCGATCGCCTCCGGGTTGAAATCGAGGACGACGAAGGGGACTCCGCTGTCCTTGAACTCGCGCCCGACCTGGCGGCCGACCCGGCCGTAGCCGCAGATGATGTAGTGCCCTTCGAGCTTGTCGATCATGCGCGTCCTCTTCCGTACGGTCCAGGCGCCCGTCGCCACCCCGCGGGAGATCACCTCGACGATCGCCCCTGCGACGTAGAGGAAGATAGCGACGCCCGAGAACAGCAGGAGGATGGTGAAGACCTCGGCCCAACGGCCGCCCGGCGGGGACGCGAGACCCGTCAGCGTCACCGTTACGACCGACCGGTAGAACGCATCGATCCAACCCTCGTGCAGCGCCTGGTGGAAGACAGCGGTGCCGACCAGCAGGACGACGGCGAAGGCCGACAGCGCAAGGACGAACCGGCGCGCACTGAAGGCGTCTTCCACAGGGGTAGTATCGCGACATGGACGACGGCGGCCAGGAGCGCCAGCTCAACATCCACCTCGACACCGAGCACATGGCCGGGGTCTACGCGAACTTCGCGAACATCAGCTTCTCGGACTACGAGTTCACCCTGACCTTCGCCCGCATCGACCACGAAGTCGAGTCCGGCGACATCCCCGGGATCGTCGTCTCCCGCGTCAACGTCTCGTCGCAGTTCATGCACGAGCTGCTCGAGGCGATGAACGACTCCTGGTCGAAGTGGGCCACGCGCGAGGGGATCAAGAACCTCCCCGAAGCGCCTCCACGCTCCGAGCAGTAGCGATCCGCTGCAGCGTCGTCGGGTGGGTGTCGAGCAGCACACGCGCCCAGAGCGGCGGCTCGGGCTGGGCGAGCGAGGCCTCGGCGAGCTTCCGGATCAGGCCCTCCTGCGCCGCGGGCGTGTGCGTCGCCTGCATGCCTAGCCAGTCAGCCTCGGCCTCGTAGCGGCGCGAGATCAGGTTCGTCAGGGGCATCACCGCCAGCTCGAGCACGGTGATCGTGAGCAGTGCGACCGGCACGGCATCTGGTCGGCCGAGGCCGCCGCGGCGCTGAGTTGCGACGGCGACAACGTAGGCGCCGGGGACGGCGAACAGGAACAGCCAGCCGATCGACTTCCAGACATGGTTCGCGTGGACGTGGCCGAACTCGTGCGCGGCGAGCTGCGCGACCTCCGCGCTGGTGAGCCGCCCGTCGAGGGCCGTGTCCCAGATGATGATCCGCTTCGTCGGGCCGACGCCGTAGAGCTCGGCGTTGATCGCGCGCGTGCGGCGGCTGGCGTCCCGCACCTCGACGCGAACGTCCCCCACCCCCTCGAGCCGCGCGAGCCGCTTGATCTCCGCCTCGAGCTGTGGGTTCCGGAGCGGCTTCAGCCGCGGCACGAGCAGGTACGGCTGCGCCAGGAGGAAGACGGCGCCGAACGCCGCGAAGGCAGGGCCGCCGACGATCCACCACCGGTCGCCGAGCCGGCGCGCCAGGAGCATCACACCGGCGATCGCGACTGCGGCGGCGGCGAGCGCCCCGAGCCGCTCCAGCCACGGGTCGACGAGGATCGTGCCGTAGTCGGCTCTGGAGACGCCGTAGCGACGGCGCCACCAGTGCGCGCCGAGCACGAATGGCAACGCGGCGAGCCAAGCAGCCACGAGCGTCGCGACGCCGAGCGCGACCCCGCCGGGGATGCCCTTGGCTCGGGCGCGCGGCGCCAAAATCACAGCCGCCGCGAGCGTGAGGAGCTGCGCCAGCGTCGCGCCGATCCAGAAGAGCCGAAGCCCGCGCGAGTAGCGCGCGCTCCGAGCAAGGAACTCGGAGCCGAAGACGTCTTCCGGTCGGAGGACCGGCGGGTGAAGGTCCGGCACGGAGGTCCGCCACAGCAGCGCGGCCGCGAGCAGCCACAGGCCTGCCCCGACCACGATGCCCCAGAATCTCCGCGTGCGCGTCGCCGTCATCTCGGATGTCCATGCCAACCTTTACGCGCTCGAGACCGTCCTCGGGGAGATCGACCGCGATCCGCCGGATGCGATCTGGTGCCTCGGCGACACCGTCGGCTACGGGCCACGACCGAACGAGTGCTGCGCGCTCGTCCGTGAGCGCACCGACCTGACGCTCGTCGGCAACCACGACCTGGTCGCGCTCGGCGAGGGTGGGATGGACGCCCACGACTTCAACCCGGAGGCAGCCGCAGCCTCCATCTGGACCCACGGCGAGCTGACCGAGGAGTCGAAGGAGTTCCTGCGGAGCCTCGAGCCGTCGGCGGAGGCAGACGGCGTCCAGCTCTTCCACGGCAGCCCACGCGACCCGGTCTGGGACTATGTCGTCACCGAGGGAATCGCCCTGGAGTCGTTAGGGCTGACGACCGCGCCGCTCGTCCTCGTCGGGCATACCCACGCCGCGACGGCGCTCGTCCTGGACGAGAACGGCCTGGAGGGCGGCCTCGCCCCGGACGGGCTCGAGGCGCCGATCGAGCGCGGTCGGTGGCTCCTCAACCCGGGCTCGGTCGGGCAGCCGCGGGACGGGAATCCGGACGCCTCCTTCCTGGAGCTCGACCTGACGGCTCGCAGGGCCCGTTTTCGCCGCGTTGCCTACCCTGTGGCGCGTACCCAGGAGGAGATCCGGGAAAGGGGGCTGCCGGATGCGCTCGCGGAACGCCTGGCTCACGGTCTGTAGCGCGCTCGTCCTCGCCGGCTGTGGCGGCGGAAGCGACAACACGTTCACGACGACGCAGGAGCGCACAACGACGACGACCACGTCGGCGCCGACGATCCGGAGCGCCGTGGCGCAGCAGCTGGCCGGCTCGAGCGACGAGATCGCACAGCTGCTCGACGCCGGTGACACCTGCGGCGCCGCCCACGCGGCCGACCGGCTCCGGAACGAGCTCACGGCCGCGATCAACGGCGGCGCGATCCCCGGCCTCTATCTCGAAGACCTCTCGTCGAGCGTCAACGAGCTCCAGGCGCAGCTCCGGTGCAGCCCGCGTGCCGAGGAGGACGACCACGGGAACGGCAACAGCAAGGGACGCGACAAGGAGAAGAAGCGCAAGAAGCACGACGGCGGGGACGATTGACCCGCTACACCGTCGAGAAGCGGCTCGGGCAGGGCGGGATGGCAACTGTCGATCTCGCCGAGGACACCGAGCTCGGCCGCCGGGTCGCGGTCAAGCGGCTGTTCGCCTCGCTCGCCGGGGACTACGTCTTCCAGCAGCGGTTCTTCCGCGAAGCGAAGCTCGCCGCCGCCCTGTCGCACCCGAACCTCGTCACGGTCTACGACGTCGGCGAGGAGGACGGGCTGCCGTACATCGTGATGGAGTACGTCGACGGCGAGACCCTCGCCGAGCTGATGCGCCGTGAAGGGCCGCTGCCGCCGGACCGGGCGGTCGACCTCCTGCTTCAGGTCTGCGCCGGGCTCGAGCACGCGCACGCAGCGGGGCTCGTCCACCGCGACATCAAGCCGCAGAACCTGCTCGTGCGGCGCGACGGCGTCGCGAAGATCGCCGACTTCGGCATTGCCAGGACGCTCCAGTCGACCCAGCTGACGCAGGTCGGCACCGTCCTCGGCACCGCGGCCTACCTGGCGCCCGAGCAGGCGGCGGGCGAGCAGGTGACCTCCGCCGCCGACATCTACTCGGTCGGCGCCGTCGGCTACGAGCTCCTCACGGGGCGGACGCCGTACGACTTCGAGACGCTGGCCGACCTGACGCTGAAGCAGCAGGAGCCCGCACCGCCGATCCCGGACGTCCCGCCGCACGTCGATCTCGCGATCCGCCGCTGCCTCGCCTTCGACCCCGCCGAGCGGCCGGCCTCGGCGGCCGCACTTGCGCGCGAGCTGTCGGGAGGCGGGAGCATCGCCGTGTCAGAGCCGGAGCCGCCGACCGAGGTGCTGCCGAGCTCGCGCGCGCCGCGACGGCTCCACGTCCCGCGGTGGGCGCTGATCGCGCTCGCGATCCTCGCCGCGATCGCCGTCCTCGGGACGAGCTTCGCGATCGCCTACACGCGCGGCGACGGAGACGACTCCAACCCGCCGGCCCAGCCTGCGCCTTCCCCGCCGCCGCCGAGCGCGCGACCGGATCTCGTACCTCGCGGCCGGACGCCGGAGGAGTCGGCACGGCTACTCGCGCAGTGGCTCAGGGACCGCGCGGGGGGCTAGACCGAGGCGTCGATACCGACTTCGGCCGTCTCGGCCGGCGTACCGAACGTGATGCCCTCGCGGGCGAGCGACAGCTGCACTTCCTCACGCGCCTTGTAGATCCGCCACTTCACCGTGGCGAGCGTGATCTCGAGCGAGTCGGCGATCTCGGTGTACGAGAGCCCGACGACGTCGCGGAGAAGCAGCGCCATCTTCAGGTCGACGTTCAGGTCGTTGACTGCGCGCCAGAGGGCGTCCATCGCCTCGACCCGCTCGACCGGAGCATCCAGCACCTCGAGCGGCGGGATGTCGTCGAGCGTCACGACCGACCGGGGCCGGCGCTCGTTCGCTCTGAGCTCGTCCAGCACGCGGTTTTTTGTCACCTGGAAGAGCCAGGTCGTGAACCGGCAGCGCAGCGAGAAGCGCGGCAGTCCCTGGTAGACGCGGAGGAAGACCTCCTGCGTCAGATCCTCGGCGAGCGATCTGTCGCCGACCAATCGGAGGACGTAGTTGTAGACCGGCGTCTCATACGCCCGGACGATCAGGTTGAAAGCCCGTTCGTCGCCGCGTTGAGCCTTCCGCAGTACTCCGAAATCTGGCTGGGGGAGCGCCAAGAGAGCCGAGTATAGCCCGATCAGCTGATCTGATTGGTCAAGTTTTTGCCGGTCATTTGTAAAGCCGGTGATAGGCCCAGTAGGGCGAGGATCGTGGGCGCGAGGTCGGACAACTCGCCGCCCTCGTGGAGCGAAACGCTCGTGTCGGTCAGCACGAGCGGAACGGGGTTCGTCGTATGTGCGGTATGTGGCTTGCCGTGCTCGTCGATCATGTGTTCGGCGTTTCCGTGGTCCGCCGTCACGAGGGCGACACCCCCCTGCTCCTCAACGGCGGCGAGCGCTTTCCCGAGACACTGGTCGACCGTCTCGACCGCCTTCACCGCCGCCGGGATCGAGCCGGTGTGCCCGACCATGTCGGGATTCGCGAAGTTGACGAGGGCGAAGCCGAAGTTGCTGCTCCGAATCTGGTCGACGAACCGCTCGGTGACCTCGCGCGCCGACATCTCCGGCTTGTGGTCGTAGCTCGGGACGTCTCGTGGCGACGGGACGAGCACTCGAACCTCCCCCGGGAAGTGCTCCTCCTCGCCCCCGTTGAAGAAGTAGGTGACGTGGGCGTACTTCTCCGTCTCGGCGACGTGCAGCTGCCCGACGCCGTGCTCCGCCAGCACCTCTGCCAGCACGCTCTGGAGCTCCTGCTCGGGGAAGGCGACGGGGCAGTCGAAGTCGTCGCGGTACCGGATCATCGTCGTCACGTCGAATCGTGAGGCCAGCAGCTTCTGCGTCAACTGCCTCGCGCGGTCGGGACGGAAATTCACGAAGAAGACACAATCGTCCGGCTCGATTCGCGGCCGCCCCGCCAGGACGATCGGCTCGATGAACTCGTCGGTGACGCCCTCGTCGTAGCTTCGTTGCACTTCCGCCACGGGGTCCGACCCGGTGTGCGCCTCGCCGCCCTCGACGAGCGCGGCCAAGGCCCGCTCGGTCCGGTCCCAGCGCTCGTCGCGGTCCATCGCGTAGTAACGCCCGACGATCGTCGCGATCCGGTTCTGCGGCAGCTCCTCGAGATCGCGGACCGCCGAGGTCGGCGAAACGTCGCGCCCGTCGGTGAACGCGTGGATCCATGTCCGGTCGGCCATGCCCTCGCGCTCCGCGAGCTCGAGCAGCGCGCGGAAGTGGTCGATGTGCGAGTGCACGCCGCCGTACGAGACGAGCCCGATCAGGTGGACGTTCGTGCCGCGCTCCTTCGCCCGCCCGAAGACGTCGAGGATCGCCTTGTTCTCGAAGAACTCGCCCGATTCGATCGCACGGTTGACGCGGACGAGATCCTGGAGCGGCACCCGCCCCGAGCCGATCGTGAGATGCCCGACCTCCGAGTTCCCCATCTGTCCCTCGGGGAGCCCGACGGCCTCGCCAGACGCCTTCAGCGTCGTGTGCGGGTAGCGCTCCCAGAGGTCGTCGAACACCGGCGTCCGGGCCTGCTCGACCGCGTTTCCCGGGCCGGGCGGCGCGCAGCCCCACCCGTCGAGGATGACGAGGGCGACTAGAGGGAAGCGCCGGCTCGGCAAATCGCCACGAAGGAGTCGACCTCGAGCGAGGCGCCGCCGACGAGCGCGCCGTCGACGTCCGACTGGGCGAGAAGCTCGGCGGCGTTGTCCGGCTTCACCGAGCCGCCGTAGAGCACCGGCACGTCAAGGATCGCCTTGATGAACGCGTGCGCCTCCTGCGCGACCTCCGGCGTCGCCGTCTTGCCCGTTCCGATCGCCCAGACCGGCTCGTACGCGATCACGAGGTCGTCGTGGGACCCGAGCGCGACGAGCTGGCGGCGGAGGACGTCCTCGGTCTCGCCGCGCTCGCGCTCCTCCTCGCTCTCGCCCACGCAGGCGATCACCCAGAGGCCCGCCTCGAGCGCCGCGGCGGCGCGGCGGCCGACCGTCTCGTCGGTCTCACCGAAATACTGGCGCCGCTCGGAGTGCCCTACGATCGCCCCGTAGACGCCGAGCTCGACGAGCAGGGGTGCGGAGATCTCGCCGGTGTATGGCCCCTCCGGCTCCCAGTGGACGTTCTGGGCCGCGACCGCGATCTCCGTCCCCGAGAGCGTCTCGACCGCTGCGGCGAGGCCGGTGTACGGCGGGCAGACGGCGATGTCCACTCCGTCCACATCGTCGAGCGACTCGCGGAGCTCGCGGCAGAACTCCCGCGACTCCGTCGCGGTCTTGAACATCTTCCAGTTGCCGGCGATGAGCATCAGTGTCCCGCCTGGTGATGTCGGTGCCGCTGCGCCGCCCGAAAAGCAAGCCACGCTGCGGACTCGGTGCGCGTCCATATGGACATATGGGCGCGTACCGAGGTTACTGCGTGGCGCAACTTTGCAGCCGGCGCAGTGGTGCAGGACATTGCGAGGCGGGACACCTACTCCGGGATTGCCGCCACGCCGGGAAGTTCCTTCCCCTCGAGGAGCTCGAGCGAGGCGCCTCCTCCCGTCGAGACCCACGTGACGCGGTCGGCGAGCGCTGCTTCCTGGAGCGCCCGCACGGAGTCCGCGCCGCCCACGACCGTGAAGCCGTCGACGTCGGCCACGGCCTCCGCGACGGCCCTCGTGCCCTCCGCGAACCGCGGCCACTCGAACACGCCCATCGGCCCGTTCCAGAACACGGTCTTCGCCGCGCGGAGCCGCCGACCGAAGTCCTCGATGGTCTCGGGACCGATGTCGAGCCCGAGCCAGTCGTCCGGGAGCTCGTCGTACGGCACGACCTGCGTCTCCGCGTCGGCCTCGAAGGCCGAAGCGGCGACGATGTCCTTGGGCAGCACGACGTGGAAGTCCAGCGGGTTCTCGTCCCGAATCTGCTCCGCCATCTTGCCGCCGATCAGCACCTCATCCGCCCTCCCGCCGAGATTCTGAAGCACGCCGAGCTTGTCCTCGACCTTCGCGCCTCCAGAGACGAGCACGAAGGGCCGTTCGACCTCCCCGAGCAGGCGGCTGAGCATCTCCAGCTCCCGCTCCAGCAGCAGACCCGCGTAGGCCGGGAGCAGCTCGGCCACGCTTACGGTCGAGGCATGTGCTCGATGGGCGGAGCCGAACGCGTCCATCACGAACAGCTCCCGGTCGTCGGCGAGCTCCCGCGCGAACTCCGGGTCGTTCTTCGTCTCGCCCGGGTCGAAGCGCGTGTTCTCGAGCACGACGATCCGCTCGTCCGGCAGGAGCTCGCGCAGCCGCGCCTCGACCGGTGCCATGGAAAACGCCGGGTCAGGCCCCTTCGGCCGGCCGAGGTGCGAGCAGACGGCGACCTCCGAAGTCCCGCGCTCGAGCAGGAGCTCGAGTGTGGGGAGCGCCGCCCGGATGCGCGTGTCGTCCGCGACCTGCCCGCCCTCGAGCGGGACGTTCAGGTCGGCGCGAACGAGCACGCGCCTTTCCGCGACCTCGGCGTCGCGGACCGAGCGAGGCTTCCGCACTTACGCGCTGACCGGCTCGGCGACGGACGCCGCCACCTTCTCGACGAGATCGGCGAGGCGGCAGCTGTACCCCCACTCGTTGTCGTACCAGCCGATCACTTTCACCATCCGGCCGTTCGCCATCGTCGACAGGCCGTCGACGATCAGCGAATGCGGATTTCCGACGATGTCGGCCGAGACGATCTCGTCTTCGGTGTACTCCAGGATCCCGTCCCACCGGTCGGTGCCGGCGGCGCCGCGGAAGGCCTCGTTCACCTCGTCGACGGTCGCGTCCCGCGAGAGGACGCAGACCAGGTCGGTGACGCTTCCGTCTGGGACGGGCACGCGGAGCGACATGCCGTCGAGCTTGCCCTTGAGCTCCGGGATCACGAGGGAGGTCGCCTTCGCAGCCCCGGTGGTGGAGGGGATGATGCTCTGCGGCGCCGCGCGCATCCGACGGAGGTCCGGCTTGCCCTTCCGCGTCAGGGCGATCTGGTCCTGGAGCTGCTGCTCGGTGGTGTAGGCATGGACGGTGGTCATGAAGCCCGACTCGATTCCGAATTCGTCCAGCAGGATCCGGGCCATCGGCGCGACGGAGTTCGTCGTGCACGAGGCGTTCGAGATCACGTCGTGGCGGTCGGGGTCGTAATCGCCGTCGTTCACGCCGAGGACGACGGTCAGGTCCGGCTCCGTGGCCGGCGCCGAGATGATCACCTTCTTCGCGCCCGCTTCGAGGTGCTGGGCCGCGCCGTCTCTGTCGGTGAAGAGTCCGGTCGACTCGACGACCACGTCGACGTCGAGGTCACCCCACGGCAGCGCGGCGGGGTCGCGCTCGGAGCTCACGCGAACCGTCGTCCCGTCTACGGTCAGCTCGCCCTCGCCGGGTTCGATCCTCCGGTCGAGGACGCCGTGCGTGGAGTCGTACTTGAGCATGTGGGCGAGGACGTCCGGCGAGGCCAGGTCGTTCAGCCCCACGACCTCGAAGTCGGGCTCTCGCTTCAGACAGGCGCGGAAGAAGTTCCGCCCGATCCGTCCGAATCCATTGATCGCAACGCGTTTCGCCATGGGCTCCCTCCGATAGCTGTGCCGAAACTCTAGTCCGGCTCCCCCGGAAAGGGGTTGAGGGAGGACTATGCGCGCCCGAGGCATAGAGAGCCGCCGTGAGGTTCCTTCGCGCTCTCGTTGCCACATCCGTGGCCGCGCTCGTCCTGGTGGGGAGCGCGTCCGCCGACGTCCGGATCGGGATCGCCGACGACCTCGGCCTGAGCGCGGACACTTCAACCTGGTTCTTCGACAGCCTCGGGGAGCTCGGGATGCGCGAGAACCGCGTCTCGGTGCCGTTCGACGTGACCGCGCCGACGACGATCCAGAACCAGGTGGGCCTCGACACGTACGTCCCGCTCGCGACGCTACGCGGCGTGGACGTCGTCTTCTCGGTCGCGCCGGCGAAGGCGAGGGCCGTTGCCGACAACCCTGGCGCGGTGCGGCAGTACGCCGACTACCTCGCGCTCCTCGCCCGGACCTACCCCACGGTCAAGAGCTTCATCGTCGGCAACGAGCCGAACCAGCCTCGCTTCTGGCAGCCGCAGTTCAACCGCGCCGGGAAGAACGTCTCCGCGGCCTCGTACCTATCGCTGCTCGCGGCGGCCTACGACTCGCTCAAGGCGGTCGATCCGTCGATCCGCGTGATCGGCCTCGGGCTCTCGCCGCGCGGGAACGACCAGCACAACGCCGGCGACAACGTCTCGACCTCCCCGATTCGCTTCCTGACCGGGCTCGGCAAGGCCTACCGCGCCAGCGGCCGGCGCAGGCCGCTGATGGATGCGCTCGCCTTCCACCCCTATCCGGACCATGACACCGACCCGCTGCTGAAGGGCTACCGCTGGCCGAACGGGGGCGTCCCGAATCTCGGCCGGGTCAAGCAGGCGTTCTGGGACGCCTTCCACGGCACCCGCCAGCCGACCTTCGGCGAAGGCCGGGCACGCGGCCCGATGACCTTCACGCTCGACGAGCTCGGCTGGCAGGTCGACGTCGTGACCGCTCTGGACTCGTACCACGGTCGCGAGAACGTCCTGCCGACGACGGAGGCGGCCCAGGCGCGGATCTACGGCGACGCCGTCCGCTACCTGGCCTGCGACGCCTCCGTGCGTTCGATCCTCTTCTTCCTGCTTCGCGACGAGCCCGATCTCGACCGCTGGCAGGCTGGCCTCCTCCGCGCAGACGGCTCCCGCCGCGCCTCCTTCGACGCCGTGAAGGCGGCCATCGCGGCGACGAACGGCAACTGCCCGGGTCGGATGCGCTCCTGGCGCCACGCCACGAAGGTCGACGGCGCAAAGGTGCGCTTCCCGCGAAGCCGAGTCGTGCCAGCGCGACGCCTGACGCTCGAACTCGTCGCGAACGCGAAGGAGGACGCGCTCGTCGAGGCGACGCTCCTGAAGGGGAACCGCAAGGTGCTCACGCAGCGCACGACCGTCGCGGCCTATCGCTCGCGAACGGTGCGCTTCTCGGCCCGCTTCCGCCCAGGCCGCTACACCTTCCGCATCAAGCTGCGCGCGGCGATGAACCCCGCCCGCTCGTCGAGCTTCTCCTCGAAGCTCCGCGTTACGCGCTAGCCACACCCCCTGAGGCGGGCGGCTGAGGCGTCGCTTGCGACGCCGCTTAGAGGTCGTGCCGGCCCGCCGGCGCGACCGTGGTACGACGGCCCGCCGCGAGGCGGCGGGCCGGAGGGGAAGCTCCGAGGACGACCTCCCCCTCCAGTTGAACCGCGCTCCGGACCGTGGCGCCGAACGGGGTCTGAATTCGGCGCCGGACGAGCGCAGACCCGCCGTCAAGTGAGTATGACGCATTCGGTCAAACTCATGGCTCGGCGAGTCTGATCAGCTTTTGTAACCGCCGATGGACGGTCGCTTTCGTCGCAGGCGGCCTGCATTTCAGCCCCAGCTCACGAAGCGACAAGGCCGGATGCGCGAGCCGGAGCTCCGCCAGTTCCTGCAGGTGCTGCGGGAGCCGCGCGAGCGCCCCGCGCCGCTGGAGCCTCCGCAGAGCCCGTAGCTGCGCGCCGGCAGCTCGGCTCGAGCGGACGAGGTTCGCATGGTCTGCGTTCGCCAGCCGGTTCGCCCGTGACTTCGCAGCGCCGACTACGGCGCGCTCCGCGAACGTCAGCACCGCCCCGGAGGCACCGGCCGCCGCGAGGAGCTCACCGATCGCCTCCGCGCCCTTGGCATACGCCGCCGCGTGGTCGGGCCGCTCCCGCACGGAGAGCGGAATGCCCTCCACTGACGCGACCTCGGCGATGAACTCGGCCCCCGTGCGGCTGCCCGTCCGCACCTCGGCGTGGTGGGAGGAAACGCTTCCACCGCCCAGCAACGCGCCGCGAAGGTAGGCGCCCCGGCAGCACGAGCGCCCGACCACTCGCCGCGGCGGCCGCTCGAGCGGGCTCAGCCGCGCGCTGACGACGCCGGCCTCGTGCAGCACCTGCATCGCCCGCGCCTCCCCAGGGACGTGGAGCTGGTAGCGGTTCTCGCCGCGAAACGACCGCCGGCGGTAGCTGCGGATCTCGCACTGCACCCCGAAGCCGCGCAGCAGGCTGAACGCCCGCCGGGCGACGGCGGAGCTGGCGAGATCGAGGTGTAGCGAGACCTCGCCCCGCCCACGGAGGTGGATCCGCCCCGCGGTGTGGAAGAGCGCCGACAGTTCGGCGAGGCGATCGCACTCGCGGCGTGGGGCGATGCCCGCGAGCTCGCTACGTACCTCTTCCGAAAGTGGCATGCCATTCGAATCTACAATCCCCTCGATGAGTCGCCCCGGCCTCGCCAGACCTCCCGCCCCGCACAACGAGCCGATCCGCGACTACGCGCCCGGCTCGGGGGAGCGCCGGTCGCTACAGCAGCGCATCGACGAGCTGACGCGCGACCGGATCGAGATCGGCTCCGTGATCGGCGGCGAGGAGGTGCGCGGCGGCGAGACCTTCGAGGCCGTGATGCCGCACGACAAGGACCACGTGCTGGCCGACGTCCACAAGGGCGGCGAGGCGGAGGTCGACCGAGCGATCCAGGCCGCCGGTGAGGCCTGGGAGGACTGGCACCGCTGGCCGTGGGAGGAGCGCGCCGCGGTCTTTCTCCGCGCCGCGGAGCTCCTGTCGGGCCCCTGGCGCGACACGCTGAACGCGGCGACGATGCTGAACCAGTCGAAGACGGCGCACCAGGCCGAGATCGACGCCGCCGTCGAGCTGACGGACTTCTTCCGCTTCAACGTCGAGTTCATGCTCCGGATCTACGACGAGCAGCCGATCTCGTCGCGCGGCACCTGGAACCGGATGGAATACCGGCCGCTCGAGGGCTTCGTCTTCGCCGTCACGCCGTTCAACTTCACCGCGATCGCCGGCAACCTGCCGAGCTCGGCTGCGCTGATGGGCAACACGGTCGTGTGGAAGCCCGCCTCCACCGCCGCCTACTCGGCCTACTGGCTGATGCGGCTCTTCCAGGAGGCCGGCCTGCCGCCGGGCGTGATCAACCTCGTCTACGGCGACGGCTCGACGATCGGGAACGCCGCGCTGCGCAGCGAGCACCTCGCGGGCGTCCACTTCACCGGCTCGACCCCGGTGTTCCAGTCGATGTGGAACACGATCGGCAGCTCGATCGCCAACTATCGGAACTACCCCCGGATCGTCGGCGAGACGGGCGGCAAGGACTTCATCGTCGCCCATCCCTCCGCCGACGTCGACGCGCTCGCGACCGCGATCCTGCGCGGCTCGTTCGAGTACCAGGGTCAGAAGTGCTCCGCGGCGTCGCGCGTCTACGCGCCGTCGAACCTCTGGCCGGAGCTCCGCGAGCGGCTCGTGAAGGAGGTCTCGACCATCCGCATGGGCGACGTCTCCGACTTCTCGAACTACATGGGCGCCGTCATCGACGCGAAGGCTTTCGCCGGGCACCGCGATGCGATCGAGAACGCCGCCAAGAACAAGGCCGAGGTCGTCGTCGGCGGTGGTACGGACGACAGTCACGGCTACTTCATCGAGCCGACGGTGCTCGAGACGAGTGACCCTCGCTCGGAGCTCATGAGCGAGGAGCTCTTCGGGCCGATCGTGACCACGTACGTCTATCCGGAGAAGAAGTGGGACGAGACGCTCGAGCTGGTCGACGACACGGCGCCCTACGGCCTCACCGGCGCGGTCTTCTCGGAGGATCGCGAGGCGATCGAGGAGGCGCACGACAAGCTGCGCTACGCGGCCGGAAACTTCTACGTCAACGACAAGCCGACCGGCGCCGTGGTGGCGCAGCAGCCGTTCGGCGGCTCGCGCGCCTCGGGGACGAACGACAAGGCCGGCTCGATGTGGAACCTGATCCGCTGGGTCAGCCCGCGGACGATCAAGGAGACGTTCGTCCCGCCGCGGGACTACCGCTACCCCTTCATGGCGCCCGACACCGACGGCTCCGGGCCGCCCGACGCCCCTTAATCCACCGGCAACAACCGGAATCCGGGGCGCTCGTCTGAACAGGCACATGGGCCGCCGTGTCACCCTGGTCGCCACGGCGGCCCTTGCTCTGCTCGCAGGGACTGCCGGCGCGGCGGTCGTGCGAGGAACGCCGCACGGCGACCTCCTTCGCGGCGGCCCGCGGGCCGACCACATCGACGCCCGCGGCGGGAACGACCGCGTCAAGGTCGACGGCGGCGGCCGGGACACGGTTCGCTGCGGACCGGGCCGCGACCTCGTGAACGCCGACGCAGCCGACCGCCTCGCCGCGGACTGCGAGCTGGTCGCGCGCGTCATCGCGCGCGACGCGTACCGGTCGCCGGCCCAGCACGCCTCGATCGCAGAGCCCGACAGCTTCGCCTTCGGCACGACCGTCGTGGCGACGTTCCAGGTCGGGCGCTTCCGTGACGGCGGTGCGGTGGCGATCGGCTGGGCAACGAGCCGCGACCGAGGGCGGACGTGGCGGTCGGGCAGGCTGCCGTCTCTCACCGTCGCCTCGCAGCCCGCCGGACCGTGGGCACGCGCGAGCGATCCCGTCGTCGCCTACGACTCAGCGCACCGCGTCTGGTTGATCGCCTCCCTCGCCCTCAACGACGGGGTGAGCGCAGCCGTCGTCGTCAGCCGATCGGCGGACGGCCTCGCCTGGAGCCCGCCGGTCGCGGTCAACCAGGCGCCGTGGGGGCCGGACCTGCCCTTCGACAAGGAGTGGATCGTCTGCGACAACGGCGCCGCCAGCCGCTTCCGCGGCAGCTGCTACGCGACGTACAGCGATTTGCGCTCGCTCCGGCTCGAGTTCCAGGCCTCGCGCGACGGCGGGCTGACGTGGGGGCCGCAGGTCTCGGCCCCGGGCAACGCCGGGCGGCCGTCCATCGTCGGCCAGTGGGCGCCGGCGCCGCAGCCCGTCGTCCAGCCCGACGGCGACCTGATCGTCCCGTACTACGACGAGAACCGTGTCGCGGCATTGCGCTCCGCGGACGGAGGCGCCTCGTTCTCCGCCCCGGTGACCGTGGCCGCCACCGCCTTCAAACCGACGCCGGGGCTGCGCGCGCCCCCGCTGCCGAGCGCCGAGGTCGACGCGGCGGGGACGATCTACGTCGCCTGGCCGGACTGCGGATCCGGCTGTCAGCGGGACGGCCTCCTGCTCTCGAGCTCGACCGACGGCATCACCTGGTCAGTACCGAGGCGGATCCCTCTCACCCGCGGCTTCGACTACGTCCTGCCGGGCCTTGGCGTCGATCCGCTGCACCGCGGCCGTCTCGCCCTCGCCTACTACGTCTGGAAGCCGGGGGACGCCCTCGACGTGGGGTTCGCCACCTCGTCCGACGGCGGACGCCGGTGGAGCACGTCCGGCCGCCTGAGCGCCCAGACCATGCGCCTGAGCTGGCCGGCACAGTCCGGTGGAGCGATGGTCGGCGACTACATCTCGACGTCGTTCAGCGGAGGCCGAGCCGTGACGGTGTTCGTTCTCGCCTCGCCGCCGGTGCGAAGTCGACGCGACCAGCCGCTGTTCGCGGCCGTCATTCGCTGAGGAACCGCCGGAGCGAGTCCGACAGCGGCTCGATCCGCTCGGGAACCAGCCGGTAGAGGACGTAGTAGCCCTCCCGCCGTGATTTGAGCAGGCCGGCCTCGGCCAGCTGCCGCAGGTGCTTCGAGAGGCCCGCCTCGGAGATCCCGACGAGCGGGGCGAGCTCCTGCGTCGACCGCGGTCGCTCCGCGATCAGCTTCAGGGCTTTGAGGCGCGTGTGGTCGCCGAGAGACCGGAGGAGCTGGACGAGCTCGTTCGACGGGAGCGGCGGCCGGGCGTCGTCGGCGAGGAACGGTGCCGGGTAGATGACGTTCAGCGGCCACGGCTCGTCGCAGTTGATCTGGACGTGCGGCCAGACGTAGACGCTCGGGACGAGCAGCAGCGGCCGCTTCGCGGTCACCTCGACCCGGTGCTCGTGCGGCAGGTCGATCCCGAACTCCTCGCGCTCCTCGTCGACCCGCAGCTGCCGCGAGACGCTGCGCGCGAAGCCGTAGAACCCGTCCGAGGCGAGGCGGCGGCCCGCCTCCGCGACGGTCTCGGCGAGCAGCGGCTCGATCCGATCCCACTCCTCGGCAAACTCGGCCTCCCAGTAGGCGCCGACGAGGTCGGTGAACCTCCGCGCCAGCTCGAGCGGGTCGTCGTGGACGAGCGCCGCGATCGTCGGATCGGCGCCCTGACGGACGGCCGCCGCCGCGATGTACTCCTGGACGTCCGGACGCGCGAGGTGCGACGTGTCTCGCCTGCCCTCGTGATCCCACAGCGGCCGGGAGAACTCGAGTGCGATCGTCTCGTCGTCGAGCTCACGGAATGCGGCGAGCTCTTCCTCGAAGCACCGGAGCTCCTGGGCCGGGCTCGGCGCGAGCAGGTCCGGGACCTGCGTTCGGAAGGCGAAGGAGAAGTCGGCGATGTCGCGCTTGAGCGACGGCGGCAGCTTTCGCATGCGGCGGACCCACGGGTGCTGGAGGGGGTGGTGCTTCGGCTCGACGAGCACGTGCAGGCTGAGCACGGTCTCGAGCAGCGGCGAGTACGCATGGGAGACGCGCTCGACCGCGTGAGCCGGCAGGTGGAAGCGAATCGCGATGGATTCTCTCTTTGGTTAGAAAGTTGACCGAATCCTTCCGCGGCCGCAATCCTCGGTCAAGTCATGCGTGTTCCGTCTGCGTTCGCGATCATCGTCCTCCCCGTCGCCGCGGTCCTCGCGTTCTGGGCCGGCAGCGCCGGCGGCACCGAGGGTCAGCTCCTGATCGCCACTGTCGGAACGAACGACGGCTTCGACATCGGCCTCGCCTTCCCCGACGGCAAGCCGGTGAGCGAGGTTGCCCCCGGGACGTACACGGTCCGCGTCCGCGACCGGTCGACGCAGCACAACTTCCACCTCGCGTCGAACCAGGACGGCTCGGTCGACTTCCGCACCGAGCTCGCCTTCGTCGGCGAGCAGGACTTCACCGTCACGTTCAAGGACCGCACGCGCTACGCCTATGCGTGCGAGCCGCACTGGCAGGTGATGAATGGGAGCTTCCTCGTGATCTCGGCGACCTCGCCGCCGCCCCCGCCGCCGACGGCGGCCGTGAGGGCCCTGCGGGCGAGCGTCTCACCCGGTGGGAAGCCGACGCTCAGCTCGACATCGGTCAAGGCGGGCCGGTTCAAGATCGTCGTCCGCGACCGGTCGGCGCGCCACAACTTCCGACTCGCCGGCCGCGGCGTGAACAGGTCAACCGGCCCCGATTTCACCGGTGCTGTCACCTGGCGCCTGAAGCTCGCGAAGGGCACGTACCGCTTCGGGAGCGACGCCAAGAAGCTTCCGGGCCGCCTGCGCGTGCGCTAGCCCTACGCCCGGCCGGCCTTGTGCAGCTGCGCGTAGATCCGGCGCGCGGTCTTCGCCGGCATCCCGGGGACGCCCTCGAGCTCGTCCTGGCTCGCCGCCAGGAACCGCTCCGCGGAGCCGAAGTGCTGAAGCAGCGCCCGGCGCCTCGCCGGGCCCACGCCGGGGAGCGTGTCGAAGATCGACTCCTTTGCCCTCGCGTCGCGGCGTTGCCGGTGGAAGCCGAGCGCGAACCGGTGCGCCTCGTCCCGAACACGTTGGAGCAATTGCAAAGCCGGTGAGTGGCGGTCGAGTCGGATCGGATCCGGCCGGTCCGGCACGAATACTTCCTCGTCCCGCTTGGCGAGCGAGATCACGGCCACGCGCGGCAGGTCGTACGCCTGCATCGCCTGGATCGCCGCCGACAGCTGCCCCTTGCCGCCGTCGATCACGACGAGGTTCGGCGCGGTCGCGAACCCTTCGTCGTACTCCTCGTTCGTCACCGTCGCCAGGCGGGAGAAGCGCCGGGACACGGCCTCGGCGAGCGCCGCGTAGTCGTCCTGCCCGTCCTGCCGCCGGATCCCGAACTTCCGGTAGTGCGCCTTCTTCGGGACGCCGTCCTGGAACACGACCATCGCCGAGACAGGAGACTCCTCCTGGATGTTCGAGACGTCGAAGCACTCGATCCGCAGGGGCAGGCTCTCGAGGTTCAGCGCCTCGCGCAGCTCCTCCAGCGCCTCGACGCGCCTGAGCCGCGACGTCTCCGCCTTGGCCGTGTCGGCCTCGAGCGCGACGCGAGCGTTCTGGTCGGCCAGCTCCTGGAGCCGCCGCTTCTCACCGCGCTCGGCCGGCCGCACCTCGACGCGCGAGCCGCGCCGCTCCGAAAGGAACTCTGCCAGCGCGTCGGTGTCGCCGGCCTCGCGCGGGACGATGATCTGCGGCGGCACGCTGGGCGCAGAGCCGTAGTACTCCAGTGCGAAGGCCTCGAGCACCCCCGCGACGTCGTGCCCCTCGACGTTCTCGAGGTGGAACCCGTAGCGGTCGACCATCCGGCCGTCGCGGAGCGGGAAGACCTGCACCGCCGCCCGGTCGCCGTCGATCGCGACCCCGACCACGTCGACGGTGCCGACCGACCGCCGGTCGGCGGCCTGCCGCTCGGCGAGATGGCGCACGGAGAAGAGACGGTTCCGGTAGCGCGCCGCCTCCTCGAAGTTCTCGTTCGCCGCCGCCTCCATCATCCGGTGCTCGAGCTCGCGGATGATCGGCTGCGTCTCGCCCGAGAGGAACTCGATCACGCCCTCGATCACCTCCCGGTAGTCGTCCTTCGAGATGTAGTTCACGCACGGCGCGTAACAGCGGTCGATATGGAAGTCGAGGCACGGGATCCCGGAATGGCGCCCCGGCTTCGGGCCTTCGCAGGGACGGAAGCGGAAGACGCGGTTGAGGACGTCGAGCGTCTCGCGCACCTTCTTCGCGTTGGCGTACGGGCCGAAGTAGACGACGCCGCGCCGGTGGCGCTCCCGCGTGAACATGACCCGTGGGTACTCGTCCTCGACCGTCACGGCGATGTACGGGAACGACTTGTCGTCCCGGAGCCTGACGTTGTACGGCGGCCGGTGGCGCTTGACGAGGTTCTGCTCGAGGTGGAGGGCCTCGACCTCGTTGCCGGTGACGATCACCTCCAGGTCCGCGATCCGGCCGACCATGCCGGCGATCCCGCTCCTCGTATCGCCGCTCTGCTGGAAATAACTGCGCACGCGCGGGCGGAGCGACTTCGCCTTCCCGACGTAGAGGATCTTCCGGGCCGAATCGCGGAAGAGGTAGACGCCCGGCTTCGCCGGGAGCCGCTTCAGCTTCGGTTCGAGCGGATTGGCCACGTCCGAAGGAGGGTAGCCTCGCCCTAACGGTGCGGAATTGGGGTCTCCTCGTGGTGGTCGCAGCAATCCTCGCCGGCTGCGGCGTCCTCGGACAGAGCGGCGACCAGGAGGTCGAGCTCGGGGCGTGGGAGTACTTCGTCCGCGATCCAGACCCAGCGGCCGCGCGGACGAAGATGGCCGACGCGACGGCCGCCGGGCTCGGCGCGGTGATCACGAACGCCTTCTGGGAGCCGGGCAGGACCTCGCCGCCGGCGCAGGAGGTCACGGAGCTGCGGAACGCCGCGGAAGCCGCAGTCGCCGCGAAGATCAAACCGCTCGTGATCGTGCAGAGCCCGGGCAGCAAGACGACGCCGAACACCGCCGAGCTCCGTGGTCAGTTCGCCCAGTACGCCGCGGCCGTCGTCCGAGCCGTGCCGGCCTACGGGACCGTGATCGTCGGGAACGAGCCCAACCTCAACCGCTTCTGGCTGCCGCAGTACGGCCCCGCTGGCGAGGACGTCGCGGCCCGGGATTACCTCGCCCTGCTGGCGGAAACCTACGACGCGGTCAAGGAGGTCTCCCCCGACATTCGCGTCGTCGGAGGAGCCACCGCCCCACGCGGCGGGGACGACCCGGACTCGTCCCGGCCGACCCACTCCCCCACCCAGTTCATCCGTGACCTCGGGCGCTACTACCGGGAAAGCGGCCGCGACCGCCCGGTGATGGACGCCTACGCTCACCATCCGTACCTGGAGCGGTCGGAGGTGCCGCCGGACTTCGCCCATCCGAAGACGACCACGATCTCGCTGGCCGACTACGACAAGCTCGTCGACCTCCTGAAGGAGGCCTTCGACGGGACCGCGCAGGTGGGCGAAGACCTGCCGATCCTCTACACGGAGTTCGGCGTCCAGTCGGTCATCCCGGAGGACAAGCTGTCGGACTACACGAACGTCGAAACGCCGGTCGCGAAGGACGCCGTGCCCGAGGAGACGCAGGCCAAGTACTACCGGCAGGCGTACGAGCTCGCCTGTGACCAGGACACCGTCGTCGGCTTCTACATCTTCCACATCTGGGACGAACCAGATCTCCTCGGTTGGCAGTCGGGCGTCTACTACGCCGACCACACGCCGAAGTCGTCGCGCGACGACCTGGCCGATCTACGATCCTGCTAGGTGCCGATGAGCGGCCAATACGTCGCGTACAGGTTCTTCCGCGTCGACCCCGCGTGGCGACGGCTCCCCGTCGAGGAGCGTCTCGCGGGCAAGGAGGCGTTCGCCGACGTCGTGGACGAGTGGACCGGCCGGATGACCGTCCGCGCCTACTCGACGACCGGGGTCCGACCCGACAGCGACTTCTTCCTCTGGAAGATCACGGAGCGGTACGAGGATCTCGGCGAGCTCGGCGCGGAGCTGAACGCCACGCCGATCGCGGCCTACCTCGAGACGCCCTACTCGTACCTGGCGACGACGAAGGCCTCGCAGTACACCGCCGCGCGGCGGCCGCGGAAGGTCGTCCCGAAGGATTCGCCCTACCTCGTCGTCTACCCGTTCGTGAAGATCCGCCCCTGGTACGCGCTGCCCGAGGACGAGCGACAGCGCGCGATGGACGAGCACATCCGCATCGGCGCCGAGTTCGCCACGATCCACAACCACACGACGTACTCGTTCGGGATCGACGACCAGGAGTTCATGACCGCGTTCGAGTGCGACGAGCCGGCGGACTTCATGCATCTGATGCTGACGCTGCGCGACAGCGAGGCGAGTCGCTACACGGAACGCGACACGCCGATCTTCGTCGGGCAGTGGATGCCGATCCGCCGCGCGCTCGACGCGCTCGACGGCGCCGGCGTCACCGCCGAGGCTTAGCTCACCGGTAGGTGTGCTGGTCGCGCCAGGCGCGGAACATCGCGAAGGCGCTCAAGCCGAGGGTGAGGATGAAGGCGAGTGCGTCGCGGCCGGAGGCGCCTCGGAGGATGTAGACGCCGAAGGCGACGACGATCAGGATCGCGCCGCCGTAGAAGGCCACCTGAGAGCGGGTGGCCCAGGTCGAGATCTCGCCCCGTCGCTCGCGCCACAGCAGGTAGATGAAGAAGGCGATGGCGAGGAAGAACGCGATCCGCGTCAATGCGACGAGCGACAGCAGCGTCGTCTGCTGGTTGAGGAGGATCACGACGAGGACGATCACGACGATGATCAGGAACCCACGCAGCGTCGGGTTCATGTCCGCGAAGAACCGTCTCATCCCGACGTCAAGTACGCCCTGGTCGCGAGCGCCCCTCCCACCAGTGTGGCGCCCGTGAACCACGCGAGCCGGCGGCGCGGCTCGTCGGGCGCGTAGAGCCACGGCGCCAGCACGACGAGCAGCGCGAGCGTGCCGTAGACGTAGTGGAGGTCGTCCGGCGCGCGCCGTCCGTCGGAGACGAGCAGGAGGCCGAGCCCGACCTGCGCGACGAGCAGCGTCTGGACGAGCGCGAGCACGTGCCCGAGCGCGCGGCCGGCGTCGCGCCGGCCGAAATATGCGAAGGCGCCCCACAGCGTCGCCGCCGCCGCGGCGACGAGGACGCACAGGCCGACGATCTGGTGCGCGCTCAGCACGGCCCGACAGGATAGGGGCGGCCCACGGTGGCAGAAGGCAAGGAAGCGCTTGACTTCGAGCTGATGAGCGACGAGGGCGAGCGCGTCAAGCTCTCGCAGTTCCCGCGGGAAGCCGGTCGTCCTCTGCGTAGTGCGTCGAGCGGTGCACGAGTACGGACGTGAAGTCGTACTCCCGCCGCCCCTAACTCGCACGCTGCGGGTTTAGCACTGTGACGGCCGGGTACTCGGGGACCCGTCAAGGCAGTTCAACTGGGGAGTTCCCGGGAGACTCAGCGCGGAGAGGCTCAGCGCGTTGGGGAGAGGGGGTAGCCCCATGAGAGGGGGAACCATGTCACGCAAGCTCTTCGCCGCGGTGGTCACGCTCGCCGCGGTCGTAACGCTTGCCTTCGCCGCCGTTGCCACCGCAACGAGCTCCGCCACCACGCAAGCACAGCAGAGTCCGACGGCGGCAGGCACTACCACGCAGGTCGGAGCAGTCAACGTGCAGCTCCAGGTCAAGCGATTCGTCAAGCGGAACGGCCGCCTCTACGCGGTCGGAACCGCAGTCGGGCGCTTCAACCCGACGGGCGCGAACCCGCAATTCAACGTGACCGGGGTCGACCGCCACGCGTTCGTCGTGCGGGTCAAGAAGCTGAGGCAGCTCACGTCGGCCCAGCGGATCTGTCCGATCCTCGACCTGAGGCTCGGGCCGCTCGACCTCAACCTGCTCGGGTTGATGATCCACCTCGACCAGGTGCACCTGACAATCACGGCCGATTCGAACGGCGGCCTGCTCGGCTCGCTGCTCTGCAGCCTGTCCGGCCGTTCTCCGCTGGGGCTACAGGCCGCGAGGCTAACGAGGGCAGCGAACCGCAGCGGCCTCGCCACCAAGGGGGTCAGCGTCGCAGCGCCGATCTACCAGGCATCGGGATCCGGTGGCGGATCTGGCCTGACGGCCACCCCGGGGACGTACCGGCCGATGGCGATTTGCACCGTTCTCGAGCTCACGCTCGGGCCGCTTGACCTGAACCTGCTGGGTCTGATGGTCCACCTGAGCGGTGCCAACCCCACGGACCCGGTCCACCTGTTGATCACCGCCAACTCCGAAGGCGGGATCCTGGGCAGCCTCCTCTGCCCCGGAATCGCGGGCGGCACGCCGTCCGGCTAGCACTGCAAGCGGGATGGCCCGGCCGCCGGGCCATCCCGCTTTCCCTTTCGACTAGCGTCCCCGCCCGTCCCGCTCGCAGGCGGTCCGGTTACGCTCAGCCTGTTCTGACGGGGTGACGAAACGTTCGCTGTCGCGGGAGACGCGGCTGACGCGCACCACGCGGCGCGAGGAGGTACGAGTGGTCGAGGAAGGCGAGCTGGCTCCGGACTTCGAGCTCATGAGCGACGCCGGCGAGCGCGTCCGGCTCTCGCAGCTCCGCGGGAAGCCCGTCGTCCTCTACTTCTATCCGCGCGACGACACACCCGGCTGCACGACGCAGGCCTGCAGCATCCGCGACAACTACGACGTCTTCCAGGAGCGCGGCGCCGTCGTCCTCGGCGTGAGCCCAGACGAGGAGACGTCGCACGTCAAGTTCAAGCAGAAGTACGGCCTCCCGTTCACGCTGCTCGCCGACCCGGAGCACACGGTGTCGGAGCTCTACGGCGTCTGGGGCGAGCGGAAGTACATGGGCCGGACGTACATGGGCGTCGAGCGCTCGACCTTCCTGATCGACTCCCAGGGACGTCTTTCCAAGGTGATGCGGAAGGTCAAACCGGACACCCACGTCGAGCAGGTGCTGCAGGCGCTTCCCGGGTAGAACTCCCGGCGTGAAGACGAGCTGGGCACTCCTGCTGCTCTGCATCGCGGTCGTGGCGAGCGCCTCCTGCGGCAACTCCGGCGGGAGCTCCGGTGTCAGCGCGCAGGCCGGCGAAGCGGCGTACGAGAAGGCGTACGCCCAGGCGTGGGTTAACGCATGCAAGAAGGCGGTGGCGGACATCCACCGGCGCGACTCGAGCCGCCGCCTCGGTCGCGTCGCCTGCCGCCAGCCGCAGGGCCAGCAGGAGGGCAATCTCGCCTTCGACCCCAAGGTCGCCCGCCAGCAGGGTCTCGAGGAGGGCTCCTTCGACGGGTGCGCCTACGCCTGGGACGAGGCGTACGCCACCTCCGGCGCCGACGTCCAGCCGAGGTGCTAGCCCGCTGCTAGGCGGTGGTGCTGCGGCCGCTGAAGAGGCCGACCACGAGCACGATCAGCGCGACGATCAGCAGCAGCCAGAGAATCTTGCTGATCAGGATCCCGCCGCCGATCGCCGCGAGCAGCAGAAGCAGCAGGATGATGAGCAGAAGGGCGGACAACGTTCACTCCTCTCGTTCGGTTGACGCACCTGCTATTCCCGAAAGCTCCTTCGGCTAAGCGTTTTGGCATTGAGGGCGGCTGGGAGGGCATGGCACCGGCGGCGCCCTCCCGCAACCCGATCGGCCGCTCAGTCGTTGGCTCTAGGGGCAGCGCCCTTGGGACTGACGGCTGACGGGCGCTCGCCCCCGCTCGAGCGGATTAGGAAGGTGGAGACCGTCTCCCACGCGATCTGAGGAACGGCGCCGGTTTGCGACTGCGAGGTTCGGGAACCACTCGTCCGGAGTGAGTGCCGCACCGAACCAACGGTCAGCTGAGCGCCAGGAGCCGCAGCCCGAGCTCGACGAGCCGAACGTCGACGAGCCGACGCTCGGCGACCTCTCGAAGCGCGATTACGGCGCGATCCTCGTCAGAGCGGGCAAGAAATCCCTCAAGGACCACGTCACGAACCTGGCGGCGGCGCTCGCCTACTACGCGTTCTTCGCGATCCCGTCCCTCCTGCTTGTCGCCGTCGGCGTCTTCAGCCTGACCGGGGACGAGCACGCGGTCTCGACGATCGTGAACAAGCTTCAGGGGATCGTGCCGCCGGAGGCGATCACACTCATCGACCAGACCCTGCATCGCGTAGTCGAGGCGCAGCAGAACTCCGGGCTCTCGGCGATCGTCGTCGGCGGCGTGCTCGCGCTCTGGACCTTGACCGGCTCCATGGACACGCTGATGTGGGCGCTGAACGCGGCCTACGGCCGCGAGGAGACGCGCGGCTTCGTCAAGCGGCGGCTCACGGCCCTCGTGATGGTCGTCCTGATGCTGGCCGCATTCGCCCTCGTGTTCGGCCTGCTCGTGCTCGGCCCCGCGCTGTCGCAGTGGGTCGGCTCGTCCGTCGGGCTGGAGACCCTCGTCGACTGGCTGTGGTGGACGGCCCAGTGGCCTGTACTGATTCTCGGCCTGTTCGCGGTGTTTGCGACGATCTACTACCTCGGCCCGAACATCGACCACCCGCGCTGGAGCTTCTTGACGATCGGGACGGTGATCAGCGTCGTAACCTGGCTGCTCGCGTCCGGGTTGTTCGCCCTCTATGTGAGCCAGTTCGGCTCGTACAACAAGCTCTGGGGGTCGCTGGCGGCCGTGATCATCATGCTGACCTGGCTTTGGGTCAGCGGCCTCGCGCTGCTCTTCGGCGCTGAGGTGAACGCCGAAGCCGAACGGAGCCGCGAGCTCCGGCGAGGTGAGCCCGCCGAGGTCGAGCTGCAGGCACCGACGAAGGATTGACTGGGTCTGCTTACGCAGCCCGGGGCGTCCATGGGATAGGACCTCCCGACCCTGAAGATGAGCCACTCGGCCTATGGCGCTTCTCGCCCGTCATCGCCATCCTGGCCTCATGAGGCTCTGCGGCCAGCGGTTCCGTCTCCTTGCCTGCCTGTCCATCGCGCTCGTTGCTGTTCTGATGCTGAACGCAGCAACGGCTACGGGCGCAAAACCCGAGCCGACGACCTGTACCTGGGGAGCGTCCTCCGTTCAGGCTGAGGTCGTGGACGGAACCGTCGTCACCTCGCAGCCGGCAACGTCCGGCTGCATCCCGTAACACAGCCCGCCATTTTCGCGAACTAGGCGAGTCACCCGCCTTGCTGCATGTCCCCGTGATCGAGCGGAGGCGTTCTGGACCTTCGTCGTGTGGGTCTGGCTGTTTAGGTGGCGCAATCATTCCGCCGGAAGCCCATACCTAGTCGGGGTGGTCGGTGCTGCGGCGTCGACCATCCCACGGCGAAGCGCGTGATGGTTGTTCGCTCCAGTGCCGGTTGCGTTATGAACGACGACGCGGATCAGCTGCCGAGACTTGCTGTGGAGCCGGGTCAGGCGTAGCGGTTCGGTGCGAGAACCGCTCGTCCCGTGCTTCGAGCTCGGTCTGAATAGCGTCACACAGATCGTTGATCTGTTCTTCGAGCGGTGGTGGAAGCGGGTCGCCCAGCTCGTTGGCGGCGGTGACCGCGAGGTCGCAGGCGACGCGCAGCTTGATCAGCGCGTCGATGTCACCGCCTCTCCCCATGAGCTGTGGTGTAGCCGGTTACGCGGCGAAAGAAACCGGAATTGGCCGAGGTCGTCCTTGACGGCCAGAAGGCATATGTATGCGAGACCTCACGGGACAGCGGCTCGGGTCGCCGGTACGCTGGGCGGAAGCCGGGGCGGAACCCGTTGGCGCGTTCGTCTATTCGGCACGCCAACTTTCCCGCCGCCCGACCAGGAATTGGGGGTCGATGTCTGAGGAGAAACGAGACGTGCATGCCGTCCGTGTTGCGCGAAACCAGACGCTCTTTCGCAAGGTCAACGAGCAGGTAAGGGAGGTAAACGAGCCGTTCAGCGACCTTGTGGCCGCCCCAGAGTGGGTGTGCGAATGCGCAGACCCCACGTGTATCGAGAAGGTCAGTCTGACCATGGAGGAGTACGAAGCGCTTCGAAGCGACGCCACTCACTTCGCCGTGGCGCCGAACCCAAGCCATGTCTTCCTCGAGGTCGAGAATGTTGTGGGCCAGACCGAGCGTTACTGGATCGTCGAGAAGACCGGGATCGCCGGAGCCGTGGCCAGCACAGATTCGCGCGAGGAGCTAAATCCGACCTCTCCTGAGGAACGAGAGTTGGAGCAGGCCGTCGATTAGGTTCGTGTGGCCGCCCGGCCGGTGCCAGAGCCGCGACAGCAGGTAGGTCGGGACAAGCCAGACCAGCAGAAAGCCGACGAGCGCCGTGCCGGAGGCGCCGTTGAGCAGCAGCGTCAGCGCGAAGACGAGGAGCAGCGCCGGGCCTGGATGGCGTCGGCGGGTCCAGCGGCTAGGCGATCAGGCCGGACCGGAGCGCGGTTGCAACCGCAGCAGGGGCATTCGAGACGTCGAGCGTCCTGAAGATCCACGTCCGATGGAACTTCACCGTCTGCGGCTTGATCGACAGCAAACGGCCGATCTCCTTCGACTCGTAGCCGTTCGCCATCAGGCGGAGGACCTCGAGCTGCCGGTACGTCAGCGCGCTATCCCTCGACCTGCTCGGATGCCGGTACATCAGTGTCAACGTGGTTCTCTCCTAGCTTGTGGGTGACCGAGCCAGACGGCTCCAGGCAAGCCCCAATGCAGGGAGGCTCGGTAGCGGCAGCGGTCAGGTACGTAGCTTGGCGCTCTCCTAGGCAGGCGGCGCCTTATCGCTGCCTGACGATTTGGAGGATTCGCACATGCGACACACCTGCGGCCGAGGCGATCTGGCGCAGGCTTGCGCCCTCGGCCCGAGCTTGGCGGATCGCGTCACGCCAGGCCTCTTCGGACTCGGCGCGGCGCGTTGTGGCCCGTTTCACGGGTGTCAGGGGATCGGGCATTGCTGCGGTAAGTATCGTCACCACTTGTAACGACGGGACGGTAAGTTGAGTAAACAGTCCGTAAGAATTTCGTTCAGTCAGCCCGGGTCTATCGTGCGCGCGGTCGCTGAGGCACCCGCCGCATAGGATGCGGAGCGTGGAGGAGCGGCTCGAGCGGCGGGCTCGGAACGAGGCCCTGACACGCACCGTGAACGATCAACGCGCCGGTCTCGACGAACGCGCCGACTGGGCGGCGCCCGAGCATCAGTTCGAATTCCAGTGTGAATGCGGAAAGACGAGTGGGTGCGACGGACTCGTGCTGATGACCCTCGCAGAGTACGAGCGCGTTCGCCGCCAGCGCGACCGTTTTGCGGTGGTACCAGGTCACGAGACCGATGAAATCGAGTATGTCGTCGAACAGGACGAGCGGTACGTGATCGTCGACAAGCTCGACGAGGTCGAGCGCCTCGTGGAGTAGTCGGCGCGGGCAGGCGGTGACATCCGACCTTGTCGCAAGTCGTTTCACGCGCAGCGTTAGCGGCAAGACCACAATCGTGGGGCGACGCGGCGACACCGATGCGCTGATCAAGCTACGAGTCGCCTGCGATCTCGCGATCGATGCGGCCCACGACCTCGGTAATCCCCTCCCTCCGTCGCTGGAGCAGCAGATGAACGATCTTTGCGACGCCATTCGTAGGGAGCTCGAGACCCGCGACCAGCGTTTCGCCGATCGCGCCTCCTAGTTCTGCGAGGGCTCCTTCGTCGTTGTGGTTGAGGACCTCGGTTTTGATGGACGCGATGCCGGAAACCACTCAAGAAACCCCGAAAGGAGCGCTATGGGCACCAAAGTTGCAGATGTGATGACGCAGAGACCACGTGCCGTAACGCCTCAGACGCCTTTGAGCGAGGTCGCCGAGGTAATGGAAGCCGAGGAAGTGGGAGTGGTTCCGCTTGTCGAGGGCGATCGGCTTGTGGGGATCGTCACAGATCGCGACATCGTCGTACGCGCCATCGCGAAGGGCAAAGACCCGCGTGGGATGCCGGCGTCCGAGGTCTCCTCGCGCGAGCTCGTCACCGTGAGTCCGGACGACGATCTCTCCGACGCGCTCCGGCTCATGGCGCAGTACCAGGTGAGGCGTCTGGCCGTGACTGCCGAGGACGATCGCCTCGTCGGCGTAGTTTCGCAGGCCGATGTCGCCTTGCAGGGAAAAGACAAGGACACCGGCCAGGTGGTCGAGAGCATTTCGCGAGAGCCGCAGGGCCCGCGAACACGCTGAAGCCGTAGGCCGGCGAAGGGAGGCCGGCTACGACTGCGCCGCGCACGGCCTCGGAGCCCGCATCGCCGTGGTCCGGGGCCGTGCGCTCACCGAAGGGACGCGTACTGAGCGCCAGCACGACCGTCCCTTTGTTCCTTAGCCACGGACCTTAGAAGCCGACGAGCACTCGCGGGCCGTCGGCGACGCACGATTTCCGCTGCCGTCCGGACGCGGTTCTTACAGACTGTTTACTCAACTTACCGCCGCGTCGTTACAAGTGGTGACGATACTTACCGCTGCAATGCCCGATCCCCTGACAGCCGTGAAACGGGCGACAGCTCGCCGCTGCGAGGCCAACGCTTCCTGGCGCGCAGCAATTCGTCAAGCTCATGCCGAGGGCGCAAGCCTGCGCCAGATCGCCGCAGCCGCCGGCGTTTCGCACGTTCGCATCCTCCAGATCGTCAAGCAACGATCCGGCGCTTGAGGCCGAGACGCTGCCGCGCTTGGCGGCGGTGGAACATCGCAAAGAAAGGGACGATGAACACGAAGAACCCAGCTCGCCGAGGCAGAAGGCGTATGCAGCGCCTAGCCGTCCTTGTTGCCCTGCTCGTTTCCGCGCTCACCTTCACCGGTGGGGCGTCCGCCGTGCTGCGCGTCGGCGTGGCCGACGACCTCGGCAGGAGCCCCGACCAGAGCGTGTGGTTCCTTGACAGCATGAGCGAGCTCGGCATGAGCGAGAACCGCATCACGGTCAACTTCGACCCCGCCGCGCCGACCACGATCCCGGACCAGTGGCAGCTCGATCTCTTCGTTCCGCTCGCAACTCTTCGCGGTGTCCATCCGGTCTTCTCCGTGTCACCCACAAAGGCGAGGGCGGTCGCCGAGAATCCCAACGCACCGGAGCTCTACGCGCAGTACGTCGGGCTTCTTGCTCGAACCTACCCCACCGTCAACGACTTCATCATCGGGAACGAGCCCAACCAGCCGCGCTTCTGGCAGCCGCAGTTCGGGAAGTCCGGGCAAAACGTCTCCGCCCGCTCCTACTACAGGCTGCTCGCCGCGTCCTACGACTCCCTCAAGGCTGTCGACCCCGGGATCCGAGTGATCGGTCTCGGGCTCTCACCGCGCGGCGGCGACCGGCCGGATGCTTCGAACAACGTCTCCACCTCCCCGGTCCGCTTCATCGACGCGCTCGGAAAGACGTATCGGGCGAGCGGCCGCAAGCGGCCAATCATGGACGAGCTCGCGTACCACCCCTATCCCGATCACGACCGGGACCCGCTGATGAAGGGCTACCGCTGGCCGAACGCCGGCGCGCCCAACCTGGGCCGGATCAAGCAAGCGCTCTGGGATGCCTTTCGCGGCACCGCCCAGCCGCTCTTCCCCGAGGGAACACGCTCGGGCGGAATGAAGGTCCGGCTCGACGAGCTCGGCTGGCAGGTCGACGCTGTCCCCTCGGCCGCGTTCGCGTACTACGGCCGGGAGAGCATCCGGGCGACGAACGAAAACGCACAGGCGCGCATCTACGGCGACGCCATCCGCTACTTCTCGTGCGACGCCTCGGTGCATTCGGCGCTCTTCTTCCTGCTGCGCGACGAGCCCAACCTCGATCGCTGGCAGGCCGGCCTGGTCCGTGCAGACGGTACCCGCCGGCCCTCGTTCGACTCGGTCAAGGCCGCGATGGCACAGACCGGCGGCCGCTGTCAGGGCGCGATGCGCCCCTGGCGCCATACCACCCGCGTCCAGGGCGCCCGCGTGAAGTGGCCGCGCAAACGGACCCAGCCGGCCCGGAGGGTAGGCATGGAGCTCGTGCTCAACGCCCAGGAGGACGCGCTCTTCGAGGCCGGCCTCTACAACGCGCACGGGAAGCGAGTGCTCAAGCAGGTCGGCGGCTTGGACGCCTACCGCTCGCGCGTCGTCCGTTTCAACGCACGCTTCCGCCCTGGTCGCTACACGCTACGCGTCCAACTCAAGGCGGAAATGAACCTCTCTCGCAAGAGCAGATTCTCCTCGCAGCTCCGCTTCACCGGCCGGCGTTAAACCCGTTAACCAAAGGACGCGCCGCCGAGCCGTCGCTTGACGCCGGCAGAACCCGTTTCCGGCCTCTGCCAACCGCCCGCGCGGACCGCTTGTCACCCAGAACTCCAGACGCGTCTCTGTGAGGTTTGTGCCCAGAGTGCGCCTCAGCCGCGGCTTGAGCTGGCTATGCGGATGAGAGGACTTGAACCTCCACGGGGTCCTCAGGGTCGTGGCTTTCGTGGCTTTCGGTCCGGGGCGGGAAGTGGCTTCGCTATGCGGCTACGGCCGTGCGAAGAGGTCCCGTCCCGCTTTTCCTGCGTGACCCGGTTCTCAGGCGTTTGGGCACGGATCGGGCGCTGGCCTTCACGGCCTCATCTGGCCAAGACGCCCACTAGGTGGTGGCCCTTGCCTAAGGGCCTGATGGACTTCGCCTCGGAGACGCTCAAATCGCGGCAACTCCTCCGGATCCCGCGCTTCAGCGAGGACCGCTTCGAGCGCCTCAAGTTCTTCTCTGCTGAGTTCGACGTCTTTGCTCATCTCGCCACGGTCCGGATCACGATCCGCCTCGACGCGGATCTTCCGGGACGCCGATTGAGCAGCGAGCGAGCGC
>DATLQK010000001.1:0-9246 GCA_035535195.1 Gaiellaceae bacterium | reverse complement strand
GTCGCGACGGCCAGCATGATCAGGAGCAGCACGATTCCCGCCGCCCCGACGATGTTCGTCACGACTGCGATGAATCCGGCGACGTCACTCGTATCCGCCCAGACCAGCCCGATGATCAGCCCGACCACGAACAGGGCCACCATCGCGCCAAGCCAGTAGACAATCCGTCGTCTGTCCATACGACGAGGGTACTCCCGTGACGTGCAGGAAAAAAGCGCGGGTCAGGCGCGGGCGCCGACGGTCTCGGCGACGAGCTGCGCGACCTCCGTCGGCGTCGTCCCGACCCGCACGCCGCAGGCCTCGAGCGCCTCCTTCTTGGCCTGCGCCGTACCTGAAGTACCGGAGATGATCGCGCCGGCATGGCCCATCGTCTTGCCGGGCGGGGCGGTGAAGCCGGCGATGTAGGCGATCACTGGCTTGGTGACGTACTCCTGGATGTGCGCCGCGGCCTTCTCCTCCTCGGCGCCGCCGATCTCGCCCACCATCACGATCAGCTCCGTCTCGTCGTCCGCCTGGAAGCGTGAGAGGATGTCGATGAAGCCGGAGCCGACGACCGGGTCGCCGCCGATGCCCACGATGGTCGAGTTGCCGAGTCCGAGCTGCGTCAGCTCGTGCCCGATCTGGTACGTGAGCGTGCCGGACCGGCTGACGAGGCCGACGTTCCCCTCGCGGAAGATCTCGGCGGGGATGATCCCGACGTTCGCCTTCCCGGGCGACAGCGCGCCCGGGCAGTTCGGGCCGAGCATCGTGATCCCCTTGGGACGGATGTAGTTGTAGACGCGGAGCATCTCGTGCGCCGGCAGGCCCTCCGCGATGCAGATCACCGTCTCGACGCCTGCGTCGACCGCTTCGTAGATCGCATCGGTCGCGAAGCGCGCCGGGACGAAGACCATCGCCGTGTTCGCGCCGGCCTCCGTCACCGATTCGGCGACGGTGTCGAAGACGGGCACGCCCTCGACGTCCTGGCCGCCCTTGCCGGGCGTGACGCCCGCGACCACGTTCGTGCCGTAGTCCCGGTTGCGGATCCCGTGGAACGACCCTTCCCGCCCGGTGAGGCCCTGGACGACGAGGCGCGTGTCGTTGTCGACGATGATCGCCATCAGCGCTTGCGGCCCCGCAGGATGATCGCGTCGTGACGGACGAGCCCGTCGTCGATCATGTCGGCGATCAGCTCCTTGACCCTGGCCGAGACCTCGGCGCTCGCATCTGCGCGCCCGAGCCAGGGGTCGACGGGCATGCGGCGGCTCATGATCTCGAGGCGGTCGACCTCCAGCCCCGCCCGCTCGAAGAAGGAGCGCCATTCCTGCTCGCTGTAGCGGCAGACGTGGCTCGGGTCGCGGAGCTTCTCGGCCTCCTCCATCGCCTCGCCCTGGAAGAGGTTGTCCTGGACGACCACGCGATCGCGGCTGACGCGCGCCATCTCGGCGACGGCGCCCGCGACGTCGTCGAAATGGTGCGCCGCGATCCGACAGGCCGCGACGTCGAAGCTGCCGTCGGCAAAGGGAAGGCTCTCCGCCCGGGAGATGACGTCCGGCTCCATTCCCGGCGCGGGATCGACGGTGACGACGCGCGCTCCCTCGTCCCGCAAGCGGCGCGCCACGTGCTGGCCACCGGTCGCGATGTCGATCGCGTCGACGCCGGGCGCCGGCTCGCAGAGCTCGACGACGAGATCCAGATCGGGCCCTTCGCGATGCGTCGGGCTCTCGCGCATGGTCTGCGCACGGCTGCTCCAGACGTCGGTCACGCGGCCAGCTCCACCGCCCGACGAGCCGCGTCGAGCATCGTCGGCTCCACGTGCAGGTTGGGCGACGCCGCGTCCCTGAGGAGCTGCCGCCCCTCCTCGGCGTTCGTCCCGTCGAGCCGCACGACGATCGGCTCTTCGATCGTCAGCTGGTCGAGCGCCTGGAGGATCCCGCGCGCGACCTCGTCGCAGCGTGTGATCCCGCCGAAGATGTTGAACAGGATCGACGTCACCTGGGGATCGGCGCTGATGATCTCGAGCGCGTCGACGACACCCTGTGCGTCGCCCCCGCCCCCCAGGTCGCAGAAGTTCGCCGGGCGGCCGCCGGCCAGCGCGACGACGTCGAGCGTGGACATCACCAGGCCGGCGCCGTTCCCGAGCACGCCGACCTCCCCGTCGAGCTTGACGTACGTGACGTTCTTCTCGCGCGCCGCGCGCTCCTCGGGCGGGTACGCCTCGAGGTCTCGCATCTCGGCGATGTCGGGGTGCTTGTAGAGCGCGTTGTCGTCGACGGTGAACTTCGAGTCGAGCGCCTTGACCTCGCCGTCAGGCGTCACGATCAGCGGGTTGATCTCGGTCAGCATCGCGTCGGAGCCGACGAAGGCGTCGTACAGCTGGCCCGCGATCTTCGCGATCTGCTTCTGCTCGCCCTCGTCCTCGAGGCCAGCGCCGTAGATCAAGCGGCGCGCCTCGTAGGGCTGGAAGCCCTCGAGCGGGTCGACGTGTAGGCGCGCGAGCGCCTCCGGACGCTCCGCCGCGACCTCCTCGATGTCGATCCCGCCCTCCTACGTGAACATGTAGAGCGACTTCTTCTCGCCGCGGTCGAAGGTCAGAGAGAGGTAGTACTCCCGCTCGATGTCCGACGCCTGCTCGATCCAGAGCTTCCGCACGACGTGGCCGTTGATGTCCATGCCGAGGATCGCCCGCGCATGCTCCTCGGCCTCGTCGGGTCCGTCCGCAAGCTTGATCCCGCCGGCCTTCCCGCGACCGCCGGTCAGCACCTGCGCCTTGACGACGACCTGTCCACCGAGCTCCTCGGCGGCCGCGCGCGCGGCCTCGGGCGTGTCGGCGACTCGCCCCTCGGAGACGGGGATCCCGAACCGCTTGAAGAGCTCTTTGCCCTGGTACTCGTAGAGGTCCATGACCGGCTGGCGAGTCTATCCATGCCTCCTCCTGCTGGTCGCACTCGCCGGCTGCTCGGGGATTCAGCGTCCGACGCTGGCCCCGCCGGCGAACCCGAGGGACGTTGACCTCGGCTGGGTCGAGCGGTACGCGGCGGGGCAGTTCGTGTTCCGCGTCGGTCGGCTGGCGGTCGGCCCGGACGGGTGGCGGGCGAACGTGGCCGTGACGAACAACTCCACGAGCCCGTACCGGATGAGCCCCCAGAGCTTCGGGCTCGTCCCGCTCGACACGACATCGCAGGCCGAGCTCAGGCGCCTCACAGAGGACTCGACGCGCACGCCGCCTGCCCTGCAACCCGTGCGCGTGACACCGGCGCCGCCCGCACTGCTGGCGCCGGGCGCGACCTACCGCGGCACGATCCAGGGCTCCGAGGTGCTCCGGTCGGGGACCGTGCTCCGCGCTCTCTTCGGGCCCTTCACGCGGCCAGACGCGCGCGACCTCACCGAGGGGGCCGATGTCCTCTGGGTAACCGACCACGCCCTCCGGATTTAGCGGCCCCGGATCGGGATACATAGACTCGACGGCTGTATCCCCGATCGAAGGAGATGGCATGAGCGACCACACGACGCTCAGCGACGACGAGATCCGCACCGACGTCGCCCAGTCCATTCGGCAGGAGACCTCGGACGCCGACATGGACGACTCCGACAGCGACACGGACGACACTGACAGCGACTCTGACGGCACAGACAGCGACTCCGACGGCACAGACGCCTAGGGCGCTCGGGCGCTGCGTCGACCCCGTCGGCGCCGCGGAGTTCCTCGAGACCTACTGGGAGCGCAGGCCGCTCGCGATGGAGCGCGACGAGGCCGGCCGCTACGACGACCTCCTCTCCGAGCAGGAGGTTCAGCATGCGGTCACCTCCGGCGGCCTGCGATATCCCGGGTTCCGGCTGGTCAAGGCCGGCGAGCAGCTTCGGGCCCGCGACTACACGCTCGACATTCCCTGGCGCCCGACGCCGTTCACGGGGACGGCTGAAGTCGAGCAGGTGCTCGCCGAGTGGGAGCGCGGCGCGACGATCGTCCTCCAGGGGCTCCATCTGACGAAGCCGTCGATCGCCGAGTTCTGCCGGTCGCTCGAAGAGACGCTCGGCCACCCGGCGCAGGCGAATGCCTACTACACGCCGCGGCACGCCCAGGGGCTGCCGGTGCACCACGACACACACGACGTCTTTGTCCTCCAGGTCTCCGGGGAGAAGCGGTGGCTCGTCTACGAGCCAGCGTGGGAGCTGCCGCTGAAGCACCAGAAGTACTCGGAGGCAATGGGCGAGCCCGGACCGCCGGTCGAGGACCGCGGGCTACGGCCCGGCGACATGCTCTACCTCCCGCGCGGCTGGCTGCACGAGGCGCTCACCTCGGACACCGACTCACTCCACATCACCGTCGGCGTCAACGTCGTCACGTGGCTGGACGCGTTCAAGGCGGCCCTTGACGAGCTGGGGGACGAGATCGGGTTCCGGCGCTCGTGGCAGTCGGGGAACGGCACCGACGAGCTCGTCGAGGCTCTGCGCGCCCGGCTCGGAGCCGAGGAGGTCGCGCGCCGCGCCCGCGAGAGCCTCGTCCGGTCGCGCCGGCCGATCCGCGAGGGTCAGATGGCGCAGCTGCGCGCGCTCGACGCGCTCGCACCGGACTCGCGGCTCGAGCGGCGCCCGACGGTGCTCGCCGATCTCGTCGAGCAGAACGGCACGGTCTCGCTCGTCTTCGAGGGCAGGGACGTCACGTTCCCCGCACACATCGCGCAGGAGTTGGAGGCGATCGTCGCATCCGACGAGCCGTTCACGGTCGCGGAGCTGCCCGGGTCACTGGACGACGCCGGCCGGTTGGTGCTCGTCCGCCGCCTGGTCCGCGAGGGCTTCCTGCAGGTCAGCGAGGCATAGCGACGTACCGCAGCGGCCGCTTCACGCGGTCCGCGTTGCACGTCAGCATCGTCAGCTCGCCCAGCTCCGTCACCACGTCGACCTCCCTCGGCCCGACGCGCGTCTCGAACGCCACCGTCCAGCGGATTGCGCCCCGCGCGTCGACTCGGCTGAGCCTGAGGTCGTCGAGCCCCGTCAAGCCCTCCTCCGCCCGGATCCTCCGCTCCGCGGCCTGGACCGCGAACGGCCAGCAAGACCGACCACGGTAGTGGGCGAGCGAGATCCGCCCGTCGAAGTACTCGTCGACCAGGCCGGGGACGTCGTCTCGGTCGACCCGGCCGTAGTAGACGCCGTGGGGCAGGCACAGCGCGTTACCGGCGAAGCGATCGCCGCCGACGTGGGTGCACTGCCAGGCCGACTCGGGGTCGAGCTCCTCGCTCAGCGCCTCGTAGAGCGGCCGGCCATAGCGCGCGCAGCACGGATCGTGCTTTCCGTGGGTGCACGCGAGGAAGAGCAGCTCGTCCGTGTCCTCGGCCGCCTCCCACGGGTCGACCCGGCGCAGGTCCTCGTGCTCGTCGAGCTCGAGGCGTCCGATCCGCTCCTCCCCCTGACGGGAGGTCGCGACGTAGACGGCGAGCTTCGGGTGGCGCCGCCGGTCCGGGCGGCGGATGAAGAGCAGGCGCGTCCGCGGCCGGGCCGACCGGAGCTCGCGCAGCCTCGTCTTCACCTGGTCGGAGAGGCCGCTGCCGACGAGCGCGTCCGAGCTCCAGAGCCCGCGGTACTCCACGAGGAGCCAGTGGTCGATGCGGCTCGCTGTGGCGCCGAGTGGCTCGTCGTTCTCGCGGGAGATGTCGGAGCAGAAGGGCCGGGCCGTCGTCACGCGCCCTGCACTATGCAGATCACCTGGCCGGTCTTGACGGGCTGCCCCGCCTCGATCGAGAGCTCGGCCACCCGCCCTGCGCGGTGGGCGGCGATCACGTTCTCCATCTTCATCGCCTCGACGACGCAGAGCACCTGGCCGACCTCGACCTCTTCGCCCTCGGCGACGTCCACCGACAGCACCGTGCCCTGCATCGGGCTGACGACTGCCTCCTCAGCCCCACCGTGGGCGCCGCGCCGCGCGTCGCGCTCCTTCCGACGGCGGGCGAGCTCGGCGTGCGGCGGCTCGGGCACGAGCAGGCTGAGCTCGTACCGTCGGCCGGCGAGCTCGGCCTGGATCCGCCGCTCGCGCAGCGCGGCCGGGGCGGCGGCGCCGTCCGACCCCGCCGCTAGGGTTGTTGTCAGATGAGACAACTCCTCCGCTCGCTGGGCAAGCTCCTCCGACTCCACGATGCCGTGGCAGGTCCTGCCCTCGACGAAGCACGGCTCGCGCAGCAGCGCGCGGTGGAAGCCGAGCAGTGTCGTGATGCCGTCGATCCGGTACTCGTCGAGTGCGCGGAGCATGCGGTGCCTCGCGTGCTCGCGGTCGATGCCGTGGACGATCAGCTTCGCGATCATCGGGTCGTAGAGCGCGACGACCTCGCGCCCCGCGTCGACACCCGAATCCACCCTGACCCCCGGCCCGCCCGGCTCCCGGTAGCCCGTGATCCGCCCGGGCGTGGGCAGGAAGCCGCTGGACGGGTCCTCGGCGTTGATCCGGCACTCGATCGAGTGGCCGGTCAGACGGACGTCCTCCTGGCGCAGCGATAGCGGCTCACCTGCCGCGACCAACACCTGCTCCCGAACGAGGTCGAGCCCCGTCACGAGCTCCGTCACCGTGTGCTCTACCTGGATCCGGGTGTTCATCTCCAGGAAGAAGTACTCGCCCTCCCGCGAGAGGAGCCCCTCGATCGTGCCGGCGGAGCGGTAACCGACGGCGCGCGCGGCGTCGACGGCGATCCCGCCGATGCGCTCTCGAAGCTGGGGAGAGACGGCCGGCGAGGGCGTCTCCTCGACCAGCTTCTGGTGGCGCCGCTGGATCGTGCAGTCCCGCTCGCCGAGATGGATCACGTTGCCGTGGCCGTCGGCGAGCACCTGCACCTCCACGTGGCGCGGATCCTCGAGGTAGCGCTCGACGTAGACGGCCGAGCTCCCGAAGTACGCCTCGCCCTCACGTCGGGCCGACTCGAAGGCCCGCTCCACCTCGTCGGGGGAGGGGACGACCTTGAGGCCTTTGCCTCCGCCGCCGGCGGAGGCCTTGATCGCAATCGGCCAGCCGAGCTCGTCTCCGAGGCCGCGAACCTCCTCGGCGGTCGTCACCGGTTCGGTCGTCCCGGGAATGATCGGCACACCCGCCGCCTGCATCCGCTCGCGTGCGGCGACTTTGGAGCCCATCACCTCGATCGCCTCCGGCGGTGGGCCGATCCAGACGAGACCGGCCGCCTCGACGGCGCGCGCGAACTCGGCGTTCTCGGCGAGAAAGCCGTAGCCGGGATGGATCGCCTCGGCGCCGGACTTGCGCGCGGCCTCGATCACCCGATCCTGCGCGAGATAGCTCTCGGCCGGCGCTCCGGGCCCGAGCAGGTACGCCTCGTCCGCGAGGTCGACGTGGAGCGAGGCGCGGTCGGCTTCGGAGTACACAGCCACGGGGACGATCTCCAGCTCCCGCAGCGTGCGGAAGATGCGGATCGCGATCTCGCCGCGATTGGCGACCAGGACCTTCGAGAACGGGGCCAAGACGGCCGTATTCTCTCTGGCGGTGAGCATCGCGGATCAGCTGACGGTCGCACGGATCGCGGCAGCACCCCTGATCGTGCTGCTCTACGTCCTCGACTTCGAGCACCACGACTACTGGGCGACGGCGCTCTTCGCCGCGGCCATGGCCACCGACTGGTTGGACGGGCGGCTCGCGCGGCGGAGCGGGCGGACGTCTGCGATGGGGTCGCTACTCGATCCCGTGGCGGACAAGGTGCTCGTGATCTCCGTCCTGATCGTGCTCGTTGGGCGAGGCGTCTTCCCGGGCTGGATGGTCGCGGCGATCGTGGCGCGGGAGTTCCTGGTCTCGGGGCTCCGCCTGGCCGCGCTGGAGCGGGGCGTCGTGCTCGGCGCGCGCGACCTCGGCAAGCTGAAGACCTGGATGCAATCCGTCGCGGCGATCGTCGGCGGGCTGGCCGCGGCCGGGCTCTGGAGTGACGACGTCGCCTGGTGGACCCTGCTCGTGGCCCTCGTGATCACGTGGGTCTCAGGGCTCGACTACGCCCGACTGGCGCCAGGCCTGCTGCGAAGCCGGGCCACGGCCTAGGTCGTCTAGCCCGGAGCTCCACCACGCGCTCTGCCGGTCGCCGTCGACGGCCTCCTGGGCCGCCTGCACGAGCGCTTCGCGCTCGGCGTCGTCCGACGGTTCCGGCGTCACCTGCCAGTCCACTCCGCGGAGCCTAAAGGCGCCACGGACCCGGGCCGATGGGTCAGTGAATGCGTCGTCCGCTTGCGGCACTCGCCTGCGCCTGCCTGGCGCTCCTCGCTCCCGCCGTCGTCTCCGCCAAGACGACGCGGTCCTGGGCCGCGCCCGAGATCAAGCTCGTCACGACTCGTGGGCTGATGGGCGGCGACGCCGCGACCTTCCGGCCCGATTCGCCCCTGACGCGCGGCGCCCTCGACGACCTCGTCTCGGCGCTCACGGAGACGCCTGCGGTCGTGGGCGGCACGCCGAGCGCCCCGGTCACGATGGCCGGGCTCGACCAGACGCTCGTCCGCTCGCTGGATTTCGGCGACGACGCCCGGCTCTTCTACCTCGGCGCCCGCGCCTCTGGCCTCCGGCCGCCCGGCCGTTTCGGCAGCGAGGTCGTCGCGCGCCTCCTCGGCCTCCGGAAGAACCACGAGGCGCCGAACGACGACCTGGAGCTGCTCCCGAGCGATGTCGCGACGCGCGCCGAAACCGCCTATTCCGCCGCCCAGATCCTTCGGTTCCGCGAGTGGGAAGTCGGCTCCGTGGAAAGCGCAGCCGCCGAGTTCGAGCTCCCCGTGTATACGCCGTGGCAGCGGAAGGTGCTCCAGACGGCCGTGAACCTGATCGGCTACCCCTACGTCTGGGGCGGAACGAGCAGCGGCCGGCAAACCGTCTTCGGGGTCACCTCGCGCGGCGGCTTCGACTGCTCGGGTTTCGTCTGGCGCGTCTACAAGCTCCAGGCGTACCCCGGCGGGGCTGCGCTCCGGGCGACGATCCGCGGGCGCACCGCCGCGCAGATGGCCGGCGAGGTGCCGAAGTCGAAGCGGATCGCCTTCGCGGCGCTCGAACCGGGCGACCTGCTGTTCTTCGGCCAGGGCGGCCGGCACGCCCGCGCCGCGGCGATCGACCACGCCGGCATCTACCTCGGCTCGGGCTGGATGATCAACTCCTCGCGCTACGGCGTCGCCCTCGCGCCGCTGCAGAACTGGTACGCCGACCGCTTCGCGTGGGGCCGTCGGCCCCTGGCAGAAGCAGGGCTTTCCTAGTCCAGACGGATCAGGCGAACCCCCCGATCGGGTGATGGCACGGCCCCTGGCGAGGCG